>JAWOHK010000055.1:0-23851 GCA_046485205.1 Chloroflexota bacterium | reverse complement strand
GTGACAGTCAAGAACTTTGTTGCCGGCCAGTCTGATACGCTGGTGGATGCAACAACCCGTCACGGCACGGCTTGCGCTGAGATCGTCCATGATATGGCCCCCCAAGCCGAGCTTTATCTGTTGAAAATCGCCACCGATATAGACCTCGCCCAGGCAGTGAATTATGCCATCAGCCAGGACGTGGACATCATATCGACTTCGCTGACCTTTTTGAATGCCACCCCTGGTGATGGAACGGGCAAGTTTGCCTCCATGGCTCAGACGGCTCGCAATGCTGGCATCTTGTGGGTGACGGCAGCCGGTAATTACCGGCAGACGCATTGGGGCGGGTCATTCTCTGACCCCGACAACGACTTGTTCCATAATTTTACCCCGGATCAGGAAGTTAACTTCTTTGGCCCCGGCGACGGGCAGGCGTTCCTTATCCCGGCCGGCACACTGATTACAGCCTCCATGCGCTGGGATGACTGGATATCCATCAATCAGGATTTCTCGCTTTATATCGTCCGATATAACGGTTCCAGCTACGACATCGTCGCCACGAGTGAAAATCCTCAAACAGGGCAGTCCGGCCAACGACCGACAGAGCGCTTGCAGTTTATGACGTCCGGCAGCGAGGCCGTATACGGTGTCGCAATCAAGCGGGAGAGCGGCAACCGAAATGTGTTTTTCAACCTGATCACGCCTAATCGGGAGATGGATCGGCGCCTAGAGGTTTTAAGCCTTGGGAATCTGGCCGATGTTCCCGCCGTAATGACTGTAGCGGCCGTCAATGTTCGCTCGCCTTACAGTCAGGAAAGATACAGTTCCGAGGGGCCGACCAATGGACCTGGTGGCATATCAAGTGGTGGACAGTACAAACCTGATCTGGCGGCGTTCGCTAATGTCTCGACGGCTAGTTATAGTGGGGGAGGCTTTAACGGCACCTCGGCGGCGACGCCACACGTCGCCGGCGCGGCCGCAGTCGTGCTCAGCGTCTATCCGGAGAATAATCCGGCCGCGCTTCAGACTTATTTAGAGACGCGAGCGATCGACCAGGGCGTGGCCGGACCGGATGTGGAATATGGACATGGTCGCCTGCATCTTGGCCCGCCACCGCAGCCGGTTGTCTACGGCCATTTCGCCTTCACGCCTTTTGTAATCACCGGAATTCAACCATAATAGATCCGATGACAAACCGGATACCAACTTCCGGTGGGAACCGCCATCCCGTCCGTGCATTTCTGCCGGTGGGGTTGGTGATCTTACTGTTAGCGATCGTTCCTTTAGCGTATGCCCTGACATTAGCCCGGACCGTTGTGTTTGGCGATCCGACAGAATACACGTTCGTGGCTCATATGCTGGGGATCGCCCATCCGCCGGGTTATGCATTTTACACATTATTAGGCAAATTGTTTCAGACCCTCATCCCGGTCGGTGAAATTCCCTGGCGCATGCACCTCCTGTCGGCCGTTGCCGCCACCACGGCCGCGTTGTTCGTTTTTGGAACAGTCCGCGCCGCCTCCGGCAGCCTGTTTGTTCGTTTTCAAGGAACGGTCAGAGAGATGCGATTCGACCCGGCGCTCCTGGCCGCTGTATTCGCCGCCTTGATTTTTGGGTTGGCCGTTAATGTCTGGCAGCATGCCATCCACGCCAACCCCCATATCATCACGGCCACCTTCCTAGCCGCCAATCTTTTCTTCCTCACCCGGTGGGCAACCTCTGGCGGGCAGAATCGGCGCTGGCTTTATGCCTTTGCCCTGTCAGCCGGGTTCGGTATCACCCACCATCCTCTGACGGTAATCACATTTCCGGCCTACGCGGTGTTTATCGTTCTGGCACGGCCGGCGATCTGGCGCGAATGGCGGACGTTACTAGGAATGGTCGCCTGGGGAATTGTCGGGCTGGCGGTGTGGCTCTACTTTCCACTGAGCAGCCCCATGGAACCTGCCTTCGGCCCATCGACGATGAACACCTTCAACGGCTTCCTCGATCACGTTTTGGCGCGCGGTTTGGCGGAAAGCCTGCCTTACTTCGGTTTGGCCGATGCGGGGGGGCGAGCTGTCGTATTTTGGAGCTTGTTGCGGTTGCAATTCTCCCTGCCGGTCATCCTTCTGGCCGTGCTGGGCCTGGCCTGGTTGGTGGTCGACCGGAGATTGACCAGGTATTCTCCATTGGGTCCCGCGAGCGTAGTGCCTGCCTGGAAGTTGGCCGTTCTTTACGGGATAGCCTTTATCGTCAACTACGCCTTTGTCATGAGCCTGCGAGCCCAGGATGTGATGGCTTACTTGTTGGGATTGCTGGCCATCATTAGCCTCCTGAGCGGCCTGGGTTTCTACGGCCTGTTTGTACTGGCGCGATCTCGATTGCGGCTTGATTCCGGGCCTCTGGCGTTGCTGGCTGTTGCTCTGTTTTTGCTGGGTCCGGGATTGCAGCTGGTTCGTAACGCCAACGTGATCTCACTCCAGCGCTATTCTGCCGCGGCCGATTACGTGACGGCGGTTTTCGACCGCTTTACCGACTCCGGGGAGGGGGCTGTGCTGCTCAACGACTGGGAGCATATGACCCCGCTCTGGTATGCTCAATTTGTTGAAGAGCGAACGCCCGATGAAAGCGATGTCAGGCTGGAGTTCGTTTCGACGGCTCAACCTTGGCTGGAAAGCGTTTTCGCCACCCTGCCCGGCGGCCCAGTCTATTTAAGCAATTATCGCCGCGAGATTGTTGACGCAGGGTTTCGCCTGCGGCCGGATGGGCCGCTTTACCGGGTGGTCGAGCCAGGCGACGAGACGCTTCCGGGCGGACTTACTCCGGTGTCGGCATTAACCGGGCCAGTTGAGATCATTGGTTTCGACTTTCCGCAGGGGGAGGCCATGCCGGGCGATTATCTGCCCTTGACCCTGGCCATGCGCGCGCCGCAAGGCACGGCCGATTATTGGGTGCCGGTGGTGCGGGTTGGCGAGTTGAGCTTTCCTTTTACTACCGACAGCCACCTGACCACGCCTGACTGGATGCCCGGCGAGGTGATTATCGAACGGTTTGATTTTTCCCTGCCGCATGCCTTGTCTGAAGGCGAATATCCCGTTTCACTGGGGCTGAAAAACCTGAGCCAAGGGAGAGAAACGGAAATGGATGTGTCCTTGGGTTCACTAGTCGTTAGCGGTTGGCACGCCCCACCTCGAACGGATCGGCTTCTGGCCAACTATCGACAGCGGGTCGGTTTGGTCGGGGCTACAGCGCGGTCCGGCTGGCAACGGCGCACGGCTGTGTGGGAAGACCCGCTGGTCGTGCGACCAGAGGATACGGTCCACCTGCTCTTGCAATGGCAGAGCTTGGCTCATGCCGAGGAAAGCTACACAGTGTTTGTCCATCTCATCGATGCCGAGAATCGGCCCCTCGTATCGCTGGACTATACACCGTTGGGCGGTTCGACACCGACCCATTTATGGATCCCCAAATGGTTGCCGGGCCAACGGATGCTCGATCCCTACCGGCTGGTGATTCCGCCTGACTTGCCGCCGGGCACTTATTTCATCGAGGTCGGGATGTATGAGATGGTTAGCCGGCGGCGCTTGCAAATGGCCGATGCAAGCGGTAATTTGATCGGCGATCGGTTGATATTGGGGCCGATCGCAGTTAAACAGGAGATACAGTGATGTCAAATGTGAAAAAACGTCAACGACTGGAAGCCGCCATCGCCGGAGAGCCGGTCGACCGCCTGCCGGTGGCGCTGTGGCGGCACTGGCCCGGCGATGATCAAGACGCGGCATCGATGGCAGCCGCGCACCTCAAATGGCAAGCCGATTATGATTGGGACTTGCTCAAGGTCGGCCCGGCCAGCAGCTACTCGGTAGTCGATTGGGGTGTTAAAGACCGTTGGGAGGGTCACATCGAGGGCACGCGGACCTATACTCATTTGCCCGTGCGTGAAGCCGGTGATTGGGAGGCATTGCGCCCGCTTGATCCCGGTCAGGGAATGCTCAAGACCCAGATCGAAGCGCTCAGGATGATCGGCGAGAGCTTGCGCGGCGAGGTGCCCTTCATCCCCACCATTTTTTCACCCCTATCGATGGCCAAGCATTTGGCCGGCAATGAGACAGCTCTGAGTCATATGCGGGAATATCCGGAAGCCTTCCGGCAAGGCCTGGAGACAATAACCGAGAGCATCACCCGTTTTATCAATGCCGCTCGCGGTGCGGGCATAGACGGCATCTACTATGCTATTCAGCATGCCACTTATCCGTTAATGAGTCACGAGGATTACTGGGCCTTCGGACGGCCTTACGATTTGCGCGTGCTGGAGAGCGCGGCCGGTCTATGGTGTAATATGGTTCACTTGCACGGCGAGCAGGTGATGTTTGATGTCGTGTCCGACTTCCCGGTCTCTTTTCTGAATTGGCATGATCGCGATGCGGGCATCTCACTGGTCGAGGGGCTGGGCCAAACACAGGCGGCGGCCAGCGGCGGTGTGTCGCAATGGACGCTTCACCAGGAAGGACCGGCCGAAGCGCTGTCGGAAGCACGCGACGCAGTGGCGCAGACGAGCGGCCGCCGACTGTTGCTGGGGACAGGCTGCGTCATTATGACCACAACGCCGCTGCGTAATATTCGTGCGCTTCGGGAATTTGTGGATACGGATATTGAATAAATCCTCCTGAGTTGCCGGTTGCTTGGTCAATTTAATAGACCGGTGGAATGTTCAGATGGGGACATAGAATCCCGTCCACAACGCTGCTTAAGTCACTCATCCAAAAGAGCGCCGCAATTCCCAATGAGTTTCTAACACTAAACGCGCATAATGATCGTGGTGGCGATCAGGCCACCGCGAAACTTTGCATGAAACCCTGCGTATAGGTGGGTGAGTAGTCAGGAGATTGGAACGTTGAATGAAGAGCAAGTCTGGCTTGAACGGGCTAGACGGGGCGACAAGGCGGCCTTCGGGCAGCTAATTGAAGCGTATCAAGGACCGGTTTTTAACTTGGCATATCGCATGCTGAATAACAGCGGCGAGGCCGAAGAGGCGGCACAAGAGGCGTTTATTCGAGCGTATACGCGACTGGAGAGCTATGACCCGACGCATAAATTCAGCACCTGGCTGCTATCGATTACGTCCAACTATTGTATCGACCAGATTCGCAAGCGGCGGGCTGTGCTCCTGTCCATCGAAGAGCCGTTGCCGCCGCATCCGGCATTGCACAGCGATAATGACAAGGGTCCGGAAGGGCAGTATCTGGCTAATGAACGCGAGGTAATGGTGCAGGGCTTGTTAAAGGTACTGCCGGGCGAATACCGCGAGGCGGTTGTCTTGCGTTACTGGTATGACATGTCTTATGAGGAAATTGCCGATGTTCAGCAGACAACCGTAAGCGCCGTTAAATCGCGCCTGTTTCGAGCCCGGCGACAACTGGCTGAAGCGGGAATCGAGCGGGGAATAACCGCTCCGGCTGAATCACCAGCCTTGGCGGCGGAAGTCGCAATCTGAGAAAACGGAAGGGATGCCACGATGTGGGAGAGAAGAGATGGAACATGATGAGAACTACTATCTGATGATGATGGACGCCCTCGATGGAGAGCTTGCCGTATCGGCCCGCAACGAGCTGGAGGCTCACCTGCGCGCGTGTCCGGATTGCCAGCGCGAGTATAACGCTTTGCTGGCCATCGAGATGCTATTTCGACAAGCGCCGATGCTTAGCCCGGCCGTCGATTTTGCTACGCGCACAGTGGCTCGTCTGCCCGACCGGCGAGTGCGCGTTTGGGCACTCGGCGCCATTTATGCCACTCTGTTACTGGGCGGGTTGATCCCTCTGGCTTTTGTTGGCTTGCTGGTCCTACGCTATCTGCCTATCCTCCAGGATCCGGCCTTGCTGAGTCATATCTGGGACTCCCTGGCCAATGTGGCTCGTGTATTTTCAACGATCGGCAGCGCCCTGGTGGCCGGAACTGGACGTTTCCTTCTGGAGCAACCGATCCTCATCGGCTGGGTGATCATCCTGGCCGGGCTGGTTTTCCTGTGGGGTGGGGTATTCCAACGCCTTTTGTTGCAACCCGCGACCTCCGTATCGCGTAACTAGAGGTATGGACGCAGGAGTATTGGAAAAAATCAACTGCAAGGAGCAGTGAAATGAAGAAGAAACGTGTCCTTATCCCTATCATTTTGGCTTTGCTGCTGGTCATCGCTCTTGTGCCGGCCGCTTTTGCCGCACCAGCGTTCGATACCATCGTGGAAGAAAATACGGTGGTCAATAATGACGTGGTGGTTCTTGATGGCGACCTGGAAATCGGCCGTGATGCCGTTGTCAATGGCGATGTCGTCGTCTTCAACGGTGACGCCGAAATTGATGGCCGCATTAATGGCAGCCTGACCCTGTTTAACGGCAATCTGCAGACCGGGGAAAATGCTTCCATTTCCAACGAATGCGTTTTGCTGAACGGTGAAATCCAAGGCGTTAGCGCGTCCGGAAAGTGTACCGTGGTCAAAAATATGCAGTGGGCTCCACTAGCCGAGCTGGGCAAATTTGCTCCCGGCCAGTTCATCATGCCGGATATGCCAGCAATGCCAACAATGCCAGCAATGCCGGATATGCCGGTTGCACCGGAAGCCCCGTTTGTGCCGCGGATGCCTGCCCAACAATCTAACAGCGTAACAGGCTTTCTGGCTCGGCTGATGGCTGTGGTATCTAGTAGTCTATTGTCTGGGTTCCTTGGTTTTCTGGTTGCCGTTGTGGCTCCGGATCAATTGCGGCGGATGGTATCTGCTGCGCGCGAAAAGACAGTCACGAGCGGCGTGGCCGGCGTGCTAACAGCGGTGGCTGTTCCATCACTCATTGTTTTACTGATCCCATTGTCAATCCTATTGACCTTCATCTGCATTGGCCTGTTAGGCTTCCCCATTATCCTACTGCTGGCCCTGGGCCTGATCGTAGGTCTGTTTCTAGGCTGGATCGTAGTAGGCACCGCGTTGGGTGAGCGGCTGTTCAATGGGAGTAAAGGCACCAGTATTCGGTGGACGGCGACGCTCGGTACCGGCACACTGGCCCTAGGCATCGGAATGTTGGGTCTGTTACCTGTAGATGTCCTGACCGGCTTGCTGGTGTTTCTCTTTACAGCCATTGGCCTGGGCGCGGTAGCATTGACCCAATTCGGTCTAAAGCCATTTCCTCGGCGGGCAGCGCCCGGCTCGCCATCGGCAGACGAAGATCCGGACAAGCTGGATACGGTCTTACAGACCTTACCGTCTGACGAGAAAACGATGGGCCAAATCGCTGATTAAATTAAATTCGACTCATTAAAAACCGGGTATCTTCTTAGAAACCCGGTTTTTTATTCCAGGTCCTCACCGTTCAGTTCCGCTTCCAAAGCGTCGTAGAGGCGAAGGTAAGCCTGATAACGAGCTTGGGCCGCGCGACGGGCGGGGGCAGTGTGCATGCTGGCGACCGTTTTCGCTTGCCAGTCATTCGCCCGGCCGCGTTGGATCAATTTATCCAGCGTTTGCATTTTAGACCCGGCCAGGGACCCGCCCGTCCAGTGAAAGACCGCGGTCAGGCCGATCTTGGCCAGTTTGTCGGTATCCCACAATACTTGCGCTTCCAGATTCGTCAACGGTTCGTCGCGCCAAAGGCCCATGTGATCGGCGATGGCCGCCGCAACGGGTTCGATTTTGGCGACCGGAAAGTCAGTAGTCGGCAGGAAATCGCGAGCAAAGGCGGCTCCGGTTAGGGGATGCGCGTCCCCGTCCGCGAATTTTCGAATATCGTGCAGCCAGGCGGCCGCTTCAACGATCTTTGCGTCGGCTCCGGTCAACCCGGCAAGCCGGATCGACAAGGTAACGACAGTCGTGACGTGTTCCCAGCGGTAGTTAAAAGAGGTCTTGGTCGTACCGTGTCGGGCCTGCAATTCGGCTAGTGTAGCCTCGAACATGACCTCGCGGACGGCCTCGCGCCAGGGCAATTGTTTTTTCCGGGTCATTAGCCGCAAGTTTACCGCTAGTCGGACACACGACCAATAGTTGTGCTTATTCGCGGATTCGGTCCTATTTTGGTGTCGCGGTAATTCGCCTTAATCCTTACGCAAATCTTACGAGGATAAGTGATCCGTAAGAAATCTCGCCTCACCGCTCGTCAGGAGGTGAGGGTACCCAAATTCATTGCTCAAGCTAAGAACAAGGAGAAAGCGAAATGTCAACTTTGTCGAGTAACCCAAATGCCAGTGTGTCTGTCAGCAAGGCGGCGATCACTGGGGCCATCGCCGGTTTGGTTGGCGGTTTGGTTTTTGGAATTATGATGGCGATGCAGGGTATACTACCGATGGTGGGTATGCTTATTCGTCAGGAAAGCGCGGTGATCGGATTCATTGTCCACATGTTGATCAGCGCCTTTATCGGCGCGGTTTACGGGGTCGCCATCAGCCGCTTTGATTTGTCGCCGCGGACAGCGGTGCTGGGCGGTGTGGTCAATGGAATAGTCTGGTGGATGTTGGGCGCTTTGATTCTGATGCCGTTAGGCCTGGGAATGACCGATATGGTTTTTGCCATTGGTCAGATGCAATGGATGAGCCTGTTGGGACACCTAATCTATGGCCTCATCACGGCCTTTGTATACCGTTATCTGGCGCTAAGAGGGTAGGTTTCCTAGATTCCTGTCTGGTGGGTTCAGTCTTATACGGTTGAATCAAGCCTTGACTTCTGCTTCCGCTTCCTTATAATGGATATTTGATTGTGCAAGGAATATTTGATCATCCCTTGCACCAGGAAGAAAAACAAGAAATCGAAAGCGTTGACTGGGACGAGTAACCGCCGGACGAGCGCCAGAGATTGGATCGCCACAGGCTGAGAGCGACCATCGCCGGAGATGACAGTGAAAACCCCCCAAGAGCGGCCGGCAGAACGGCAAAGGCGGACCGAGCGTTCGCCTTTCAAGGGCAGACCAGCGGGTCTGCCCGCCCAATAAGCCGGCCCGGATGGCCCCGTTAGCGGCCATAACGAGATTGGAGAGTGGGTTGTCATTCTTCAAAATTGGGTGGAACCGCGACCGCCGTCGCCCCAATGTGGGCGGCGGCGTTTTATATTGTGAAGAATAAAACTCATGTAAGGTCGTGGAGCGCACACACACCAGGAAGATAGTCTTTGCGATTCCGGCATGAGGGATTGGATAAGGTTAGGCTATTATGACAGACAACGGCAATATCCCTTACGATGAATCAGACCTCTACCGTATACGGCACTCGGCCGCCCATGTGATGGCCGAGGCCGTCCTGGATCTCTTTCCCCAGGCCCGACTAGCTATCGGCCCGCCGATCGAGGACGGATTCTATTATGACTTTGACCTGGGAAAAGACGACCGGGGTAAGCCCTGTACCTTTTCGCCGGAGGATCTCGTCGCTATTGAGTCGCGGATGAAGGAATTGCTACGCAAAGCGACTGATTTCGAACGTACCCATATGTCTATTGATCAGGCCCTGCAATTTTTTGCTGATCAACCCTACAAAGTCCAACTAATTCAGGATTTGGCCGCCGGCAAGGTAGATGAAATGGGCAATCCGACGATGGAGCCGGCGGCCGAAGTGGGCATCTACCGGCAGCGCGACTTCGTCGATTTGTGTCGCGGTCCGCATGTACGCAGTACCCGCGATATCAAACCAAACGCGATCAAGCTGTTGCGTACTGGCGGCGCCTATTGGCGCGGCGACGAAAAGCAGCCACAACTCCAGCGTATCTATGGCACGGCCTGGCACAACAAAACTGAACTGGATGATTATCTCCAGCGTCTGGAAGAGGCTCGCTTGCGCGATCACCGGCGCTTGGGCAAACAACTCGGTCTGTTTCATATCTCCCCGCTCGTCGGTTCTGGCCTGCCTTTATGGTTGCCGAATGGGGCAGTTTTGCGCGAAACGCTGGAAAGTTTCCTGCGGCAGGCGCAGTTGGACCGCGGCTACTTGCCGGTGATCACCCCGCATATCGGTAATCTTGAACTCTACAGGATCAGCGGTCACTACCCCTACTATAAAGACAGCCAGTACACGCCGATTCAGATCGATGAGGAAGCATTTCTGCTCAAGCCGATGAATTGTCCGCACCACATTGAAATCTACCGTAGCGAACCGCGTAGCTATCGCGACTTGCCCTACAGGTTGGCTGAATTTGGTACGGTCTACCGGTATGAGAAGAGCGGCGAACTGACCGGCCTGACGCGGGTGCGAGGGTTCACTGTGGATGACTCGCACCTGTTTGTTGCTCCCGAGCAACTGGAAGAGGAATTTATTGCCGTGGTCGATCTCATCCAGTATGTATTTAGCACGATGGGCTTCCATGACTTCCGCGCCCGCCTGGGAACCAATGATCCCGACGGTGACAAGTATGCCGGTGACCCTTCCATGTGGTCGCGGGGCATTGCTGCCATCCGGAATGCGGCCGACAAATTAGGTCTTGACTATACAGTTGAGGAAGGCGAGGCGGCTTTTTACGGTCCCAAGCTGGATTTTATTTTCCGCGATGTCCTTAAGCGCGAGTGGCAATTGGGGACCGTCCAGGTTGATTTCCTGTTGCCGGAGCGGTTTGGCCTGGAATATATCGGCGAGGATGGCCGCCCCCACCAGCCGGTGATGATTCATCGCGCGCCATTCGGCAGCATGGAACGCTTTGTCGGTATCCTGATCGAGCATTTCAACGGCGCGTTTCCGGTTTGGTTGGCACCCCAGCAAGTGAAGGTTATTCCAATAGCCGATCGCCACCTCGAATATGCTCACCAAATCGTCACGTCCCTGAAAGCGGATGGCATCCGAGTCCAGGTTGATGAAAGCAGCGAGCGAATGAACAAGAAGATTCGTGAAGCGCAACTGCAAAAAATACCCTACATGCTGGTTGTGGGCGACAAGGAAATGGAAAGCGGCGCGGTTGCTGTACGCACGCGTGATAATGAAGATCGCGGAGCGATGCCGTTGGATCAGTTCAGACAGCAGGTCAACCAGGTGATCTCCGATCGGTCGTTGACGTTGTGATCTTTTGATACAGGGTACTTATAGTGGGGGAAATTCGAAATGATGCACCCCCGATTGGCGCGAGATAGGTCATCATGAATGAAGAAGAGAATCTTCCCTACGAACAAACGGAACTGTACCGGCTAAGACACACGGCCGCCCATGTGATGGCACAGGCCGTCTTAGAGCGGTTTCCCCAGGCCAAGATCGCCATCGGTCCTCCGATCGACGACGGGTTTTACTATGATTTTGACCTGGGAGTGGATGAGAATGGGCGGCCGGTTACTTTCACCGCCGAAGATCTGGAAGGCATCGAAAAGCGAATGCGCCAGATCATCGTCGGCAAGCACCCGCTGCGCTATCGCGTGGTTACGACGGATGAGGCCAGGGAACTGTTCAAGGACCAACCCTTTAAGCTGGAGATCATCGAAGGCCTGTTGCGCGGCGAGTTCAACGAATATGGCGATGATGTTGAAGACAAAGCCCGCGCCATCGAAAACCTGGTCATCAGTACCTTCAAACACGACACCTTTGAGGATTTGTGCAAGGGTCCTCACGTGGCCCACACCGGTCTCATCCCGCTCGATGCGTTCCAATTGACCGGCACGGCAGCCTCTTACTGGCGCGGCGACGAGGCCCGGCCGATGCTCCAGCGGATCTATGGCACGGTTTGGTTCAACAAAAAAGACCTCAAACGCCATTTGCAGCTGCAGGAGGAAGCGCGCAAACGCGACCACCGCAAGCTCGGCCGCGAGCTGGAACTTTACATCATGGACGATGAGGTGGGCCCCGGGTTGCCATTATGGTTGCCTAACGGCAACATCCTGCGCGAGGAACTCGAGAAGCTGGCCCACGAGATGGAAGATGCCGGTGGATACCAGCGTGTCGCCACGCCTCATATCGCCAAGGAAGATCTGTATACCCACAGCGGCCACCTGCCGTTCTTCGCCCATAGCATGTATCCGCCAATGGAGCGCGACGATGTCCGCTACTATCTTAGGCCGATGAATTGCCCGTTCCACCACAAGATCTACGCCGGCAAGCCGCGCAGCTATCGCGATTTGCCGTTGCGTCTGGCCGAGTATGGCATGGTTTATCGTTACGAACAGAGCGGCGAGCTGTTTGGGTTGATGCGCGTGCGGGCCGCTGAGCAGAACGACGCCCATATTTACTGCGCCGAAGACCAGGTTGAGGATGAATTCATGGCCGTTATCGATCTCTACCGCCGCTATTTTGATCTGTTCGGGATCGATCGTTTTGTCATGCGCTTTAGCAAGCACGACAAGAAAGGTCTGGGCGTGAAATATGCCGACAATGAAGCTGCATGGATCAAGGCCGAGGACATCGTACGGCGGGTCATGCAGCAAGCAGAAGTGCCCTATGTTGAAGCGACGGGGGAGGCGGCTTTCTACGGACCCAAGATCGATGTCCAGGCTTGGAGCGTGGTTGGTCGAGAGTTTTCATTGGCTACCAATCAGGTGGATTTCACCCAACCAGCTCGTTTTGATTTGACGTTTATCAATCGTGACGGTCAGCCGGAAATGCCCTATTGCATCCATCGCGCCCCTTTAGGCAGCCACGAGCGATTTGTAGGTTTTCTGATCGAACATTACGGCGGTAATTTCCCCGTCTGGCTCGCTCCCGAGCAGGTGCGGGTTATTCCCATCACTGACGAACACCATGATTATGCCCGGCGGGTTGTAGAAGCATTGCGCGCAGAAGGGGTTCGTGTGTCGGCCGACTTCGGCAATGAGCGCATGGGCAATAAGATTCGCCAGGCCCAAGTGATGAAAGTGCCCTACATGGTCATTGTCGGCCGACAGGAAGCGGAGTCGGACACGCTGGCCGTGCGCTATCGCGACGGCGAGCAACGCAGTGATGTGGGGTTGGGCGAATTTGTTCAACATGTGCAGAAGCGGATACGGATGCGTTCGCCGGAATTATAAATTCCCGCGACCACAGGTCGATTCAAGGGTTTACGTCTATCAGAACCTGGCGCTAGCTCTACTTATGGACAGGATCACCATCTTTAAATTTGAATCAATTCCTAGCGAGAGGTCGACAGCGATGGTTGACGACTATTACGCCATTTGAGTTTGGGAGGTTGCGCCTAAATTGCCGGGTTGAGAATGGCATTATCTTTTCGCTCTCATGACGCAATTTTTGACAAAACTGTGCCACGTAAAAACATCTCGATTAAAGATATCTATCGGCTGCGTCGGCTTGTATCCTCTTTTTAGTTATGGTAATATACTTCCAGCAGAAGAGGGGATGTCGCCTAGAGCGGGACCTGATCAGGCGGCTCCGGCCGGTGAGCAGTGTGCAGACGGCCGAGCACACCGGACAGTCGAGTGAGCGGGTTCAATAAATCCAATCAATCAGGTTTAGAAGCAGGTAGGTGACAAAAATGGACATTATTAATAGACGGCCCGGTCTGACGGCTTTAGTTGCATTCATCGCCGGCTTGGTAATCGGTCTTGTAGTTTTAGGTTGGGGTTTGTTTCCGGTTCAATTTGAGGGTACCGATCCATCCGGTTTGTTTCCACAGTATCGGGATATTTACATTCGCAACTCGGCCGAACTTTTCTCCTTTGATAGTAATCAGGACAAAGTACGCACGGCGCTCTCCGGTTGGGGAGGTGACGAATATGCCTGTCAAATGGCACAAACCTCGCTCGATCCGGCTGACCAGCAACGCCTCATCGCTGCGGCAACTGTTGTCAACGGGCAGGGATGTACCGGTCTGGCTGCTCCCGGCATCGGAGTAACCACGGGGGCGCCCGTCGCAGCACCCACAGATACGGAAAGCAGTTCCAACCTCTTGCCATTACTTTTGCTTGGTCTGCTGTTACTGTTGTTGGTAGCAGCTATTTTATACGTCTATAGCCGGCGGCAAGTCGGTTTCGAGTCTACAGGAGAGGAAGGGTACGCGGCTGCCCCTCGTGGAGATAAATCAGCCTCTTCAAGTGCTCCGGCTACGGCTTATGGAGCACCAATCTCTGCTTCGGAACCTCAACTAACGGAGGTTCCCATTGCCCGCTTTCGGACTCAATATACACGCGGCTATGACACATACGACGACACGTTTAGTATCGAGAATGCCAATGGTGAATTTCTGGGTGAATGTGGAGTGGGAATCGCCGACATAGTTGGGGCTACGACCCCCAGAAGCGTCACGGCGTTTGAAGTTTGGCTCTTTGATAAAAACGATATCCGGACCATCACCAAAGTGATCATGAGCGATCACGCCTTCTTTGATGAGGCCATTAAGGCCAAGCTGGCTCCCAAGGGCGAACCGGTCTTAGCCAGGGAGAACGAAACCATTGTTCTGGAGACGGCTTCGCTCATCATCAACGCCGAGATCACTGATATGGAATATGGAGACGGAAGTGATATGCCCGATGCCAGCTATTTTGACCGATTTACCATTGAAGTGACCGCGTGGGTCAAAGATAGTGAGAACCCGGGTGTTGCGCCTGTGGGCGGAGAAGAGGACTCGTTGAATTACTAAGATGTGAGCTGACTGCTGGCCAAACCGGCAACTGCGCAGTTTTAATTTGGTCGAAACGGGTGGGTTAATACTTCCCACCCGTTTTTGTTGGCGCGCTAATAGTGGTTGGCTGACTTAACATAGAGAAAAAGAGTCGTACTAGGGTGATAATTCCACCTCGGCCCTCGTATCGACCCGGTCTGGTCGCAATCGCCTAAGTTATATCAATTTCTTGTGAGTGAAAAGAGAAACCTGTTGACTTTTATCAGTCTCTTATGCTAGACTGCACTTTTGATTTGTGGAGAGGATTAATGTGGGGAATCATCTTCAAGGCCGGATTGTTTGCCTAATTAGATATGTTTTTCTCCCGATGTTCAGTTGTGAACAGCCCTTATCGACTAAGCCTCTTTCAATAATGGATGTTTAAATTATTAGAGGGTAACCGGAAGGAATTTTTTATTTATGACCGATGTGAACGAGCCATTGTCTGACGAAATGGAAGTCTTGGGCGCGCTCCTCAATGAAGGTACTGAGCAGCGTTACTTGACATATGATCAGATATTAGAAGCGCTGCCTGAAATCGAAAACAATATTGCTCTCTTGGAAGCTCTGTTAGAGGAAGCTCAAGCGCTCGGCATTGCGATTTATGAGAGCGAGGATGATGTCGTCGCCTTGGCGCTTGGTGAGGATGTGGAAATTGAAGAAGGCGATGAAGTGATACCGGAAAACGAAAATAACGACAAAGTTCAGTATGTTCGTCCGGTTCGTACGCGCGCGCACGACGCGCCTCTCTTCGATTTGAGTAATGTGCCGATTGACGATTCGGTCGGACTCTACTTTCGCGAGATGGGCCAGCAGGGCCTTCTTTCGGCCGAGGAAGAAGTCCATCTGGCAATGGAAATTGAAGCGGGGCGCGAGGCCGAGGAACTTCTGGATTCCGGAGAAGTCACCGACCCGAACGAGATCGACCGCCTCGTAAATGTCCGTGAAATCGGGGACGCAGCGCGAGCGCACCTGATTCGGGCCAATACTCGTCTAGTTGTCAGCATTGCCAAAAAATACCGGGGGCGCGGCCTGCAATTTCTAGATCTTATCCAAGAAGGCAATGTCGGCTTGATGAAAGCCGTCGAGAAGTATGATTACCGGCGCGGAAATCGCTTTAGTACCTACGCGACATGGTGGATTCGCCAGGCCGTTACCCGCGCGCTGGCTAACCACGGCCGCACCATTCGAATCCCGGCTCATTTGGGCGGTCGTATCAGCAAGCTCTATCAAGTAGCTCAAGAATTGGAGCAAGAGTATGGTCGCCAGCCTACTCCTGAAGAGATCGCTGAGAATATGGATCTGCCGGCCGACAGGGTACGCTGGATGTTACGAACCAGCCGCCAGCCGGTGCATCTGGAACGACCCGTCGGTGACGAATCCGATGCCGAATTGGGTGATTTCATCGAGGATATTGAAGCACCGGCCCCGGCCGAATCAGTGGCCAGCAATATGCTGACCGAGGAAATCGGCGATATCCTGGACCAGCTTACCCCGCGTGAAGCGCGCATTTTGCGTTTACGCTACGGTTTGCAAGATGGTGAATCGCGCACGCTGAAGGAAGTGGGCGAAATGTTCGGTCTCTCGCGGGAGCGGATTCGCCAGTTGGAAAAAGAGGCCCTGCGTAAACTTCGACACCCGAATTTTGCCGGGCACCTTCGCCAATATTTGAACTAAACGATAACGTTATTAACCGAATCTTATGCATCACCCTCCTGAAAAGGAGGGTGATTTATTTCCAACATAGGAAAGCCATATCGCCGGAACGAACATGCCAGCGTGGATTCCTATTTAATCCCATATCTACGACATCGACTCGTCTAAATCCTCGCTCCATCTTTTGAATCACATCCATGCCATAATGGCGAAGGTGACCATTTTCATCCGGTGTGTCAAAATACCAAGTTTCTTTTTTAGGAAAGTCCCCGGGAATTGTGAAAAGACCAAGCCCACCTAATTTTAATATCCGTGCGCATTCTAGCAGTGCCTGCTGATCATTCGGAATATGTTCTAAAACATGGTTACACATAACAAATGAAAATGATTGGTCGGCGAAGCTTAGTTGCTGGATATCTTCACCTGGAAAGTCAACATCCGTCCTTAAAAAATCTGTAGTTTGCACCTGTCCGCCCGTTAGTGCGCGGATTTGAGTCAGAAGCGCTGGTTCTGGCGCGAAAATTAAAGCCGGACCATGAGGTTGTTCATCTTGTAGTTCAGGCAAGAGAACAGCTAATCCGCGGTGACGCGATCCAGATCCACAACCCGGACAACGGGAATGGTACTGGATAGCCCGCCAATTACTGGCTGATAGAAAATCCGGGCCTTGCCAGCCGCAACAAGGGCACTCAACATTAGTTTCTTTGGAATGGAATTGAAAGTTCCAAAAATTCTCCAGCAAGCTACGACTACGGTTTGACGCTGTTCGAAACTCTCCTTTCACCATGTAGTGGACGATTCGCCGGGATTCTGCTGCATAGGCTCGAAATGTTGGCACACCAGGTCCTAGTCGTTGCAGACGTATGGCAGTCTCCTGAGAGAACGGGGCTTCTGGTTTTTCGAGCGGTGCAAGGGTCATAATATCCTCTAAAAACAAGATCGAGGTAGAGCGTAAATTAATGTTCGAAATTATAATGACGGTATGTAAAACCGTCATCTAAAAATCTTCTCCTTTTACGAATCGTTCACTAGGGTTTCACACGCAATTCATTCGTTATTAAAACGGATGTGATACCTTGATAGATACCAGGAGTGTGAATGGCGAGGATTTTTGTTGGCCGAATCCTTTCGCTATCGTTTTAATTCGTTTGTTGCGTGTATGGTGGGAAGTTTAATTAATGTCTTGACAGATCAGAGTAGTGCAAAAAAGAAGTTGACCTTTATGAAAATAGAGAAGATCGTCATTCAACCAGTTCGCGGCCGGCAACTGGTCGACTGGCGAGAATTACGAAATTATCGCGATCTTTTCTACTTCCTGATCGCCCGCGACATTAAGGTGCTTTATAAGCAGACCGTGTTGGGTTTTGGCTGGGCTATTATCCGGCCGGTATTTAGCATGATCGTTTTCACGATAATTTTCGGCGGCTTGGCTCAGGTCAATAGTGATGGCGTTCCATACGCTATTTTTAGTTACGTCGCCCTTGTTCCCTGGCTCTACTTCTCCACGGCGCTGACAGCATCAGCATTAAGCATGGTAAACAATACTGAAATGCTGACCAAGGTCTATGTTCCGCGCCTGGTTTTTCCCATCACTCCTGCTTTTGCCAAACTAGTCGACTTCGCTATCTCTTTCATCATCGTGTTCTTGTTAATGGCCTGGTTTAAAATCCCGCCGACTATTAACATCGTTTTTCTGCCGCTTCTGATTGTGTTGATGGTTATTACCGCCATTGGAATGGGGCTCTGGTTCGCAGCTATGTCGGTTCAATACCGCGACGTTAAGCACGCGATGCCGTTCCTGACCCAAATCCTTATGTACGCCGCACCGGTGGTCTGGTCTGGTTCGTTGATCGGCGAAAGACTCGGAGAAATCGGCCGCTTGCTATTCGCTCTCTATCCGATGGTAGGGGTTATTGAGGGGTTTCGCGCGGCTCTCTTGGGAACAGTGGAAATGCCCTGGGACATGATCTTGGTTGGTTACCTATCGGCCACCGTCATGTTCATTAGCGGACTATACTATTTCCGGCGCATGGAATTCCATTTTGCCGATGTGGCCTGATGACCAGCAAAAAGGCTATCAATACGAACAAACTATCGTCGGCAAGATAATTTACCTATGAACCCTAGCAGTAACGGCCATTACCCTTCAGATGTTGCCATCATAGTCGAGAACCTCGGCAAGCAATATCATATCGGACTGCAGGAAAAAAAGCAGGACACGCTGATGCAAACGGCGCTGGCCTGGATCGCCTCACCAGTAAATAATCTGCGCCGGCTACGCCGGCTCAGTGAGGTCGATGACGAGGATTCCGAAGATGTGATCTGGGCCTTGCGCGACGTTTCCTTCACTATCAATCAGGGTGAAGTCGTCGGGATCATCGGCCGCAACGGAGCTGGCAAGAGCACGCTTCTTAAAATATTATCCCGCATCACCCCCCCCACGACCGGCAAGGTGATACTAAATGGCCGGGTTTCCAGCTTGTTGGAGGTTGGGACCGGATTCCACCCGGAATTGACCGGGCGCGAAAACGTCTATCTGAACGGGACGATCCTGGGCATGACCAGAAGTGAGGTAGCCCGGAAATTTGACGAGATAGTGGCCTTCGCCGAGGTTGAGAAATTCATCGATACACCGATCAAACGGTATAGTAGCGGAATGCGAGTTAGGTTGGCTTTCGCAGTATCAGCCTATCTGGAATCAGAAATTCTCCTGGTAGATGAGGTGCTCGCTGTTGGCGATGCTGCTTTTCAGGAAAAATGTCTTAGTGTCATGGATAGTGTCGCCAAGGTAGGCCGCACAGTCTTCCTCGTCAGCCACAATATGCAGGTCATCCAACGGCTTTGCTCTCGTGTCCTTTTGTTCGAGGGAGGCAGATTAAACGCTGAAGGATCTCCGTCATCAACCGTCAATCGTTATCTGAACGAATCCCTGTTGGAATCGACCAGGAATTCAATTCAACTTGGATATGAATTACGCATCAATGAACTTGACGTTTACCAAAACGGCACACCGGTCGGTAAAATTCTGGACAGTAGCCAGGCGTTTGAGATACAGGTGCACTATGAAATTCTTCACCCGCTACGAAACCTTCTTCTAGGGTTTAATGTTGTTGCTGGTGACGGCACCAACCTGTTCAGAACTTACGATATGGTAGATTATGGGATGGGCGACCGGATGCCTGGGCCATACCAGTCGGTATTTCAATTGCCCGGGAGAACATTTGCATCGGGTTTCTACTTCTTTGAATTATTCGTCGGCATTCATCGCGTTCGCTGGTTTAGCAAGGGTGACATTAGATTACGCCTTAATCTGGACGAAGTTCGAGAAACGGATATTGATTTCCCGGGAGTCTTTTCGCCCATAGGAACGTGGAAAGTCAGATATGGCGAGCAATCCTAATTACTATTGGCTTGGCCACAAGCGCTATATCGAAGCCAGACGCATTCGATGGCATGGTGAGCCGGCCGAAGAATCTTTCTGGTTCGATTACTGGAAACATCTAGTGACTCCTGCTTATTTTCGCCGAGCCGAAAGTATCGATCTTGCGAAAGATGAGCTGGGTAGAATTCTCCTAGATGAAATGAATGCAGATGGGGTACATCTGGAAGCGGGTTGTGGTGCTGGCTACTGGGTTGCAGCCCTTCGACAGAATCGCCTGAATACTATCGGTATTGAGTATTCTCGCGATTTGGTGAAGATGGTTAAGGACATTTATCCTCAATTGCCAGTCTCATATGGTGATGCCCTGGCAATTGATTGCCCTGGAGAAACATTTACCTCTTATCTGTCTTTTGGAGTAGTCGAGCATCGAATAGAAGGGCCGGAACCTTTTTTGCTTGAGGCATTCCGAGTGTTAATCCCTGGTGGAAAGCTAATTGTAACAGTCCCTCATTTGGGTCCTGTTCGGCAAGCTATGTTTCATCTAGGCCGATACAGTTCAACTCCTCCGCAGGAACCATTTTTCCAATATGGTTTTTCGATCAGTGAATTTTCGGAACTGGTTCGAAAATCAGGTTTTATTGTAGATTACACATGCCCATTATACATTCATCGATTGTTACTAGAGGAGATTGGCCTTTTTCGCTGGTTATCAAACAGGCGCGGAAGTGGCTACTGGCGTCCTTTTGTTAATCGAATTTTCCGCAGAATGGATGGCCATATGTTATTGTGCGTGGGTCATAAACCGTTAACGACCCCCATCTCAAATAAGGCTAAGTAACCGATGTGTGGTATTTGCGGAGAATTGGAATTAATTCCGGCAACTGGAACAAGTGACTCTACCTTTAACCATCTAACCAATATGATGACCCGTAGAGGGCCTGACTCTTCGGGGAAATGGTTATCATTCGCTGGTGGTAATCGTATGTGCCGGTTGGGCTTTCGACGCCTGGCGATACTGGATTTAACATCCTCCGCTAACCAGCCGATGGTTGCTGCTGATGGTCGTTTTGGACTAGTTTACAACGGCGAACTCTACAATTATCGAGAACTGCGGCTGGAATTGGAGCAGAAAGGATTTCTCTTTCAAACAACTGGGGATACGGAAGTTGTATTGTTTTCACTGATTCATTGGGGAAGAGAGGCCTTGAATCGGTTCAACGGGATGTTTGTCCTCGGATTCTTTGACCAAGAGAACCACAGTTTACTCTTAGCCCGAGACCACGCCGGAATAAAACCACTTTACTACCTCTTAACAGGCCAAGGTCTTTTCTTTGCTTCGCAGTATGATCAAATCCTGGCTCACCCGTGGCGAGCCGGACTACCGGTATCCCAAGAAGGAATTGGTCTTTACTTACGCTTGGGCTATATTCCGGCACCCTACGCCATTCTCGAAAAAACCCATATGCTTGAAC
Organism: Chloroflexota bacterium; assembly: GCA_046485205.1. Classification (GTDB taxonomy): domain Bacteria; phylum Chloroflexota; class Anaerolineae; order Promineifilales; family Promineifilaceae; genus Promineifilum. The sequence goes on along the minus strand of JAWOHK010000055.1, from coordinate 2,862 downwards.
CGGGCACCTGGCTTCATATCTCGGGCGAAGGGCTCGTGAGCCGTGGGGAGTATTATCGTTTTCCAGTTTATAGCCGACCAGATTTGTTTGGAGATGAAGCAATTGAGGCGATTGATTCGGCGATCACCGGCGCAGTCAAACGACAGATGGTGAGTGATGTACCAATCGGAGCATTTCTATCGGGGGGCGTTGATTCACCGTTGGTCACCGCCAAGATGCAAGCAAACTCTGGTCGGGAAATTCGTGCCTATACTATCGGGAATGAGGGAAGCCTACTTGATGAATCTTTTGATGCATCGTCATACGCCAGAGAAATCGGTGTTGACCACGTGCTGGAACATTTTACACCTGATAAAGCACTGGCTTGCTTGGATGATGTGGTTCTTGCCTGCAGCGAGCCGTTTGCCGATTCTTCGATATTTCCCACTTTAATGATTTCTGGTCTCGCACATCGAGACACAAAAGTCATTCTTTCAGGCGATGGTGGTGATGAGTTGTTCTGGGGATATGCTGAGCGGTTTGGATCTATCCTCCGGCGCGCAACGGAATTCCGTGCATCCAATTTTCGACGTAGCATGCACTGGCGCTTACGTCGAGCAGTCAATGACGGCGTCACTTATGGCTATTTGCGTTGGCCAACAATTGGTTCTTGGCAGAGGGAAAAGCACTCGCTGATCAAGCAAGAGACACTTGCTAACATTTTCGAGACGCAAATATTGTGGCCAGCTAATTTAAATCTATATCACTTCGATGGATGGGAAGAGGATAGGACGGCCCAGTGGCTGCGTTGGAATGAATTTGTCGGCCACTTGGGCAAAATCTTGCTCAAGGTTGATAGAGGGGGAATGTATCACTCACTTGAAGTGCGAGTTCCCCTCCTGGATCGAGAGGTCATTGACGTTGCCACAAGGATCGATTGGCGCCAGTGCCTTGATCTTCAAACCGGTATCGGTAAATTACCCCTGCGCCAAGCATTGAGCCGGCACGTCAGCTCACAAACCCGTTCGAAGCGTGGCTTTCAAATACCCTTATCCGATTGGTTTCGCGGGCCGTTTAGGGATTTATTCGTTGAAAGGGTGTTGAATCGCCAAGACTTGTTAGGTATGCGCCTTAATAAATCTGAATTGGCTAGGGTTTTTTCATTGCACCTGAACGGGAAATCGGATTTTAGTGGGAGTTTATGGACCTTGTTAAGTTTCGCCATGTGGAGTGATCACTACTTGACATCGGGCGGGCTACGGCCGGAGTCCTATTCGGAACAAATTTTACTTAAGACGGTGGGTAATTAACTCAGGTTTGTTCGTCCCCATGGGGTTTATTAATGAGAAATCCACAATCGCATTCAACAATTGGACAATGGCGAGAAGTAGCACGAGTGATTCATCGGACTATTCAACCCACCGGGAAAACTAACCTGGTTGGAACTGAATTCGTCTTGCGGAGTGAGGCGAGGCCAAAGCAAGTGGATCGCGATTATGCCTTTTTAAGAGCCATGGCGACAGGCAAGCACTACATCTTGGATGTGGGCGCTAATTTAGGACTCACAGCCTTGGTGATGGCCAATGCTATGGCTAATGACGGCCAACTGGTCGCATTTGAGACGGCGGAGGTTGGCTGCCGTACTATAAGTGATCACATTGTCCTGAACGACCTCGAGGATCGCATCCTAGTGGTTAACGCACTCATTGCTGAGCGTTCGGGCATGATTATAGATTTTTACGGGGGTAATGCATCAGGTGGCTCGTCTATTGTGCCAGGCTACCTTGGTCATGTCCATTCATTACGGAAAGCCACACTGGCATTAGATGATTTCGTTGCAAATAGTGGCTGCTCGCCTGATTTTATCAAGATTGATGTCGAAGGTGCGGAAGCTCGTGTCCTGTCAGGACTAAAAGAGACTTTATTCAAGATTCGCCCGCTTGTGTTTGTCGAATTGCACAGCTGGCAGGATAACACTGTGCCAGACATGGCTGCGCAGATAATGGACCAATTAAATTCAGTTTCCTATTGCATGGTCTACTTAAAAACCAAATCGGTTGTTGAGGATCCGGCCGCATTGATGGGCCGTGGACGTTGCCATGTTTTATTGTGTCCGATTGAATCCCCAATACTGACCCAATTAGAATTGCTGGATACAAAAGGGCTATGAAATTGCGAGTTGCCATCGTTGTTACTTAGGTATGAGACCTTGGTCATTTGTGAGGCATGATAACGTGAGCACCAACCCAAGGGAAGGAACAAGGCGATATCCAAACTGGGTCTTCGCATTCATGTTGTCGATCCTATTAGCATTTACACTAGGGGAGCGATTTTACTCTTTACAGACGGAACTCGAAGCGAACCTAAAGAATATCATGCTTTTAAACGCCGTAATGCCGGTTACCACTGGTTTGGTAGGTGGTATGCCCGACCGTCTACCGGAAATAACCCGGCCCGTGGCAGGGTTCCAGGCTCGTGCAATGGCTCAACTAGCTTATGCAACCGGTCATACTTCAATGGTTGAGCATTGGTTAACTCAGGGGTTAGTAAATGATGAGCGGTCTGCTGGTTTGACGCAATTCGAAATTTGTCGATTCTATTGGAACATAGGCCGCCAGGACCTGGCGATGGAAAATTGTCGGGGTACAGTCAATTCGGCTAAATACTGGCTCAATCAAGGGATAACCGCTAACACTCAAGGCAAACCTGCTGTGGCTTTAGCTAATTTTTACTTGGCCGCATATACCGATCCACATATGGTTGTTGCCTGGCGACATTTGGGTCATAGTCTCCTTGCTCACGGTTATGATAATCAAGCCGTTCTGGCATTGGAGCGCGTGCTGGCTCTGCACCCCCAACCTACACCTGATGTGTACTATGCCC
>JAWOHK010000049.1:0-5238 GCA_046485205.1 Chloroflexota bacterium | reverse complement strand
TGATCAATTCGATCAAACCAGTCGGTACAATATCGTAGCTATCCATCGCCTCCGGGTAATCACCAATCCGGGTAGGATCACCCATCGTGATGAAAAGATTGCGAATTCCCATGGCGTGGGCCGCTAGTAGATCGCCTTGTATCCTGAGCAAGTTTCGACCCCGTGTTGGAAAATGAAGGACGGTTTCCAGGCCTACCTCTTGCTGTACCAGATAGGCTGCCGCCCAGGCACTCATTCGCATTCGGGCAAGAGGAGTATCGGCGATATTGAGAAAATTCGCCCCGGCATCCTTCAGCATTCGAGCCGCGGCAAGCAATCGCTCAGGGACAACGCCTTTAGGCGGATCCATTTCCACCGTAAGCACAGTTTCTCCCCCAGCCAGATAGTCGGCCAGTTGTGTGGGTTGATCGATAACGGCGAACGTCTTTTCCGGCTGGCTGACGACACGAACTTCACTTACAACGTAGCGGCTTTCACCCGGAGTATCGAGAGCATGGCGCATGGCCCGGATGTGGGCGTCAGTCGTCCCGCAACAACCACCGATCAGGTTGACGCCGGCGGCCGCGAAGGAGCGGGCATAATCGCCGAAATAATCTGGCGTAGCCGGGTACATGACACGGCCACCCTGCATTTGCTCAGGCCAACCAGCGTTTGGAGCAGCCGAAACCAGCATATCGGGGGCAAGTTTTTTCACGACGCTAATCAATCGCAAGACCTGGGCCGGCCCACCGCTGCAGTTAATTCCTACTGCATCGATGTCCAGCTTGGCGAGATGGGTCACAAGGGTATCCGGCGGGTAGCCCAACAAGGTTTTATTATCGCGACTAAAGGTCATCTGAGCCACGATGGGGACATCGACTGAATTAGAACGAATTCCTCTCACTGCAGCTTCGATTTCCCTGATGTCAGACATTGTCTCGATGATGATGAGATCAACGCCTTCCGGATCTACGAACAAAAGCGCTTTTGACTGCTCGGCAAAGGCCGATTCAGCTTCCACCATTGTGACACGACCTAAGGGAGCCATCCGCACACCTAATGGCCCGATCGACCCGGCCAGCAGGACATCTTTGTAGGAACCGGTAATCACTCGCCGGGCAATGGCGACAGCCGCGCGATTGATCGCCACAATTTCATTTTGCAACCCATGTTCGGCCAGCTTGTAACGGTTAGCGCCGAAGGTATTGGTCTCAATAATATCTGAGCCGGCATCGATGTAGCTGCGGTGAATGTCGGCTACCAGGGCTGGATTGCTTAGATTCACCCCGTCGAATGACTGCTCGATCTCAATCCCGCGACCGTGAAGCACTGTACCGAAAGCCCCATCCATGAGAACTGGACCATTTGCAATTCTTTGTTTGAATTCTTGGCGATTCATCGTGACCTATTGTACACGATTAAACCCTCAAATTCTGGGGATTCGGTTATTGTCGCCAATTTAAACGGTTAAGGAGGTGATCATGCAGTGGAGCTCGTGGCAGAGGTCTCGCTTATTATGACCACCGAGCCTTTGCTCGGTAATGAAACTGCGAAATCTCCCTGCATCGGCAACCAGATACGCCCCTTGGGGATAGCAGTCACGTTCTTAACATCTGGATAAAAACTGATCTGCCACCCACTGGCCCGACGTCCGATTACCGACAGTTGCCCTGCATGCACTTCGTGAAATGGCTCAGCGGGGGCTTCGTATGTCATCCACAGTTTATGAGACAATCCTATTAGTCTCGGAGTGTCAAGCGTCGCTGCTTGATTAAACGTTTGATCTCCCCAATGGGCCAGAAATTGTCCATCCCCCACATTCCAAATTCCATGTGCGCCATAACAATGGCCGGAAGCACCGGCCAACATTGATGCCCAATAAGCATAAAGTTGATCGCCAGGCCCAAACCGCCCCAGAATCCCTTCATACCAGGGTTCGAGATTAATAAAGGGTTGCTCAGGGTCTTCTTGTTTCTCGTGCAAGGGGATTTGCCATAGCGAGTCGCGTTTATCCTCGCCATGGCCTGTTTGGATTGTGTTGGCCGCCAAAAGATGACCGTTATTCACGACTTTGACAGCCGTTTCACCTGGCAAGGTGTGGATGATGATCGGATTGTCAGTTAAAGCAGCGAGGCTATCCAGCACAAATCCCCAATCTGATCGTCTGGCGGCCGCTAGTTTGGGGGACCGGCGGGCCGCGTAGCGTGAATAGGCTCGTCGCGCCGGCCCATGAAGACGACCGGGTAGCCAGGTAAACATGCTCGACCGGATCAAATTTCCTGACGTTCTGTCCGGCAACAACCGGTCTTCATCGCCAATCCATAAGTTCGATTCGCCGGTGAGGCAAAAGATGATATCTAGGTCACCAACGTACTCAACGATGTTCGACCACCACCCGGTCATCCATTCCCGGCCCATCCACGCGATTTGATGACCCCAGGCTCCATAAACGATTACCTTCAATCCTAATGCGTTCAACTGCCCTATTCGCTCGCGGGCTAACCTCAGATACGCATTGTTGATCGTGCCATCTAACTGCCAAGGAAACCCGGCCTCGCTGCGGGCGTTCTCATTTAGGGGACCAACCTCAGGCGGTACACCCATAACCAACTGGATGGCGTTGAAACCCTGGCTGGCCCGCAACTGTCCCAGAGCAATAAAACGGTTTCTATCTAGCCGGTTTGTTAGGCCGAACCACCAGGTGTCGACCAGGAATCCTCTGAAGGGATCAGAACTGAGGGTTCCGGTCGGTTTATCCTCTCTCATGATCAAATTATACAGGTCGGGAGGAAGTGAGAGAAGAATTTCGGGAGGAGGCCGACAAACGGGTGGGTTAGTTCGGAGTAGGCCCGGGAGCTTTTTGGAATTTAGATTGAAACCGAGTTACAACTGTTTTTCAATCTGGTCCAGGATAGCGGAAACGACCGGGCCGGGTGAGAGGTGCTTCTCGAAGGTCTCCGTGTTAGCTCGACGATATTCGTCAATTAAGGCTGGATGCTCTAAAAGGTAAATGCTCCGTTCTACAATTTCTTCCGGCTCATCATACGCGAACTCCTCCTGAAAGTAGTTGAAACCGTACATCATCTCGCGATTATTGAGAATGGACTCGCCGACGACAGGAATTCCCATCGCCATCAACTCGCCGAACTTAAAAGAGAGGCATCCAAAAAATCCCCGCACATAAATTCCTATGCGGGAACGAGACATCAGATCGAGATATTGGCTCAGCTTCATCCGCGGAATGACATACGAGCCGAGACCCTCGGCGGTACCATTGACATCAATGTAGCGAGCCAAGATGTTGTAACGGCTATACTTGTTCAACCCTTCAACGATAGCCTTGCGATGATCGTTAATTTCCCTGTTATATGCGCGCCCCGCTTCTGAGTAAATAGAGGCTATGAAGAACACATCCAGATCCTTTGGCACTACCCGCATCCGGCGATAATCAGATAAGCTCGGGATGTTCCTCAAGCTCTTGAACCGCCGTAAGATGGCTTTGCGTGGCCATGCCGATCCATGTACAGATGTAAGTTTGGGATGAAAATGCCATGGTTGATATACAGCAACTGGAAAAACGATCGGCACGGGCAAGATCTTGTCCTGATAGGGAGCCAGCTCAGGATTTGCCTCGATGGCTTCTTTATTGTAGTTAACCTTGAAGTAATGGCGACATACGTCAAGTAGGGGATTGCAATCCCAGCCTTGGGACATATCTCCGTTCAGATCGCTGGTATCAATAGCAAACAGAAATGTTTCATCACCTTCGTAGCGAAAAATGAGATACAGGCTCAAATATTTAGTTCGCCGCTCTTCATTCAGATTGATTCTTGTTAGCTCTGAGGGTTGATTGTGTGAAACAACCAAACGATAACCTCTCTCCTGCGCGTTTTCCTGAAAGCCATTCAAATAGAAACCCGCGTACTGCAGATTGCAAAAATCATAATATGTGATCTTTGCCGTCATACAGATCCCGTTACTTACAGCGGCATGAAAGAGTTGACTTTGGTCATAGAAAGATCAGCACCATTCGCCCGATTACCCTCCAGGGGGGTTTCCGGTAAGGAACGACGGCGAATGACGTTCCACGCATCTATTGCCAGGCTCTCCGGTAAATCGATATCATCAAACGTCAGTACCTGACCCGGTTCGACCGGATTTCGGATAACGCCATTGAATAGCAACCCAATGGGCAGGTGATTCGGATGCTCATCTATCCGCACTGCTTCCCCGCGAACGGCAAAACTGCCCATCCCGCGTGGAATCAATTCACCGGGCAATAAAAGGCGTTTGGCAATGGTTGCAACGCTGAATTGGGGGATGGCGGAATTGTCCAGTAACTTCTTACCACAATTCATCACACGGCGCATGGTTTTCGGCACTTCCAGATGGCAGAGATGGTAGGACTGGGGAATGAGGTAGGCTGGTCCATCGCCCATTTTATAATAGCGAAGATAATCGACCTGTTCAGGATCATGCTCCGCCACAATGAATACACCCCCGCTCCAATCGCGTGAGACAATATAATCACTGATAACCCCGCTCGAATTTTGAGCAAATTTGGCCAGGATCATCGCTCCCTCGGTTATGGTCTCGGAATGGGGTCCTAGCAAGCCCGTTGTCGCGATATTAGCGCCTAAGCCATTGGCCACGAGAACTTGCTCAATCTGAACTTTTGTCCCATCCGTAAATGCTGTAACCTGTTCCAGACTAATTCCATTTCGATTCGCCCAAAAAACCATATCCTCCACAGTTGGGTTATGGTTGAGATAGGCTTTTACGTTACCATACACGATAGGACGAAAGCCCATGCCAACAACGTTTTCATGCAATGCGGCCAAACTGCCCGGCTGATCGCCTTCCGCTTCCGTAAGGTTGCCCTTACCCACAAAATAACTTCCCGTTGTCACGTGGAATTCAGCATCCAGGGTTACGACCGGCATGTCATGAGCTAGAAGTTTATCGATCACGGCCGTAGCATGGATCACGTTCCCGGAACATTCAACCACCAGATCGCAACTGTCAATCAACTCATCCACATCGTCGGTCAGTATTTCCGAACGAGGATGATCGGAAATATTGTGTAAATCCCGCCGAGTGAGCATTTTGGTTACGTTGAATTCCGGCGTTCGGTCTAGAGATTTGAGCAAACCACTCGCGATGAAGCCAGTACCAACGATACCGACGCGACAAACGGGTAATGAATCATAGAAGTTAGATTTTATTTTCACCATTAATTTCTCGAATTAAACCTGTAAT
>JAWOHK010000414.1:0-8281 GCA_046485205.1 Chloroflexota bacterium | reverse complement strand
GCTCGTAGTCACGACTTCAGTCGCGTTCTTCGAGACGGCCCGGCCGGCGAGCCAACTCACGAACATTTTCTCCAATGTGCTATAATCCATGCCTCATCTACCGAACGCGATCAAGCGGGTTCTGATTCCACAAGTGGAGTAAAAACGTGAAATACATTCTGTTGCTATTGACATTCATTCTCACGACGACCGCTGTCGCTTGTGGCGCGACCGAAAGCGCGCCGGAAGACCTGCAATCCATCCGCCTGCCCATGGGTTTTATTCCCGATCCGCAATACGCCCCCCTATATGTCGCCACCGAGAAAGGGTACTTCGCCGAGGAGGGACTGGAAATCGAATTTGATTATGGTTTCGAAACGGATGGTATCGCCCTGGTGGGGGCCAACGAGCTACCTTTGGCCATCGTCAGTGGCGAGCAGGCCATCCTAGCCCGCTCTCAAGGTTTACCAATAGTTTACATAACCCAATGGTGGCAGCGCTTTCCGATCGCCATTGCCAGCAAGATCGAGTCCGGAATTCGCACCCCGGCTGACCTGGTCGGACGTAATGTGGGTGTTCCCGGTTTCTTCGGCGCTAGTTACGTGGGGCTCGTGGGCTTACTTTCGGCTAACGATTTGACACTGTCGGATATTGACGCCAACGAGATTGGCTTTAATCAATTGGAGTCTTTGTTAGCCGGCCAATCGGAAGCGGTTGTCATTTATGTCAACAATGAACCGATTCAGTTGGCCCAGCAAGACGTGCCCGTCAATATCATCTCTGTAGCCGATTACGCCGACCTGGTGTCCAATGGCATCATCACCAACGAGGCCACCATCGCCGAAAATCCCGAACTGGTGCAGGGCTTTGTGCGCGCCATGCTTCGCGGAGTACGCGACACGCTTGATAACCCGGATGAGGCCTATGAGATCAGTAAGAACTATGTCGAGGGACTGGACGACAGCCGGCGCGGCGTGCTCAACGCCTCCCTTCCCTTGTGGGAAGCCGAGCCCCTGGGGGTGACAGACCCGGCCAGCTGGCAGGAAACCCAAACGCTTTTATTGGAGATGGGCCTGCTGGACGCGCCGCTGCCCGACCTGGATCAGATGTATACCAACGAATTCATCGAAAACGCCCAGCCTTAACAATTATGGAACGCAAATGGCGCAGGTGGAATGCTGGTTTACCCTGAGCAGCGTTTACTTTTAGTGTCGTATCTCGAGGAATAGCTGGGCCGCCGGTTCAATCAATGTATTTATTATTCATCACCGCGATAATTTGCGTCTTTAATTAGTGTTAACTGCGTGCTATTTTTATGCTGACATGATCCACACTGACCCCGCGTTTTTGATGCTAAATGATGTCAGCCTCACCTTTGTTGATAACGACGAGCGGGTGCTGGCCGGGGTCAGCCTGACCGTGCCGGCCGGGGCTTTCGCTGCGTTGGTAGGCACGTCAGGTGTCGGCAAGTCAACGCTCCTGCGGCTCATTGCCGGACTCTTGCCGCCCAGCAGCGGCACGGTCACGTTACAGGGCATCAATCCGACTCAATCGGCCGCGCCCATCGGCATTGTCTTCCAGCGTGACAACTTGTTGCCCTGGCGGACGGTCTATGACAATGTGCGGCTGCCATTGGAACTGGCCGGAGATAATGGTAGGGCGGCCGAGCGGGTCAACGAGATGCTGACCCTGGTGGGACTGGAAGGCTACAGTGCCGGCTATCCGGCCCAACTCTCCGGCGGTATGGCCCAGCGGGTGGCCATCGCTCGGGCGCTCATCCACCGACCGGCCCTATTGCTACTCGACGAACCTTTCGGCGCGCTGGATGCCCTGACACGGGAGCGTATGGCCCAGGAACTGCTGCGCATCTGGCAGGCCATGCCGGTGACGGTGCTGATGGTAACCCATAGCATCAGCGAGGCGGTGTTACTGGCCGATGAAGTATTGGTGATGAACGGCCGCCCGGCCACCATTACTGACCGCATCGATATCACGCTCCCCCGGCCACGCCACCTGGACGTCCAGGCTACGATCGAATTCCAGGCTTATGTCGCGGCTGTACGAGGAGCGATCCGTGAAATAACAAAACCTGGGGTTCTGCAATAGAACCCCGAGGTTTTGCTAATATTTACTCTACCGGCGGCTCGCTCACCTGTGGCTCTGCTTTTCGCTCGCGTCGCCGCAGCCGGCGGATTAGCCAGATGAGCAGGACGAACGGGATGGCGATCAACAGCAGAATCGGCAGAATAAAGATGACGAACCAGATGACCGCGTTAGCCATCCCTTGCAAGGCGGTAATCAAGGCTTCCATAGCGTTCTTAGCTACTCCGGTCGGTCGCCAAGTGCCTATTTGCACTGGCTGAGCCAGTTCGTCGGGCGTGACGTTGACGCTTATCGATGAGAAAGCCGAGGACTGCTCCAAATATTGCATGCGCCCCTTCAGGGATTCTATCTCGCCTTCGATGCGGCTCAATTCCTGGTTGACCGCCAGCGCTTCCTCGACCGTCCGGGCTTCGTCCAGAAAATTACGCAAGCGGGCGGCCGTCGCTTCCAGGTTGCCTAACCGGGCGCTAAGGTCCACATATTCCTCGGTCACGTCTGTGCCGGACGTGCTCAGACGGGTCACTTCGACCGCCAGACCGGCGATGGCATCGAGGACGGATTGAAAGCCGGCGGCCGGGACACGAATCTGAATGTAGCCCGACTTGGCCGAAGCCGTTGACTGGAAGACGTTGCTGCTGACTACCCAGCCACCGCCATTCTCGGCCATGGCCGCGATCTGATCCAGGGCCTCTTCCGTGTCCGCGACGACAATGCTCATATCACCTATGCGGATGATCAAGCGCTCCTGGCCGGCAGGCAGTTGGGCTTCTCCTCCGACGTTCAGCGAAAATTCTGCTCGCGGTGCTTCGGCCGGTGCCGCGGGCGCGAACTCAAAAGCCTCTTCGCCGACAAACATAGCTTCTTCTGGCATCACTTGTGTAGCCCGGCTACCGCAGGCGACCATTACCATTGCGCTGAGCGTAAATATGATCAATCCCAATATTTGGCGTTTCATCGCTTACCTTCCTGTGTGGCCCTAATTGAATTTAATCTCTACTCACTTGACGATGCCGGGCATTTTTTAGTTCCCTGCTAACAGGTCAATTACAATTGCTTTATGGGGTTGGAGGTGCGAGTTCAATGGTGAGGAAGCCGCGAGTCAATCGGTCACAGCCAGCTACAAGCACACCGGTTTGGGGCTTGGACTAAACGCCCTGATCTAATCGGTCAATCAGGCGGCGGGGCAGGTTTTGTGTTTTCATGCGCCGTTGAGTTTCAGCAACATCGTAGGCCACGCGGTGGAAAGTGCAAGTCATCGACTCATTATCCAGCAAGGCGTAAGCTGCCCGGGGATCGCCATCGCGCGGCTGGCCGACGCTACCGGGGTTGAGTATGAGACGGTGGCGACTGAGCTCAATCACCTCACCCGCACCGACCATGAAGCCATTCAGCACCGCCGCCTCCGTATCCAGTTCAAAGAGGGACGGCACATGAGAATGACCGACCAGACAATAGGTCGTGTCGAAGTGATCGAAATTTTCGAGAGCGGTCTGCAAGTCAATAATATACTCCCACACCGGGTGGCGGGGGCTGGCGTGAGCCAGGGTAAAGTCGCCTTCTATCCAACGAGGCGGCAAGGTATCCAGATAGGCCTCATTATCCTTGTTCAGCGTTTGCTTCGTCCAGACGACAGCTTTCATCGCTTCCGGATTGAATTCTTCGGTATCGATCTTGTCGAGCACTGCCCAATCGTGATTGCCCGACAACGCCAGCGGATCAAGCGACCGCAACAAGTCAACACATTCGTTCGGATCAGGGCCATAGCCGACCAAATCGCCCAAAAACCACAGTCGGTCCCACTGACCGGTTGCCTCGGCCAGCACGGTTTCCAGGGCTACCTGATTGGCATGGATATCGGAGAGGATAAGGGTACGCATAAAAGGACTCGTGAGGCGGATGGCGAACCGGATTCTACAGGTGCGCATATCATACCATGAAAGTATAATTGGCAACTACTCGCCCATTGGGGTTACAAGTTCACTACTAAATCTATGGCTATTCTAGATGAAAGAACGCTGGATTTCGTCAGTAGCAGCGTCACACAAACCGAGCGATTGGGAATACGCCTGGGCGAACTCCTGGAACCGCGTGATGTTGTTTGTCTGTCGGGCGAGTTAGGCGCGGGCAAGACCGCGCTGGCGCGGGGCATCGGCCGGGGCTGGGGCAGCCCTATCCGCGCCACCAGCCCGACGTTCGTCCTGGTAAACGAATATCCTCGTCCCCACGACGGCAACGTCCTCTATCATATCGACTGCTATCGTCTGGAACGGGCGGTTGATATTATGACTGTTGGTCTGGAAGACATCTTCGACAGCAACGCGGCTATTATGATCGAGTGGCCGGAGCATATCGTTGAGATGTTGCCCGAAGACCGGCTGTGGATCGCCCTGGCCTATGACAGCCCAACCCGGCGGCGTATGCGCTTCAACGCCTCCGGCTTGCGCTCTACTGACCTTCTGGGCGATTTCCGAAAGAACGCATTCGGCGTATGAGGCACCATGATCCTGGCAATTGATACGGCGACAAATTGGATCGGCCTGGCCCTGCACGACGGAACAGATGTACCGGCCGAGTTCGGCTGGCGCAGCCGTCGCACGCAGACCATTGAACTGGCCCCGGCCGTGGCCCAACTCTGGGAGCGTACCGGCATTACCGCGGCCGACCTGCAGGCCATCGCCGTGGCCATCGGTCCCGGCTCCTACACCGGCTTGCGTATTGGATTGGCCCTGGCTAAAGGCATCGCCCTGGGCCACAACGTCCCGCTCATCGGGGTGCCGACCCTCGACATCGTGGCGGCCGCGATCCGCCAGCTCGATACCGACCTGGTGGTATTGGCCGAGGCGGGCCGCAGGCGCTTGTGGGCCGGCCAATATCAATGGTCAAACAAGGCCGGCTGGGAGCCAAATGATGAACCAGTGCTGACCAGTTGGGAGGAACTTCTCGGCCGCCTGCAGGTGCCGGTAGCCTTCGCCGGGGAGATTACGGCAGCATCAGCCAAACTCATCCGCCGCGCCAACCGTTCAGCCCACATCGTCTCGCCGGCCGGGTCGGTGCGTCGGGCGGCCGTACTGGCTGAGATCGGTCACAAGCGGCTCAAAGCCAAGAAGGTCAGCGGCGCCGATGCTCTGGCTCCTCAATATCTACGCGAACCGGGTTAACCGGGCCGCTCACCACGGATGCTGGAACTACCACCCCCTTACCTATTGCGGGTCATGACCGTGGCCGATATTCCGTCGGTGCTGGTCGTTGACCAGGCCTCATTTCCGACACCATCTTCGGAACGGCTCTACCACCATGAGCTGACCGACAATCCGCTGGCTCATTATCAGGTGCTGCTGGAGGACATGGGCACGACCGAGGAGATCATCGGCTTTGCCGGATTCTGGCTCATTGCCGGAGAAATTCACATCAGCACCATCGCTGTACGGCCCGACCGGCGCGGCCGCGGTCTGGGCGAATGGCTGCTGCTCAACCTCCTGTTACTGGCCTGCGATCTGGCTCCGCTGTTGGTGACCCTGGAAGTGCGGCGCGGCAACCGCGTCGCCCGCAATCTTTATGCCAAATATCGCTTCGAGGAAGTCGGCGTGCGTCGCGGCTATTATCGCGATACCGGCGAAGACGCCCTTTTATTGACAGTGGACTTCGGAGATCAGACTGACTATTGTACCTGGCTGCGCCGGGAGGCCGCGCTTTTGGCCGGCGCATCGACTGCGGAATAAAAACCAAAGCCCTGTATATAACGCTGTATGGAAAAGTTCAACATCTTCATCACCGGCGGCGCCGGATTCATCGGTTGCAACAGCGCCGACCGCTTTCTTACCGGAGGCCACCCGGTCACCATCTACGACAACTTCACCCGCCGTGGCGGTGAGGCCAACCTGGCCTGGCTTCAAGAACAACACGGCAGCGAACAGTTGAATGTCATCCGGGCCGACATCCGCGATTATGACCGGCTGGCAGAGGCGATGGCCGCAGCAAATCCCAGCGCTGTGTTACATTTGGCCGGACAGGTAGCCGTCACTCAATCGGTCATCGACCCACGCGAGGACTTCGACGTCAATGCCTTGGGCACCTTTAACCTGCTGGAAGCGGTGCGCCACCACGCACCCGGCGCGGCGGTGCTCTATGCCTCAACCAATAAAGTTTATGGCGGAATGGAAGAGGTCGGAATTATTCAGTCCGGCGAACGTTATGTCTATGCCGACCACCCCTATGGCATCCCGGAAGAGTATCCGCTCGACTTTCATTCGCCCTACGGCTGCTCCAAAGGCGCTGGCGACCAATACACCCGCGACTATGCCCGCATGTACGGACTGAAGACGCTCGTACTACGCCAATCATGCATCTACGGTCAGCGCCAATTCGGCGTGGAGGATCAGGGCTGGGTGGCCCATTTCGTCATCGCCACGGTCTTGGGCCGCCCCATTTCCATCTATGGTGATGGGATGCAGGTTCGTGATGTGCTCCACATCGACGACCTTATCGATGCTTACCGGCTGGGCATCGATCGTATCGATGAATTGAGCGGCGAGGTGATTAACCTAGGCGGCGGGCCGGACAATACGCTGTCGATTTGGGCCGAGTTTGGGTCGTTGCTGGAAGAACTGTCCGGATTGCCGGTACCGGTGACCTATGGACCCTGGCGGCCGGGCGACCAGCGCGTGTTCGTGGCCGATATCCGGCGCGCCGGAGAATTGCTGGGCTGGCGACCGCTCGTTTCACCGCAGGAAGGCATTCGCCGGCTGTACGAATGGGTGGCGTCCAATCCGGAGTTGTTTACGTAGCCCTTCTGTGCCCAAACGGTTAATTTTTGGGCCTATTGGGGCATGATCCGCTTTCCTGCGAACCATTGATTCTTTAAGCGCCGACCAATTCGTCATATTTGGCGCGTACATCCTGGATGTCTTGCCACATAAGGGCCTTGGGGCTTCCCTCCCCGCGTGAGGGGTTGCGCAGCAAGTAAGCCGGATGGAAGATGGGCATGGCCCAACGGCCGTTCCACTCGAACCACTGGCCACGCAGTTTGGTGATACCGGTCATATCCAGCAGCGCTTCGGTCGCCACGTTGCCTGTCAGGAGCATGATCGCCGGGTCGACGAGACGAATGATCTCCAGCAAATAGGGCTTATAATAGATGATCTCATCCGAGCTGGGCTTGCGTAACGGTTTGCCGCCCTCACCCGGCGGCAAGCGAAAAACGGCGTTGGTGATGAAGACATCCTGCTCCGGGTCGAAGCCGGCCGATTCAAGAATCTGATCCAGCAACTGGCCCGAACGGCCAACAAATGGCTTGCCCTGGCGATCTTCTTCGGTGCCCGGCGCTTCACCGATGATCATCAATTTGGCTTCCGGATTCCCGCGATAGATGACCATATTCGTTCCGGCCGGAAAGAGCGGATCGTCTTCCAGCTTCATCATATCGGCCACGAGATCAGCCAGCGTCGCATAGTACTTCGGTTTTTCGTCAAACAACCCGAATTGCATTGTTTACCTCACAGAAATCCATCCACAAATTTTAACGATGACACCGCTATTGCGAACTAACGTCCTTTTCCGGCATCAGCGGGATCGCGGAATCTGTCGATAGATTGACAAATGCTGTCTCCAGTTTTCCTTTCTCCTCTTTATACTGTGCCCAGAGGCTTTTATCTTGTCAAGAAATTAGGAATATTCAAATTAACTTTCATGGCGCGACGAGAATCTTGGCTACGTGTATGGCGGTTAGCCCGTCATTAAAGACTATCCGCTCCACTGTCGCGGAGTCGTAGAGACCCACCAGCACGGGCCGCAGGCCCGGCGCAACGCAGGCGAATCCGGCCGCCACAATCCCGGTCGCGCGGCCGCCCATGCGCCGGCCCAAGGTGAAGAGAACGGCCAGGAGTAGCGTCCGGCCAAGGCTGACGGGTAGCGCAAAGCTAATTCGCTGATCCCAGTCATGCCGGTCCAGATATTCAACAACAGGTAGGGTAGCGGCGAACAGGGATCGCCCTGGTCGATGATCTCCGGGATGACCTCACTAATTGGTAACCGGACAAAGCCAAAACTGAACGCCTCGTCACCGCGCAATTCCTGATAGCCCAGGCGGAAGGCCCGCAGACCGAAGCCGGCCAGGAGGATTATAACCAGCAGCCAGCGCCATGAGATGTTTATGCCTGCGATGACTGAGGCCTGGCGCTTTCATTCCTCAGCCGGAATCGTG
>JAWOHK010000409.1:0-3915 GCA_046485205.1 Chloroflexota bacterium | reverse complement strand
CCCTGGGCGGATTACAAAACGGTACGCCAGGGCAACACTTCCAGCTCGCACTCGATGCCTACGTCCAGCAAGTTCGCCTTGATGACCTCGCCGGCCTGGCTCCACCAGGAGGGGCCGTACGTGACATAGGTCACGATCATCGGCTGTCCGTCCCTGTCGCGAATGCCATCGCCATCCGTGTCGGTCCAGCCGGCCTCCTCCAACAGCTCTGCGGCCTTGGCGGGATCATAGCTATAGTAGTCGGCCAGTTCGGGCGCATACCCAAAGGCTCCCGGCGGGATGATCGACCCCCAGATCGGCTCACCTTCACCGGCCAACACCGCATCGACGATCATCTCCCGGTCGACGGCATAGTTCATGGCGTGACGAACCCGGACGTCATCGGTCGGCGCCAGGTTCATCCCCAACGCCATTCGTGCGCCATAGAAGCCAAGCGCGTCAGGGACAAGAATGTTCGGATCCTCCCGGAGCATGGGCAGGGACTGGAAATCGACGTATTCGATGACGTCCAGGTCGCCCGCTCGCAGGCCGGTGATTCTGGCTTCGTCATCGGCGACGATCGCGAACTCGATACCGTCGAGATAGGGTAGGCCCTCGATGAAATAGTTGGGGTTCCTGACCAATTCGACGGCGACACCCGGTTCGTAGCTCGCGTACATAAAGGGTCCCGTGCCAACTGACGTCTCGGCCGATTGGCCGGAGGTTGCCTCATCCCAGTCGGGGTGCAAGATAAAGCCATGCCCGGGAACCGATGTTAGCTTGCGCAGGATGCTCACATTGGGTTGGACGAGTGTCAGTTGGACCGTGTGCTCGTCCAGCGCTTCCCAGCTTGCGACACTCCCTTCCAACTCGGCCGCGTCAATCGAAACCTCGGGGTCCATGCGCAGTTCCATGCTCTGGATCACGTCGTCGGCTACAAACGGGTCGCCATTGTGCCAGGTGACGTTCTCGCGCAGATGGAAAACGACCGTCACGTCGTCCACCCATTCCCAGGATTCCGCCAAGTCGCCCACCAGTTCGCTATCTCCGTTGTAGCGGAGCAGGGAACTCCAGATTTGGGCCATGACGACCTCGTTCTGGCAGTCGATGACGTTGTAGGGCGTCCAGTTCTGGGGATCGGACAGCATCCCGAAACGGAGCGTCCCGCCGTACCGGGAGTCTTCCTCAGATTCCGAAGCGGCCGTCTCTTCCGATTCGGCGGTGACAACCACCGTCACCTCTTTTTCCACGATCTGGGGTGTCCCCTCGACGACCACCGTCTCTTTCACCACCTGCGTGACAACCTTTTCCACCACCTCGGGCTCGGCCGTGCTACAGGCAACGGCAATCAAGCCGACGATGGTCAGAATGCCAATCCAACTAGTCCATCTTTTCTTGATGCTCATTTCTTCCTCCTCGTACACAGAAATCTAACACAGCATGACACAAGATGGCAGCCCTCGTGGCGCCGATTTGCTCCTCGAAGATCCCTGATAGGCGTACCTCCTCACTTCGGACTCGAGTCCATCCGACGAACATGTCCACCATTCAATAACATTTACCTTTCTTTTTTACGCAGTTCGCGCCAATCAATTCCGCGGACAATGGACGCGAATTGACGCGCGACGCTGATCGTCACCACAGGCGTGTGCTCGTACTTTTTTGGCATGACAACCTTTTCTACCCTGGCACCTGTAACCGGCCGGCCTTCCCGGTCCGTTCCTTGAACCAGGTCGCCCCGTTTGGGAAGCGGGAGAAATTCGTAGGGAAAGGTGACGGTCGCCCGGTCAGGGGCAAAGGCCAGGTCCACCAGAAATACCGCCTGCCCCGGGCAATCCGCCACGCAGAGGCCGCAGCCGCTGCATTCGTCGGGGTCGAGTTCGGGGAGTCCGGTCAGGGCATCCTCCATTCTCACGGCCCCTTGCGGGCAGTTGGTCACACAGGGATTGCAGGGTATCTCTTGAGCGCATTCCATCACCGCGACCGCCCCCTTTGCCATCCGGTCGAGGGGCGGGACCCCGGGCAGTTGGACGATGTCTTCCAGGCTCAATACACCGGTCTCGGCGACCTGCGAACCCTCCACGCCAGCCGGCTGTTTCAACGCGGCCAGCCGCCGGCGTCCTTCGGCCTGCCGGGTCTCGAATTCTTGGCCAGTCAGATGATTCAGGGCGTGCGCGGCCGCATAACCGGCAATCCGCCCCTGTTCCATAGCCGTGGTCGCTTCCTCGACCCCGGCCAAGTCACCCGCCACAAAGATGCCGGGCACGGTGGTCTCGAATCGTTCGTCGTAGACCGGCACGTGGCCCCCCCTGGCGGGTTCCCATCGATGTTGACAACCGGCCATCGTTGTCAAACGGGTGGAAGGCGCCAGGCCCACCGCCAGGCAGATAGTGTCGAGGTCCAACCTGCGCTCGGTTCCCGGGCGGGGTTGCCATTGCTCGTCCACCTCGGCAATCAGGGCCTCTTCCACCTGACCGTCGCCTCGCGCTTCCAGAATCGTGTGGCGGGTCATGATGGGCACACCGGCCCGCCGCAATTTGCTGGCATGGACCCAATAGCCGCCAATCGTGGGAACCACCCCGACTACGGCGACCACCTCGGCGCCCGCTTGCAGCAGTTGATAGCCGACGATGAGGCCGACATTGCCCGCCCCGACCATCAATACCCGCCGGCCGGGCAAGACGTGATGGATGTTGATCAGGGTCTGGGCCGCGCCGGCCGTCATGACCCCCGGCAGCGTCCAGCCCGGGAAGGCCAATCGGTTCTCTTCCGCGCCGGTGGCCAGGATGACCTTTTCATAGTGCAGCCGCTCGGTCTTGTTGTCCCGCACGACGCCCAACACCTGGTCTTCAAAGATGCCCATGACCTGCGCGCCCAGCAGGATAGGCACGCCGGCCGCCTCCGCTTGATCGAGGAGCTTTTGGCCGATCTTGAATCCGCGCGTCCCCGCCATATGCTCCCGCGAGCCAAAGAACTTGTGAATCTGCTTGAATAGCTGCCCCCCCGGCGCGGTCTGATCGTCCAGGACCAGAACGTCGGCGCCAGCCTCACGAGCCGCCAAACCCGCGGCAAGCCCGGCCGGGCCTGCGCCCACGACAGCGACCTCGGTTTTCAACATCACTTCTCTCTCCACTCGCCGGCCCCGTGCTGGGTCTCAACCTGCATTCCTTCCTCAACCGGGGTGATACAGGTGCGCACCTGCGGTATCCCGTTCACGGTCATCGCACAATCGGTGCAGCGGCCCAGACCGCAAAAATAGCCCCGCGGCTCTTTTCGTTTCTTAGTGAAGCGGAAGACCCGCTTGCCGGCGGCCATCAGCGCGGCCGCAATTGGCTCACCTTCCTGGGCCGCCACAGGCTCGCCGTCCACAAAGATCGTCACGCTCTTTTTCTCCGGCAACTTGCCAAGTATCGGATGTTCCTCTACTCGCATCAGCTCTTACTCCAATTGAATACTTCTTCCCCAAAGCGAGCGGGGGTGAACGCGTCCATCGGTAACGAGGGCCGGCCGTTCAGCATCCATTCGGCCAGCAGCATCCCGCAAGCAGGACCAATCGCAAATCCGGTCCCATTCATCTCGGCCGCCATGAAAAAACCCTGCGGCCGCTGAACGGGACCCAAGATTGGCAGGCTATCCGGCGTCCACATGTTAAAGCCGGTAAACGTCTGGATGATAGAGACCGAACGGAGGCCCGGGATGATCGTTGCCGCCCGCCTGGTGGCGACGGCGACCGCCTCGTAACTCGTCTGCCGCTTGCTATAATCGGCGACCGGCCGACCGCCAAAACCGATCAATAGATTTCCGGACCGAGCCTGGCGAAAACAGCCATAATCCCCGCAGGCCGTAAAGGGGACGAGAAAGGGGGGCAGTGTTTCCGTTACCAAGATATCAGACCGGCAAAGGCGGCCGGGAGGTTTCAAGCCCACCATCTGGGCG
>JAWOHK010000378.1:0-3760 GCA_046485205.1 Chloroflexota bacterium | reverse complement strand
CCGCTCTTGGGGGCCTGTAGCTCAACGGCAGAGCGGTCGGCTCATAACCGATTGGTTCCAGGTTCGAATCCTGGCGGGCCCATACTCCCCCCTTCTGAACAAAGCTAATCTTCGATCTGTCCCCATCCAAGCGGTAGCCAGGCAAACTCCGCTGTGATCCGTTCGTCAAGTATCGGCAGCGGCCGGTTGGTAAAAGCGTCATAAAGGGTCAATGCGGCCGTCAATGGCTGGCCGGTGGTTGCGGACGGTTGCACCGTCACCTGATGCGGTGACATTACACGCGATCCTTTGATCCATTTTAAGGTCGGAATGGCGCCCATAGCCGGTATCGAATCCTGTAAATCCCACCAGGCCCAATGCAATCCGTCCGGCTGCAAACCGATCAGGCGGACGGAAACGACATAATCGCGGTTTATCGGCCACGAACTGTGGAATACTTGCTCCAGCACCAAGGTTTCGCCAACCGGTGGCGTGGTTCCTGATATCGACTTTCCCGTCCAGACAATTCCTTGCCCAAAGGGAACATAATATCCGCTGTTCCGGTCACGCGGAAACGACCAGTCGTCGATGGGTATGCCCCACGGCCCGCGATACGGTGGCAAGTTAGCCACATAAGCGGGCAGATCATCAACCGCGTCGGTACGGGCGAAGTCGCCAGCTGTCCGCCAATGGAGATAGAGACGGGATCGCCCGGGCATAGTGTAGTCCCAATCATAACCAACCAGCGCTCCCCATCCTTCCGCGATGACCCGGCGATCGATTGGATGTTGGGAAAAGGGCTGATTCGCAGCAGGAGTGATTACCACATCGGTCAGCGCTTGACGGGTGTCGTTCAATTCAGTGGTTGCCGGAATGCCAGCCATCAATTGCGCCGGACCTGGGGGTGTCGTCAGGCGAGGTGTGATCCGAAATTGTGAAAGCGTGATACCTTCGGCGGCGTTGATGATTTGATCGGCCTGACCGTACAAAGTCCCATCCTCATCTAGAAGATGAATGTATAAGGGTTGGCCACCCGATTGTGTAGACAGCGGTCGCCAGGCCAGATCCAGAACCAGTTCGTGTCCGGGCTCCATCTCCGGCCAATTGAGCTTGTAACCCAATATCAGTACCTCAGACCCCAGTCGCAATTCGATCGACACGTAACCCGGCGGTAGCGCGGTCCGCGTTTCCTGCGGGTACAGGAGCCATTCGCTCAGAGGTTCCGGGACCGGCAATCCCGCCAGGGGTGAACCTGGCACGTAGGTCGTAACAACGGGGCGACCCGATTGGAATGATTCGCGAATCCGGCGTTCCCAGGTAGTTACATAGGGTTCTCCCTCCGGAAAAACGAAACGAATTTCAACATCAGGCCTCTGACCCTCAACTTCCTGAAGGTACCAAAGTGGCGTTACCCAATGCCAATGGGCGAGGAGAACACTATCGATCGGCGCTCCGTTCAATAACGTTTCGGCATCCTCCCGCGCCGAGGCTGATTCATGCCTCGCCCCGGAAGCTGAACTGTGCCCGGGCAGTTGGGATATCGCCGCGACAAAAATCACGGCCGTACCTCCCACAGCGACCACACGCCCGACTGTGCCGAACCGGCTTTTGTTCAGGTCCAGCAAGCCGGATACTGCCACGCCAAGCAGCAAAGCGGCCGGAACATAGGCCGGGATCATGTATTCGACAGTTTGGGGCGCGCGATAGGTAGCCGCGACAAGGACATAGATGATGAACGTCCCCCCTAACAACCAGGCCAGCCGTTTATCTCGAAAGACCAGAATCAATAAGCCGCCTAACATGCCAACCAGGAGCACCCAGTGGAACTGGAAGGCCATGACGTTGCCCATAATACCCAGTCGCAGCCACAAATCAGACGGTTTGGTGAAGTAAAATAAATCCCCGCGAAAACCGGTGGCCAGGGCATGCTCGGCAAATCCCGCCAGAGTAGCGAGTCCAGCGGTCGCTCCGCGGACATCTGCTCCGGCCCGCAGCGGTAAATAGAGGAGTGGCAATAAACCGAGAAGCGCGAAGGCTATGGGCCACAGCCAACGCCGGGGTTGATGGACTAACCCCCTGTCACTCATCAGGATAAGTAGCAGGCCGACGGCGATCAGAAATCCAAGAGACACGTGGTGGGCCAATCCCAGGCCCATCAAGAGGGCTGTTACAGCCAGCCAACGGTCAGTCGCCGGTTGATTCTTTTCTCTTGTCGCACTGCGAAATTCAATCAGCGATAAAAGAATCAGTGCTGCAAGTAGGCCAGTTAGACTACGTACGTTCGCGGTGGTCGCTTGCGACCAGAATGTCGTCGCCGTGCCCAGGGCGACGGCCGCGATGATTCCGGCCAAATGCCGGTGAGTAAGGCGATAACCGGTATAGTAGACGATGCCGGCGGTCAGCGCACTGGTGACGGCCGAAAAGAGATTGACGGCATAGGCCGGTTCGACAAACTGTAGGGCGCGCGTGAACAGGTGGGCGACCATAACGTAGAGCGGGAACCCCGGCGGGTGGGCGACACCGAGTTGGGCGGCGACCGTCTGCAATTCACCGCTGTCGGCCGGCAAGACATCGGGGGCCAAAGTAGCGACATACAAGAGGAAAAATAACCCGATTATTGTGGCTGCAATTGCCAGAGCCAATCGATTGTGAATGTTTGTCTTGAACGCAACCGATTGTTGGCTGTCGGAATCAATCCACCCGTTCAGGGCGAAGGCCACCAGAGTCACGGCCGCAGACGCCATCATCAACGACGGCGCGGCTTCAAAGGAAATCAAATAGGCTAACAGAAAGAAGGCCGGCCAGGTCTCGGCTAAGGGGTAGCGACTGACGATCCGGCCAATGATCGCGCCCAGGATTCCACTGAGGAACACCGCCGCCCAGACGCCCGGCAGTCCAGTCGCTTCTCCCAGTACGCGAGCCAGGAACACACCCAGCACAACTCCCGGCAGATAGCGAACGAATGCGTGTATCTGTATTGGTAGCCGGGTCGTGGTGGTGGACAGAGGCGTCTCCCTAAAAGGTCAAAATTCGACAGATGATATAAACCCAAAGCCTGACACTGGGTTATTCTGCCGATCCTGAGATTATTTCAGGCGTCCGGCTTCCGGCGACGCGCTAATTCGGCTTCCACATCCGCCCAGGTCAAATCGCGCGAGACGAGCAAGACCAACAAATGGTAAATGAGGTCGGCCGATTCCTCAACCAAGCGCTGGTTTCCCTGTCCTTTAGCCGCCAAAAGTACTTCTATGGCCTCTTCGCCGATTTTCTTAGCGATCTCATCCTCGCCCGCGGTTAGCAGTTGGGCCGTATAAGAACCGGGCGAAGGTCGGGCTTTTCGATCTTGCAAAGTCGCCTGGAGGTCAGTGATCACATCGCCCATACTATCCCTTTCACCCTTCTTGCTGCCCAACGGGTAATGTACGGAAAAAACACGAAACTTCGCCGGTATGACAAGCCGGCCCGGCCGGATCAACCAGCAGGAGTAAAGCATCGCCATCACAATCGTAACGTATTTCCCGCACCTGTTGACTGTTACCGGATGTAGCTCCCTTGCGCCAAATTTCGCTGCGGCTCCGGCTCCAGAAATGAGCTTCCCCGGTTACTTGTGTCAGGCGCAACGTCTCCGCATTCATGTACGCCACCATCATCACCATCCCGGTTTGGGCGTCCTGAACAATGGCCGGAATCAAACCCTGCTGATCATAGACTAAATCATTGGTTGATATCACGCCGTACCTCAATTCCTTGCTCGCTCAAATACGTCTTCACATCGGCGATA
>JAWOHK010000229.1:0-3806 GCA_046485205.1 Chloroflexota bacterium | reverse complement strand
CAGGTTGCCAACACCCCCGCCGTCATCACCTGTACCGATGTGATGGCCGAGGAACACCCCGAGTTGGTCATCGCCTACATGAAGGCCATGATCAAGGTCGGCCGCTGGGCCAACGAGCACAAGCGCGCCGCAGGAGCGATCCTCAACCGGCAGACGTTCTATCTGGATGCCGAGGATACATATCAGGGCATCAAGCACGTCGACATGGTGCCAAGCCTCAGTGCGCAGAACATGCAAACTATCAAGATCGGCAAAGACTTCATGTTCAGTCACGGCTATATCAAGAACGACTTTGACGTGGACGAGTGGGCGGCGCCGGAATTCCTGGAGCAGGCGGCGGTTGAAGTACTCAAAGAGGAATGGGAGCGAAGGAGTTGGAGCAAGCTTCCTGAAGGGGTTGGCCTCGAGGCGGAAGGCACCCGACTCGGATAAGAAAGACCGTTCGAGTTGGACTGGGCGGCGCCGCCCAGTCCAACTCGTGGGACGATTCGAGCATGTTGGCGATCACCATTCCCCAGCTCAGCCATTATTTGACGGATGGCAAGGTAACCCGCTTGTAAAAAAGAGAAGATTTTCATGACTACGAATGAAGCAACCATCATCCACGAGGGCGTTCAGGTGCCGCAGGGCAAGCAAACTTCCCTCGGGCTGTACGTAACGGCGAAAGAGGCCTACGAGATGTGGCGGGCCGACCCGGAGCGGGTCAAGGTCCTCGATGTGCGCATGGTTGAAGAGTACGTCTTTCTCGGCCACGCGGCCGGGGCGATCAATATCCCGGTGGCCTTTCCAAAATATGAATGGCACGCCGACCGGCGAAAGTACGGCTTCGAGATCAACCCTGATTTCATCGACCATGTCAAGGCGGTGTTCAAGCCCGATGACACGATCGTGGCCATGTGCCGTTCCGGCGGCCGTAGCGCCGCCGCGATTAACATGCTGGCCAAAGCGGGCTTTACCAACATGTACAACATCATCGACGGCTTCGAAGGCGACACGGTCGATGACCCCGAAAGCGTCTTCCACGGCAAGCGAATGAAGAACGGCTGGAAGAATTCCGCGCCCTGGACCTATGATCTCGATCCGGCGCTGGTGTGGATTCCCACGGGTGAAGAGCTGGAGAAACTCCGCAGCACCCTGGACATATGATCGCAATCTGCTCGTCAGTGCCAAGCCGTAAACGCCCGAAGGGGCGTTAACGGCTTTCAGGTAGGCAGGCTCACTGTTCGATTGAAATGGAGGTCGAATCATGACTATTAATGAATTTCTCGCGATCATCGCCCAGATATCCGGCCTGCTCGGCATCGTGGCCAGCATGCTGGGGATGGGCCTGGGCCTGACCGTGGCCCAGATCACCCAACCCCTGAAGAATGTGCGCCTGGTCGTGCTGGTGCTCCTGGCGAACTTTGTCCTGGTGCCGCTTCTGGCCTATCTCATCACGCTGGTCCTCCCGCTCAGCGATCCGCTCAAGATCGGGCTGATTATCATCGCCTGTTCAGCGGGCGCGCCCTTCCTGGTATTGGAAGCGCGCGGCGCCAAGGCCAATCTGGCCCTGGCCGTCGGGGTGATGACCCTCCTGATGGTCATCACCGTCTTTTTCCTGCCCATCGTGCTGCCGATTTTACTCACCGGTGTGGAGGTGAATCCGTGGGATATCGCCAAGTCGCTGATCGTGCTGATGCTGATTCCGCTGATACTGGGCTTGTTGGTCAAGTCTCACTCCTCCGACACGGCCGCTCACTGGGCGCCGTTCATGAACAAGGTCGGCAGCCTGGGCATCATGGTCCTGCTGGTGGTCGGGCTGGGGCTAAATGCGGCCAACGTCATCAGCCTGATCGGCACCAGCGGCTTCCTGGCCATCCTGCTCTTCATCGCCGGTAGCCTGTTGATCGGCTTTGGGATCGGCGGCCGCGACCCGGGTATCCGCAATGTCACGGGCCTGGGCACGGCCCAGCGCAATGTGACGGCGGCGCTCGTCGTCGCGCTGCAAAATTTCGGCGGCACGGATACCGTCACCTTTACGCTGGTGGCGGCCATCCTGATCCCGTTGATTCTGCTGCCGCTGGCGAAGAGATTGGGCAGCCGTATCCAGCCGGCGGCGCCGGGTGTGGCCATTGATGTGGCCGTCGACGCACCCTGAGCTTAGCGAATTGGCGGCCGAAGTGGTTTCGCCATTTCGGCCGCACATGACTTAAACAGTGGCGCATGACCGCCTGGCGATAAGGCTGCTACGTCAGGTTTTGGTTAAACAGATGGCAATTTCAGCCGGTTCCAATCGAGTAACGCGTTTCTTGCGATCCAGTCCCGGCTACCCGGTTCCGAGCGTAAATGGCTGCGCGTTGATCTCATCTGGCTCCCAATTCATACGAATGTCTTGATTATTGTCGACGATAAAATGAGCCAAATGGTTAAAATCACCGGAGGCACTCGAGAAGCATCGATGCGACATTATCATTTCAACCCCTTGCCGACAGCCATCGCGACCGTCCTAAGCGGCGATTACTTGTTTTTATCTTATCCATCCAACATGAGGATGAGTTCTGGTATCTCCCGGCCACGAGCATTAGCAAACCCCTTTTCCTCGCCAACGATCCGGAAACCATTTTTCAGCAACACTTTGACAGAACCGACATTGTCCTTGGCGGCGCGGCCGTAGAGGGGCCGATGGGTTTGAATTGTCAGGAACTCGGCCAGCGCTTGCGTGGCGATTCCTTTTCCCCAAAATTCGCGACCGATCCAGTAACTGACATCCAGCTTGTCATCCTGTTCATAGCTCAACACAGAACCGGCGACCTGGTCGTCGACGAGAATCGTCCTGATCGTAACCGTTTTTTCGGCGAGGATGCGCGACCAGTGGGTGTCGAATGCGGCACGATCATCGGGGTCGGCGGCCGTGAAGGCGGCCATGTGAACAGCAACCGGGTCGCGCTGGTGTTCAAAGAAAAATGATAAATCAGACGGCATTACACCGCGCAGTTCAAGTGAGTTCATAGTGGTTAATCGTCCTGTCCGGGTTAGGGTAACGGCGTACTTCGTTCGCGCCCAAAACGTCTTCGAGGAAGGAGATGGTCGCGGCCGCGCCATCCACAATAAGATAAAGGGAGACGGTTGGGAAGCCTTGAGGATTGTAGGAGTGTTTCATTATTTTTCTCCGTGGGGTCTATCCCGGTTGCCCGGTATAAACCCGATATTCCCATGGTTCCATAGCCAATTGGCTTTCCCTGTCAAATATGATTTGTTCGTTATTGAAAAAATCGGTGTAGGCGCCGTGGTGTAAGGATTCCGGAAAAGACACCGCGTTCGGAAAATCAGATAGATTTAACACGGCGAATACCTTGTCGCGTTCGTTCTGCCGGACGAAGCTCAGTACCCGACTCGGCTCGCTGTTAACTACGTTGACCATTCGCGCACCCCAGGCGGCATTCCACAGGGCGGTATTCTCGCGCTTGAGGGCGAATAGTTTTCGATACAGTTCGCCGTTTGGATGCTCGCGCCATATGATGGGGTCCTTCTCAAAGAACGCCAGCCGCCGCTGGTTACCCGCTTCCTGTCCGTTGTAGATCAGCGGCATGCCCTCGCTGATAACCGACAGGACGATGGCGGCATCGATGCAATCACCGAATTTCTCAAATTCAGTCCCTTCCCAGGCATTATGATCGTGGTTGCTGACGAACAGCATGCGCATGATGTCGGACGGATAAGCCTTTTCATTCCACGAGTAGTAGACATAAAGCGAGGTTACATCCAGCATACCGGAGGCGATGCGGTGGACCACATCGTTCCAGTGCCAGGCATAAGTCATGTCGAAC
>JAWOHK010000418.1:0-4801 GCA_046485205.1 Chloroflexota bacterium | reverse complement strand
CCTATGCCAATGTTACCCAGGGACCTTGTAAAAAGATCACATACGGTTACGGCAAAATGATTCTGGGCTATTTTGGACGTACACCAGTACCTCCTGACCCGGAAATTGTCAGTATTGCCGTGTGGCCTTGCTGGACGCTCTCCCGGCGCTCGATGATGTAAAGACCAAAACCGGTGACATCACCACCGGTGTCAACATCCTGCGCGTGGCCCTCGAAGCGCCGATGCGCAAGATCGCCGAGAACGCCGGCATGAACGGCGACGTCATCATCCAGAACGTCCGCCGCCTGCAGGATGAGAAGAAAGATCCGCAGCTGGGTTATAACGTCATGAATGGCGAGTATCCCAACATGGTCAAAGCCGGCATCATCGACCCAGCCAAGGTGACCCGCGGCGCGCTGGAGAACGCGGCCAGTATCGCGGCAATGATCCTGACGACCGAAGCGCTGGTGACCGACATCCCAGATGACAAGAGGGCTCCGGCCATGCCACCCGGCGGCGGCATGGGTGATATGGACTTCTAGTCCACAATTCCAAAAACCGGCTTTCCTAGCAGAAACCCGGTTTTTAGGCGCCGATGAAGACGAAAAAATCCCCCTCGATGTGAGGGGGTTTTTTATTTTGGCCTAGATGAGTTACATACAATGTGAAAAACCGGCCTACGAACGGATTGGAGGTATCTCCAGAATCACCTTACCCACATTGCGATTTGCGGTCACGTACTCATGGGCGGTATGAGCCTCATTGATGGGGATGACGGTGTCGATAATCGGTTGCAGCACGCCGCCGGCCAGCTTGGGCCAGATGCTGGCCTCGAACGCGCGGGTGATGGCGACCTTCTCGGCCGGCGGACGGCCGCGAAGCGTCGAGCCAACAATACGTAATCGCTTGCCCAGCACCTGTCCGAGGTGTAACTCACCCTTCGGTCCGCCCAGTGTGGCGATGATCACGAGCCGGCCAAATGGGCGTAAAGCTGCGATATTGCGCTCCAGGTAGGACCCGCCGACCGGATCGAGGATGACATCGACGCCCTCGTCGCCTGTAGCGGCCATCACCTCGGCCAGGAAATCCTGCTTCGTGTAATTGATGGCCAGTTCCGCACCCAACGCCCGGCAGCGCTCGGTCTTCTCGTCGCTGCCGGCGGTGACGAATGCCCCCGCCCCGGCATCGACCGCCAGTTGAATGGCCGCCGTGCCGACACCGCTGGCCCCGGCGTGAATCAGTGTGCTCTCGCCCGGCTTGAGCTGCCCTTCCTGGAACAAATTAATATAGGCCGTGTACCATACTTCCGGCACGGCTGCGCCCTGGGCGAATGTCCAGTGGTCGGGCAGTCGCAGCAGCATCCCGGCGGGAACAGCGACCTGTTCCGCATAGCCGCCGCCGGGCAGCAAGGCGCAGACCCGGTCGCCCGCCGACCAACCCGCAACATCGGCACCGACCTCGCGAATCACCCCGGCCATCTCCAGGCCCAGAATCTTACTGGCCCCGGGTGGCGGCGGGTAATGGCCCCGCGCCTGCATCAAGTCAGCCCGGTTGACGGCCGCGGCGCGGACATCGACCAACACTTCGCCAGGCGCGTAATCCACATCCGGCGCTTCTTCCCACACCAGTTCCGGGTTACCCTTCTCACCATGTACGCCAATTGCCTTCATTATGCTTCTCCTTGTCAGTGTGGTCGCCTACGGTAAACTTCATTCTACTTGCCGGAACGCCCTTGCGCCAACAGAGCATAAACTATAAGTTGGGGTGACCGGCGACATCGAGGAGACCATCGACATATGAGTTCCAGGGATATCTATACAGTTGAGGTGGCTGGATTGATCCGCCACTTTCCGCTATTTGAAGTCGCGCCGGGCGTGCGTATCGCCGTTTTCAATATGTTAGGCGATACCTACGTCGTCAAGGCCGCCGCCGCCGCGCTGGCTGAGCGTTTAAAGGATATTGAGGCAGACGTCCTGGTGACGGCCGAGGCCAAGAGTATTCCTCTCATCTACGAGATGAGCGCTTTGATGGGATTGCCCTACGTCGTCCTGCGCAAAGCTTACAAGAGCTACATGGGCCAGGCGATCAATGCCGAAACCGTCTCGATCACCACCGGCGCGCCGCAAACGCTCTATCTCGACGAAAAAGACCAGGCGCTGATCACGGGGAAGAACGTGATCGTCGTCGACGATGTCATCAGCACCGGCAGCACACTCAACGGCATGGAAAAGCTTGTCTTGAAGGCCGATGGCCGGGTAGCCCAGATCGCCGCCGTCTTCACCGAAGGTGACGACGACTGGTCGCGGGTCGTAGCATTGGGCAACCTGCCCGTCTTCCGGAACTAAAGTTAGGCGATGGACTATAGATCATAGACTATGGATCAATGACCAACGGCCACCATCGTCTATCGTCGGTCATCACTCGTCATTCGTCATTCGTTACTCTTCACCTAACATGGATGCCGCCACCCTGACTATCTTCGGCCACCTTTTCGCCTCCGTCGCCGAGGAGATGGGCGTTACGCTCGGCCGCACCGCCTACAGCCCTAACATCAAGGAGCGGCTTGACTACAGTTGCGCCGTCTTCCTGGCCGGCGACGGCGACAGGCCGCGCATGCTGGCCCAGGCAGCCCACATCCCCGTCCATCTCGGGGCGATGCCGGCCTCGGTGCGCGCGGTGATCGATCATCATGCCCCTCTGCACCCCGGCGATGTTGTCATCCTCAATGACCCCTATCTGGGGGGTAACCATTTACCGGATATCACCCTCGTGTCGCCGGTGTTTTTCAGTGAGCAAGAATCAGTAATCAACAACCAGGATTCAGTCTGGCAATCCGAGACTGACCCACTGAAAATCGGCTCTCTGCATACTGACCAGCGGGACACTGATTACTTTCTCGTCGCCAGTCGCGCCCACCACGCCGATGTCGGTGGTATGTCACCCGGCTCGATGCCTCTGTCCACCGAACTGTATCAGGAGGGCATCATCATCCCGCCTATCAAGCTGGTCTCAGGCGGCATCCATAACGAAGCTGTCTGGCAGCTCATCCTGCGCAACGTCCGCACCCCGTGGGAGCGCGAGGGCGATCTGGCGGCGCAACTAGCCGCCCATACGACCGGGGCACGCCGCCTCAGCGAGATCGTTGAACGCTATGGATTGTCCGACACCCTGCGCCAAGCCCATACCTTACTCACCTATGCCGAATCTATGACCCGCGCCGCAATCCGGCGAATTCCCGACGGCCAGTACGCTTTCGCCGATGCCCTGGACGATGATGGACAATCAGCTGAGCCAGTTCCGATACAGGTCAAGATCACAGTGGAAGGTGATGTCATGACAGCCGATTTCGCCGGGACAGCGCCAGCCGTGGCCGGGAATCTCAACGCCGTACCGGCCATCGTCGAATCGGCCGTCGCCTACTGTTTGCGCTGTGTGGCCCTGGCGGTGCTTGAGATCGACCTGCCGATGAATCAGGGTGTCTTCGCGCCGTTAAGAGTGCAAATTCCCCCCGGCTCGCTGTTAGATCCTCGGCCGCCCCACGCCGTGGCCGCCGGCAATGTCGAGACGTCGCAGCGGGTCGTTGATGTAGTGCTTGGCGCGCTGGCCCAGGCCCTGCCCGACTTCATCCCCGCTGCGAGCCAGGGAACCATGAACAACCTGACGTTTGGCGGGGCTTATCCGGCAGGCTGGGGTGGCGGAGCCTCTAATTACGCCTATTATGAGACAATCGGTGGCGGCGCAGGCGCGGGGCCATCGGGTGACGGCGCGTCGGGAATTCACGTGCACATGAGTAATACACTCAATACGCCTGTTGAGGCACTCGAATACAGCTTCCCGATTCGCGTTGAACAGTATGCTCTGCGTCAAGATTCCGGTGGCCGCGGACGTCATCAAGGCGGTGATGGCCTGGTGCGTGCCATACGCTTCCTGGCCCCGGCCAGCGTAACTATCACCAGCGAGCGGCGACGCCA
Source organism: Chloroflexota bacterium (assembly GCA_046485205.1). GTDB lineage: Bacteria > Chloroflexota > Anaerolineae > Promineifilales > Promineifilaceae > Promineifilum. Next base: position 849 of record JAWOHK010000418.1, on the reverse strand, counting down.
AGGGCCATACGGACTCGCCGGCGGGGAGCCGGGCGCTCCGGGGCGCAATATCCTGCTTAGCGGTGGACAGGTAATCGATTTGCCCGGTAAAACGGTGGTGAACATCGCCATCGATGATGTCGTCCAGATTGAAACCCCCGGCGGTGGGGGATGGGGATTCGAGGACTCCTCAGGCAGTCAATGAGAAGTCCCGAATTCATTCTGTTGTGGTTGGCAGCGACTCATTTCTTGCAGGTAAAAAGAATGCGTCAATTGCCTGTCGAACCACATCAGGGTTTTCCATAAAGGCAAAATTTCCGCAGCTCAACTCCTAATCGGTGTATTCAGTCAAGTGGAAGACCTGTCTCTTTTCCTACGAAAATTATCTGCTTCGCCCTTCAACTTTCTCGACGACTGCTCGCTTGCGACCAAGAACCGGCAGATGATTGGCAAAAAGACCGTTCACCACCATGACCCCTATCAGAATCATGGCAAACCCGGCCACAGCAAACCAGGTGAGACGTTCACCGAGTACCACAACGCCCAAGATAACACCGAACACCGGGATGACGTAGGTCACCATTGAGATATAGGTGGGGTTGGCCGTTTCCAATAAACGATAGTACACGATAAACGCTAGCCCCGTGCCCATGATGCCCAGAGCGACCATGGCCATCACGACCGTCGTAGACGGCGGCGGCAGCGTCCACGGCTGGTTGAAGATCATGGCCAGCGGAAACATGTACAGGGTGGCCAGGAGCAGTTGCGACGCAGGCGCGACCAGTGGCGGCAGCCCGCGCAGGTGGTTGCGGCCGTAGATTATGGCCACACCATATAAGGCTGACGCGACTGTCACGGCCAGGATGCCCC
>JAWOHK010000282.1:0-7828 GCA_046485205.1 Chloroflexota bacterium | reverse complement strand
GAGAAGGACGGTTACCGGACTATGACGAGATCAATCGCCGGGTAATGAGCTACGAGATGCAAGCCGCGTTTGAAACCGCAGCGGCAGCCGGTTTATGGCGATTCGATGAACGAGGCTTCCGATTCTGACCTGGCCGGGTATCTACCTATGATCGACGATATCCGGCGCATCAGTCAGTTAGCCGATCCGGTTGTCCGCAACCTGCAAATCACCCAGTGTTATCATGATCTCTCCGCCGCGATGGCCCGTTTACTGCCGGGTGGGGCGAACTGGTGCACGGTGGCGACTTGGGCATCGCGGCAGGCCGGGCAGTCCATTCGCAAACAGGATTTGCAGAAAACAGTTGAACGGTGGTTGGCTGAATCGAACGAGGCTGCCGAATCACTCTGGGAGCTGGAAACCGAACGCGCGGCCATAAGGGGAGAAGGAGCCGAGAGTCTTGGCGGAGCGCTTCAAGCGCTTCGTGGCGCGTTGAGTCCCGCGGCCGCATTCGAACGCAACAGCGACGCCGTCGCGCGTGGGAATCAGAAAGTGTTTGAGGAAATAGGATACGAGTTCGCCCGCTTTCTAGCGCTATTCGAGAACGCCCAACCAGGTGATGAAGATCTGGATCGTTTCTTTTCCGGGCTTCGATCGGGTGAACCGCCGGAGGGCCAGCAGTTTTTGAGGCAGGCCTTCGCGCATTATCGCCAAGCGATAGTTACAACCGACGAAAAAGCCCGTGCCGAGCTGCAACTGCTGGCCAATCTGGAAATTGGCTTCCACGAACAAACCCGATTGCAACCGGAAATTCTGGAGGCCATGAATGCGCCGGTCTATGATCCAGTCACACTGCGTCGCCACTTGATGGAAGAACTGTTTCCAACCCCCGGTTCGCGTGTAAGGTTGGCTGCAGCTCGGGTATTGGGACGAGCTAAACCGCTGATCGACGCCCGGGATCGCCTGGCTGAAGATATGCAAGTCATCGGCCGGCGAGTAATCACCAGGTTCTTGATGACATTAGAACTACCCCAAAAGAGAAGCTTGCGGCTGGGACAGATTCTCCAGAACGGATTTCCGCCTGTCCTACAAACACTCCTCAACTCGGAATTGGTGGCCTTGCTGGACCAAATCGATCAAACTCCGGATAGCGTGACTGGTACAGGCAATCGGGATTGGAGTGTCCTGCCGCACCGAATGGATTTCATCGCCGACCTGTTCCGGGCCTATCATCAGGATGCCTCGCTTTTCGAGATGCCTTTTACGGCGATGGAGACGGCTGATATTCGGGCGAGCCGCCGTCCGGCTACGATTTAAACCCTTCAGCCCCACCGGGCACAACCAGCAAGGAATAGTCGCCCGCATCAATAATGGTTACTTTAGCCTGGTTGTCATTGCGGACTGAAGCAGTGTCCGGCTAATCGGGTTTGCGCAGATCCTTTCGAAAATAGCGCTCCACTTCCTCATAACCCAGGGCGGCATGGGCCAGGGGACTGATTGGATAAAAAGGTGTTGTGTCGGAAGCCATTTCCAAACAACCTTCGGATCGCGCCCATTCTTCAGCCCGCTCGACCAGGGCTCGCCCAAGACCCCGGTCGCGATAGTCAGGGTAAACATACCAGGCTTCCAGATAACCGATCCGGTCGGTATTGCACCCCGGCGCGCTGTCGTGGATGGAAACCTCAACTAACCCACAGAGGCTACCATCAGGCCGGACGCAGACAAATGCCGCGTGCAGGGTCGATAGCTTGGAGCCGGCCAGGAATTGCTCGATTTCCATGCGCTCTTTATCGGGTGGCGAATCCGGCCAGAGTTCCAATCTCATCTGCAGCCATTCAGGAATATCGGCCGGTTCGACGGGGCGTAAATTTATACTTTCTGATTTGGGCACCATGGGCACTCTTAGTTCATTTCCTCCTGGAGGCCGATCAGGTAGGCTTCCCGGCAATCGCCTTCGCGATGTAGGCGGCATCTTGGCCGACCCCAAAGAGCAACCCGGAACCTTGAGTATATAACCAGGGTAAACCGACAAAGTATAATCCTTGGGTGACCGTCATACCGCGTTTGTTGACGGGATATCCGTCATTGTCGAATACCGGGAACTTCGTCATCGAGAAGTCAAACCGATAGCCGGTGGCCCAGATAACAGTCGTGACACCGGCCGCCTGCAAGTCTAATTCGGTTAATTCCTGTACTTCGTAGCCGTCTCGCATTTGGGGCAGCTCTTCTGCCGGCGCGGTTATTTCTTCCCTTTCGATATATTGATCGATCAGTTTGACAAGTTCTACCTCGAATTGATCAGCATATGCCAGCTTTTCTTTAAGATTTGGAGCCAACCTGACCGTTTTATCGTCAGCGCTTTCCAGACGACCCAAAAGCACGACACCATCCCGGGCAAACTGGTGCAAGTTAATCGAATGGCCGCCTCGCGCTCCCGAGACATGAGGATTGGCTTGGAATTTCTCGCGCGGTGATTCGAGCTTGTCAACCGTGCGGTCCATGAAACCAGAATCATTAAGCCATTCGAAGATATCGCGCCCGCGGTAACGGCGCGGCGCGCGACCGGCGCTACCGACACAAAGATAAACGCGACGGCCACTTTGATACAATTCCTCGGCGATCTGGCAGCCGGATTGTGCGCTGCCGACGACCAAAACCGCGCCCGGTGGTAATTCTTGGGGATTGCGATACTGTCCGGATGATAATTGGTTGATAACCGGAGAAAGGTGTTTAGCTAATGCCGGAAATTTGGGTTTCTGAAACAGACCTGTGGCGATGACCACATTTTCAGATATGAATAATTCGTCCCTGGTCCGCACTCGAAATCCCCGGTTGCTCAGAACAGGTTCAACTGACAATACCTCTGTCTGAAATTGAACAGGGAGCCCGAACCCTGACACATACTGCTCGAGCCGGTTCACGATCTCATCACGGGGCATAAAACCATGGGGTTCGTCTCCATCGTACTCAGCGCCCGGCAGGCGGAAAGTCCAGTTCGGCGTCACCAATGTAAACGAATCCCAACGATCATTGCGCCACGAATTACCAGCCCCAGCAGCTTTTTCCAGAACGATGTGCTCGCGATTGAGCCGTGTCAAATGATAGCTGGTTGCCAGACCCGCCTGTCCGCCGCCGATGATTACAGTTTCAATTTTATACGCCATTTAATTCTCTTCTGTAGGTTTATCGTTGCAGATAGAAGCGCTTTTGATGGTGGTTACGTTACTCAATAATGGACTACCGGTATTTTTACGAATCGTCCGGCGTCCCATGCTTTCTGCCAAAAAAGAAAAGAGCGGGCACAGCCAATTGGCTTGCCCGCCCCTGCGTAAAGAATTTACCCTGCATTCCCTATAGCGGCAAATGTCTAAATGTATCGCTTCAGTTCCCGGGCGTTGCAGCAGATGAGAGCCTTGGATGAATATTCAAGGTGTGCCAGTTTGCAGCGTTTGTTGCCATTGAACCACGCGAAGTTCATCTGGCCAAGCGCTCTTAATATAGTCGAGCACGGCGATCATTTCGGCTTCGGTTAAAATTTCTTCGTACGCTGGCATGTTACTAGCACCGAAATTCGCCGGTAATCTCGCGCCACCCCAACGAATGGCTTCGATTAACTGGGCATCTCCATGATGCCACGTGTGGCCGCTGGCATCGTGAGGCGGGGCGCGGAAGGAACCGTCCGGATTGGGTTCTTTCCAGTTGACCTCGCCCTCTAGATCGAGGCCGTGACAGGCAGAACAGTGTTGGACATAAATCCTCTCTCCCTTTTCAATGCGCTGCGGGTCAAGTGAGGGCAGATCGGCCGGCAGGTTGGAATTAGCGGATGGATTCTCAGTCCCCGGAGCGCGGCAGGCAGAAGCTACCAGGATCACGCCGATTAGACACAGAATGAAGAAGGTATTTCTTGTCACGATCCGTTTCGTAAATCGGATGACTGATACACTAATTTTACTGAACCAGCGCCATCGCCAACCCGTCATACCCTTTGCTTCCGACGACTTGCAGGATGGTGGCGCTTACCCGTGGTTCGGCCGCCAGCAGTTCGTTGAACCGGCGAATACCTAAAATGATTGGATCGTCGACATCTTCGGCGATCACTTCCCCATTCCGGACCACGTTGTCGGCGATAATCACTGTTCCGGATCGTGAGAGCTGCAAAGACCATTTCAGATACTCCGGATAACCCTGTTTGTCGGCGTCGATAAAAATTAGATCGAAGGGTTCGAGACTCTCCTCAACCAATAGGCGCAACGTATCCTGTGCCCGGCCTACACGAACCTCGACCTTGCCGCCCAGTCCGGCGCCATCAATGTTCCGGCGGGCTACCTCGGCATGGAGAGGACTGTATTCAAGTGTGATCAGGCGGCCATCTTCGGGCAACGCGCGTGCCAGCCATATAGTGCTGTAACCGCCCAGCGTGCCGATCTCTAAAATATGACGCGCGCCGGTAGCCTGGGCCAGCAGCATCAGCAGCTTGCCCTGTACTGGCGACACAGTGATTTCCGGCAGTCCGGCCGCCGCGCTGCCGGCCAAGGCGGACTCCAGTGCTTCGTCTCGGGCGATAAAAAGACCGGCCGTATAATCATCAACCGCTGCCCAGCGTTGTTCATCCATATCTTCTCTACCTCCGAATGAAATTAAGGAGGGTAATTATGTGCCGGTTCTGATAAGCGGTCGAATCATGGTTCGCTTCCCGCAGCGGCTGGAGCTTTAAACGTTGCCCTCCGCTTGGCTACGTTTCCCGGAAAGATGATGTTGGCTGCAGGAGCTGAGGCTACATTAAACAAACGCGCTGCCACGGCCGTATTTAAAATAAAAATGCGGATCCTGGAAAAGGGACCGCATCTCGTTAGGGCAACTAAACCGGTTCGATTTCAATTTTATTTGGCCGTCTTACGCGTAACCACGTCGAAGACCACCGCCAATACCAAAACAATGGCCCGAACGATGTATTGGACCGAGTTGTCAATGCCCATTAAATTCATACCGCTGGTCAACGAGATCATGACCAGCGCGCCAACCAGCGAGCCGAACACAGTTCCCACACCACCCGAGGTCGAGGCGCCGCCGACAAAAGCCGCGGCAATGGCGTCCAGCTCCAACAGCAACGGGCCGGTGGTCGAGGCCGAGCGCAACCGGGCGGCATAGAGAATACCCGCCAGGGCGGCCAGCATGCCCATCGAGGCGAACACCACGTGAGTGATTCGGGTGACGCTGATACCGCTCAGCTCGGCCGCTTCGGGGTTGCCGCCCACGGCGTAAATATGGCGACCGAGCACCGTTCTTCTGGTCACGAAATCATAGAACAGCACCACAATTAGGACAATGACGCCGGTCCACGAGAGCCCCTGGTAACCGGCGAAGGTCCAGGCCGCCGCGCCGATCGCCACCGAGATCACCACCAGTTTGAAGATGAATAAGGGGGTAGACAGGTCGTCGATCTGGGGGCCTCTTTTCCGGCGGGCACGGATCGTGGTAACCGCATAAATGATGATGCCGATCACTCCCAGCAGCAGGGTCACCTTGTGTCTGTCTGGCAGGAAAGATAACCCGGTAATATCGGGAATGAAGCCGCCACCCAGGGCATTGAAGGTGGTATTGGGAATGACGATGGTGCCTGTTGATCGAGTCACCAATCCCAGGGCGCCGCGGTAGCCCAGCCAGCCGGCCAGGGTGGCGACAAAGGCGGGGATGCCGACATTGGCCACCAGAAACGAGGTCAGTAGCCCGGCCAAAATGCCGAACAGCAGAGTCATGGGGATGACCACCCACACCGGCAGCCCCCAACTGACCATGGCTATAGCGGCCACCGCCCCCAAAAAACCGGCCAGAAAGCCGACCGACAGGTCGATATGACGAATGACGATTACAAGTGTCATGCCCACGGCGATGACGATGATAAAGCCGGCCTGATTAACCAGGTTGACCAGGTTTCGCGCTGAAATGAAAAGGCCATCAGTGGTAATGGAGAAAATTAACCAGATCACCCCCAGGGCGATGAACATACCATAATCGCGGATATTTTCGCGAAACAGTCTCCGAATATCTTGAAAGGTTGCCATGTCAGATCTCTTGGTGCCTGTTAAGCGGTGCTATTTTCGGCGAAGTCGTTGCGAGCCCCGATCATATAGGCCACGACCTGTTCGCGGAAATCGTGTAAATCACCGGAGACCGGTGTATCGCAGACTTTGCGTCCCTGGCGCAGCACAATCATCCGGTCGGCCACCCGAAAAATGTCTTCAAGACGGTGACTGATGATGATGACCGACGAGCCCTGTTTCCGGAGCTGGCCTATGAGATCCAGTACCTTGTCAATCGCCGCCACACTCAGCGCGGCGGTAGGCTCATCCATGATGATAACCTTGGCGTCGAAGGCGGTCGCCCGGGCGATGGCCACTGCCTGGCGCTGGCCACCGGAAAGTCGCTCCACTTTTTGCCGCACCGAAGGGATGTCGATTTTGAGGCGGTTGATCAGACTTTTGGTCTCTTTCTCCATGTAGGGATAGTCCATTATCCCCAAAGGGCCCAGCTTCAATCGGACCACTTCGCGGCCCATGAAAACATTGCCCGCCACATCGAGATTGTTGGCTAAGGCGTAGTCCTGGTAAACCATCTCAATTCCAAGCCGGCGAGCCTCCATGGGGCTGGAAAAGTGAACTTCCTTGCCTTCGATGAAAATGCCTCCTTCATTTGGAGTATAGGCGCCGCTCAGGACTTTCATCAGTGTTGACTTGCCCGCGGCATTATCGCCCATCAGTCCCAGCACTTCATGCCGGTTCAAGGCCAGGTCGACTCCACGCAGGGCCCTGACAGCACCAAAGTGCTTCTTGATGTCTCGCATTTCCACCACCGGGGTTTTTTCTGCGGACTGTTCCATTGACCCTCCAAATAAAACAAGAAAGGAATAGTGACGGAGTTCTCCGTCACTATTCCTGATTCGATTTCAACCGGTCAAACTACCCATCGAGCCCGGTGAATTCTTCGGCATCCCAGTAGCCGGAGTCGATGATGGCCTCCTGGACATTGCTCTGGTCCACGGAGATGACCTCGGACGGCTTGGCCGGCACTTCAATGACACCGTTGTCATAAGTGTTCGTTGCTTCCGGTTCGCCACCGGTCAGGTAGGCAACAGCCGCGGCGATGGCGTCGCCGACCAGGGTACGGACATCCTTCAGGACGGTCATGGACTGCAGGCCGTCGATGATGTACTGGACGGAAGCGATCTCGGCGTCCTGTCCGGTAACCACGAAGTTGGAGACATCGGCATCAACATTGAAGGCATCGGCGATGGCTCGCGCGGTGCCGTCGTTGGGGGCCAGGATATAGACGTCGCCCTTGTCGGCGGCGGTGGCCGCGGTCAGGTTGGCTTCGGCCAGGCTCTTGGCGGTGTTGAAGTCCCAGTTGGTGGTGATCTGGCCGATGATCTGGCCCATTTCATCACGGGTCAGTTCGGCTGTATCCTGCAGACCGGTTGCCACATCAGAGTTAACGATGCGGAAGGCCAGCACCAACCGAGGGAACTCCCCGAAGTGGTTCGGCCCATTCTCGAAGACACGGCGGATTTGGTCGTGGGATCACGTTTCCTTGAAGTTCATAGTGATATCCCCTGGTGGCGGCAAATTGGTCAGCATGGGCTGACCTGGGTAACAAACTCCGCTTCGGGTGTGGCTATCACAGATTCGCAAAGTGGCTTTCGGGCGCTCTCGCCGCGGGCGGCGGCGCTCTTAACGCGACAGAAAAGCAATGGTTTCTCAGTCGAATCTGAGATGCAATTTATTATCAAAGAACATGGTTTGCGCGTCGAAGAAGTGCCGATCAGTTGCATCTATGCTGAACCGCCAAAGCGCAA
>JAWOHK010000150.1:0-2572 GCA_046485205.1 Chloroflexota bacterium | reverse complement strand
GCGAAGCGGACGCCCGTAACAATTTGCGCGTGACGCTGGCGCGGCTGCGAAAACTGCTGGAGGGGGTAACGGCCGTTGCCCCCTCACCGCCACCCGCCGCGACGTCCGCTTGCAGTTAGACGAGACCATCAGCCTCGACGCGGCCGACTTCCTGGCGCTGCTGGCCGAAAGCGGAAGCCACACCCATGCGGATCGGTCCACCTGCGCCGCCTGCTGCGCCTCCTGGCTTACCAGGGGCAGACCGCCGCCGCCGGCAGCCAGGTATTTTCAAACGGCGAGTACTACTGGGGCTACGATCCGTAAATCATCACCGGCACAAAACGCGGTTGATTGATGGCCCGGCAACGCCGTTGGAATCACTCACGGGTAGGTATCAGGCGTCCCGGTGGGCGACGGTTCAGGAACCGGCGTCCCGGTGGGCGACGGTTCAGGACTCGGATAGGGGTAGGAACCGGGGGTCTGGGTCGGTGGTGGGGGAGCGCCCGAATTAGGGTCTGGGGTGCCTGTGGGCGACGGACTTAAAACGACCGTTGGGGTTGGCGTTTGGGTGGGTGTGGGCGTCTGCGTCACAGTGGGGGTTGCGGTCTGGGTTGGGGTGGCAGTTGTCGTGACGACCGCTGTCCCGTTCGGCGTACCCGGAACGGTTGCCAAATCAAGACCCAGTTTTTCGGCAATGTAGGCCAGATCGGCCGCCGATAAATTCAAAAGACCCAGAAGCTGTTCCAATGCTTCGGTGCTCAACCCCAATCTGGGCAGGAGTTGAACATACTGATCGGCCGTCAAATTGCGCGCGTTGAGTAGCCTGGCCAGCCGGGTCATGTCGTCGCTGTTCAGGAACTCCCACTCGGCTATGATCTCAGCATATAGCGCGAGATCGGCCAGATAATCTCGTAAGGCCGATTCATCTTCCTTAGCCAGGTCCAGACCCTCGATGATGATCTCCAGGTCTTCCTCCTCCAAACGTAAAGCGTAAAGCATCTCGGCCAATTCCGGTATCGGCAAATCGAGAGCAGTGATGAACCTGATAAGCCGATCATTCGATAGATGGAACGGCCGCACTATCTCACCAAACTCTCGTCCGGATAAATCCTGCCCGGCAAGGCCATCGAGTATCGTTTCCTGGCCGTCTTCACCGAGAAACGGGATCACATGATTGATCACAATCGCTACTGTGTCGCTGTTACTCTGCCGGATGACTTCCGTCAGTGGTTCGTTAATCAGCTTAGAAGGTTGTTCGTCATACTCTCCATCGCCACCTTCATCGCGATAGACATCCATGCTACCGCTGCCGTCCCACGCTTCAACATCCAGGGCGACGGCGCCGCCGTCTTCGATTGAAAGAGATGTTGTAGCGAATATCGCTTCGTCCTCGCTGGTCAGGCGGGTGATGAACATGGTGACGGCGGATATTTCGGCGTCAGGGCTGCTGATGGCTAACAGGCCGCTGTCCTCAGGGGTGCTCATCACCAGGCTCTGGCCGTCGGCCAGAGCGACCTCTATCAGGCCGACCCGGAAGGTTGTATCGCCCCGGCGGAGGGTTGTTTTCAATACCGGCGATTGTTCGCCTCCGGCCTGGTATTGAACGCCCTGGGTCGAATAGGCGACGGCCAGGGAGCTTTGTTCGGCTGCCGGCGTTAGCTGATCGAGGACGACAGAAGCATCCGGTCCCAGGCTGGAGACGCGGTTCATGCCGGTGAATTGGGCCGTGAAATCCAGACCGGCGGGCAGGATGATGTCGGGCGCGTCATCGGCCGCCAACTGGCCGCGCTGGAAAATGAATCGCGCGCCGGGAATCTCGTTCACAATTTCGCCCGCCACCCAACCGATAGCCCCGAGCGCTGTTTCTACCAGGAAGTCCCCCTGGCCGAGAAATGTCAGCAACGTGAAGGCTTCGATATCTTCATCATCCGCTGATTCCGGGGGACAGAAGGGACAAGCGACTGCGTCATAGGCAGAAAGAGGTATATAACGCAACGTTTCCGTGCCGGCATCGCCCTCATAAGGCACAGCTACTTCGTCGGGATTGACCGCACCGTGGGCATAGCGCCATATGTTGGCCTCGTAATCAACTTCAACGAAGGCCGGCTGGCCGGGGAAATTGTTGTCATAGACCAGGATATGATATTGCTGTGGGGCTACTTCCTCCACCCCATAGGCCAGGAGAGAATGCCCACCTACAAAACCGGGCAAGTAAATGCTCAGATCGACCGGTTCCCGGAGGGCGATCAGGCCATCGATGATAGCGCGCGGCGTGCCGGAGACTTCGCTGGTCCAGACCGATCTGGCCCAGTAGAGCGATCCGTTGGCGGCGATCGTCCGCATGATCGGCACGTTACGGTCGAGATCGAAAACCGTTTCTGCCTCAGGTCCAAACGTTTCCGTTTTTAGATCGCCCTGGGCAAACCGATAACTGGCGACGGTGAAGCCGATGCAATGCCCGAGAATCATATCCGCGTTGCGATCCTCAATCCATTGTTGCGCCGCGGCTGTGGGAATACACACATCGCCATTTCTCTGGACACGCGAACAGACCCTGTCGCCAAACTGCTCTCGTAATTCGGCGATGGTGAAC
>JAWOHK010000064.1:0-13178 GCA_046485205.1 Chloroflexota bacterium | reverse complement strand
AAGGAATGAGATTGAAATTAATATTGATGTGTGGGGGGAGCATAGCTTGCCACTAGATGTTCAAAAAAGCATTTTCAGGATTATTCAGGAAGCTTTAGCAAATGTGCTGTGGCATAGCCAGGCTGAACGCGTCAATGTGGAATTCGATTTTCGCACAGAGATTCTTGTCCTAAAAATCCAGGATGATGGCGAGGGGTTTGATTTCGATCAACGGCGAAGCGATGGAATGGGTTTAGAGTTCATGAGCGAACGCGCCAGCTTGATTGGTGGTGAGCTAAAGATCATCAGTAAATTGGGACATGGCACATCCATCATTCTAAAATATCCTTACCAGTTGACGGAGATTTGATATGCATTCACGAAAAATAACAATACTGATTGTCGATGACCATGAGGTTGTCCGCCAGGGATTACGGGCTTACCTGGATGCACAACCTGACTTTGTTGTGGTGGGTGAGGCTTCATCAGGTGAAGAATCTGTCAATATGGCAATGGATTTGCTCCCAGATGTGGTGTTGATGGACCTGGTAATGAGCGGAATGGGTGGTAGTCAAGCCCAGTGCTTCGCCGGCGCCTTCTTGCCAGGCGCGCGCTGGAATCCCTTCTGACTGTAAATGACCGACATAAATTTCAGCTACCGTGATCCCAGGCGTGCGTTTGACAACTATCCAGCGCACTTCGCGCGATTTACCGCTCGTGGTTTCGCCGGACCGCATATTATCATCGGAAATCGATTGTGAATTGGAATTCATAGTGACAACCAAGCCTTTGATCTTTTATGAGATGTTGTTGATTGTGCAACCTGTCTTTCGACAATTATAGCGCGCTTTCCGTGATCATAGTAACTTTAACTACCCGGCCAAGATCTTGGTCAAGAAACATTAACCTGCCGGGCAACTCGGATGTCCCGATTATAATCGAAAGTCGGTAAAATGGGTGGGTACCATCTATCACTCATATCAGATGACATTTGTCATGATTCAGTCTCTGAGCATCATTTTACGGTGGCGGATCAATTCCACAAACTGTCAGGTCCAGCCGGGTGTGCTAGAATGGACGCGGGAAAAATAATGACTACACAGGAAGAACTTCTCGACCGGTTGGACGAATCGCGCGAGCGCTTGTTGGTGTCGCTGGAAGCCTTACCGGACGAAGCGCTGGTCACGCCCGGAGTCATCGGTCGGTGGTCGATTGCCGATTTGCTGAGCATCCTGACTGCTTGGGATGCCGAGGTTGTCACTGGTCTGATGCGCATGGAACAGGGCAAACGCCCGGAACGGTTGCTGGCCGCCGTAGACAACCCTAGCGCCTACAATGCCGAGCGCTTTCAGGATGCCCAGGGGCGCGATCTGGACACCGTCTTCGAGGATTTCCAGGGTTCGAGGCTCCATCTGGAGGATTGGATCGGTAATTTGTCTGATCGAGCTCTGACGGATCCCCGGCATTACAAGCCTCTGGGCGGCGTGGCCCTCGGACAACTCATCGCCCAGGCTACCTACGAACATGAGGCACGTTACCTGCCTTTTCTTCAATCCTTCGCTGACCGCTGGGAGCCGCTTGAACCCACCGGCCAGGATTTAATCGAGCCGGCGACCATCGGCATACTGAACCCCGACCACCTATCTGATGAGGCCTACGGCAACGGTGATGCCCCGTGGGAATATGAAAATGATGACGATGACGACGATGACGAAATCGATTTCGCCTGAGAACTATAGCGTGGCCCACGAAGCGGCCGTTCTGGTGAACCACGACCGGCGCGGTATGCTCTACCTGACCGGCCAGACGCGACTGGATCTGATCCACCGTATGTCGACCCAAGCCCTGAACGATCTGAAATCCGGTCAAGGCGCGGCCACGGTGCTAACGACCGATATTGGCCGGATCATCGACCGACCTATACTCTATACAACCACCGAGGCGGTCTACATGTTGGTCGGAGAAGACCACGCCGATGCTCTGTCTCGCTATCTGATGCGCCATGTGTTTTTCAACGATGATTTCCAACTCCGCGACATCAGCGCCGAGACAGCCGTTTTCGGCGTTTACGGCCGCCAGGCCGGGGGAATGCTGGTCGCGGCCGGCTTCCCGGAGGTCGATTTGCCCCTGCATCACTGGCGACAAGGCGATATTAACGGCCATACAGCCTACCTTCATCGTACAGATCCCATCGCCGGTGACGGTTTCTTCGTCACCACCGGCGTCTCTGACGCGGAGGCTGTCCAGGCGGCCTTGCTCGAAGCCGGTCTTCAACCGATTGATGACGTCGCCTACGACTACCTGCGAATCGAAGCGGGATTGCCCCGGTTCGGGCGCGAACTGACCCTGGACTACATCCCGCTGGAGGCCAATTTGTGGGCCGATGTCTCCTTCCATAAAGGTTGCTATATCGGCCAGGAGATCATCGCCCGCATGGAAAGCCGGGGCAAGCTGGCCAAGCGACTGGTTCGCCTGCGCCCGTCAACGGCCATCGAAGCGGGGGTAGAAATTGTGGCAGCCGGTCGCCCGGTGGGGACGGTTACCTCAGCCTCCGACGGACCGGCCGGGCCGTTAGCAATGGGATATGTCAAAACCAGCGCGTTGAATGAAAGCGTGGAATTATCGGCGGCGAGTGTATCGCTGTCAGTGGTGGACGGCGTGAATTCCACGTAGACGATATCTCCTAGCGCATCCGGGAGTGGAGCGCAGCAAGCATGCGGGGGCAGCATGGCTGATTTTTTTCAGCGCAATATCATCGTCATCTACTTCTTCTATGGTCTGGCCTTTTTCAGCATGGGCCTGGCTATCTGGTTGGCTTCTTCTCGCTTCCGTCGCTCAGAGTTTCGCCTGGCCGGCGCGCTGCTGTTCCTGGCCGGGTTTGGCTTCGTCCACGGGCTGCAAGAATGGTTCGAAATGTTCGAGATCATCGATGCCCGTGGCGGCAGCAGCATCCCCGGCTGGTTGTTGCTACCCGAAGTGCGCCTGCTCCATCTGGTTGTTTCTTTCCTGCTGCTCGTCTTTTTCGGCATTACGCTACTCCATGCCAATCGCCGGGAAACCGGGGACGGCAACCGGTTTGCCCTAGCCGGCGCGATGGGGTTTCTGGTGCTGTGGGCGATCAGTTCCCTGGCCACGTTGGTAGTTTACCGACCGGACCGGCACGACATGATTATCGCCGCCGACGTTCTGGCCCGTTACACACTGGCCATTCCCGGCGCGGTCATCGCCGCCTGGGCTATCTGGCTGGAACAGCGGATGTTTAAACGCCGGGGTGTGGCCCGATTTGGTCGCGCCTTATTAGGCGCAGGTGTGGCGCTGTTCATCTACGGGGTGATCGGCCAGCTATTCCCCCGACCGAGTTTCATCTTCCCATCAACTATTCTCAATACCGAATCCTTTCTGGCAACCTTCGGCTTTCCCATCCAGCTATTGCGAACCTTGATGGCGATATTCATGGCTCTTTTCATCATTCGCGCCCTCAATGTCTTTGAAATCGAAGACCGGCAACGATTGGTTGAAGCCCAGGATGCGCGTGTGGCCGCCCAGCAAGAGGCCATGTTCATCCAGGAACAGGCCCGGATTGAAACCGAACAACTCAATCGGGAACTGGAAGCCGCCGTCCGCGACCTGGCCCTGCTCTTTGCCGTCTCCAGAGAGCTGGCCAGTACGCTCGACCGCTCGACGCTGCTGAATGACGCCATGCCCGTACTCGTCAATATGTTGCCCCAGGTGAATGCCGGTATGATCTTGCTCCGTCGGGCGACAGGCGAGCCGCCGGAGATCGTGTCGGTTGTCGAGTGCAATGATGCCGCCGCCCCGGTGGCCGAACGCAAAGCCCAGGGATTGGAACTGGCCGAATTTACCATCGCTACCGGCCGGCCGGCCTGGATGATCGCTCACGAGGTCATGCCGTTGGACGAGTTGACGCCTGCTGCGCCGGCTTCGGGTTCGTCCGCACCCGGCCTGTCCGGCCTCATGGGCGTTTCGACAGCCGCCGGCGGCCATACGATGGCTTTGCCCATGATCGTCCAGGGTCAGGTCATCGGCAGCCTGGTTTTCTGCACGCTCTATGACGCCAGGCCATTTTCCTTGCGCGATGTGGCCCTGGCCCGGACCATCGCCGACCAGCTGAGCATCGCCATTGATAACGCCACTCTCTATGCTCAGGTGGAGCAAAGCGGCAAATTACGCGGCGAATTACTCCACCGCGTCGTCTCGGCCCAGGAAGCGGAGCGCCAGCGCATCGCCCGCGAGCTTCACGACGGCACCGGCCAGACCCTCACAGCGCTGGGTCTGAGTCTGGCCGCGGCCGCCGAACGAGTGGAATCAGATCCGCCTAAAGTGAAGCAGCAATTGCTGGAAATGAAGCACATGAATGCCCAGGTACTCCAGGAGGTTCATGACGTGATCGCTGACCTGCGCCCGTCTATCCTGGACAATCTGGGGTTGATTCCGGCTTTGCGCGGGCATGTCAACCAATTCGAACAACGCACTGCCATCCACACGCAGCTCATTACCGAAGGCAAAGCCACGCGTCTGAAGCCCGACATCGAGACCACTATTTTTCGCATTGTCCAGGAATCCCTGACCAACGTCGCTCGCCATTCGGGTGCCCGGAGCGTCCTGATCCAAATCCTCTTCGGCGCGGAGGATGTTGTCGTGTCGGTGCAGGATGATGGCCGTGGATTTGACGTCGATCAGACCTTCAGCGATCAAAGCGAGGGTCGTGCGGCCTGGGGCTTGTTCGGCATCCTGGAGCGAGCTTCGCTGGTCGGTGGCACGGCCGAAATTCTCTCCCGCCCCGGCGAAGGTGCAATCGTCCGCGTGACCATTCCGAACCCGTTCAGAGAGGTGACTCATGACTGATGTAATCCGTTTACTGTTAGCTGACGACCACGCCGTCGTCCGCTCGGGATTGCGGTTGTTGCTGGATTCGCAGCCGGATATGCGTATTGTGGGCGAAGCGGAGAATGGGCGAGAAACCATCCGTCTGGTATTGGAGTTGGAGCCCGATGTCGTCCTGATGGACATCGAGATGCCGGATATGAACGGCATCGAGGCTACCCGGCACATCAAAGAAACGGCAGCGAAGACGGCCGTGCTGGCGCTGACAATGTATGAAGACGATCAATATTTTTTCGAGATGCTGCGCGCCGGGGCGGCCGGCTATGTCCCCAAGCGAGCCGCGCCGGACGAACTGGTGACAGCTATCCGCGCCGTCAGCCGGGGCGAGGTGTTTCTTTATCCCTCCCTGGCCGGCAGGCTGGTGCAAGACTACTTCCAGCGGGTCGATACGGGCGAGCAATCGGCTATGACGGATGACCTGACCCCTCGCGAGCAAGAGGTATTGACGCTGATCGCCGAAGGGCACAGCAACGGTGAAATAGCCCAGGAACTGGTCATCAGCGTTAAAACCGTCGATCGCCACCGCGAGAATATCATGCGCAAACTGAATCTTCATAGTCGCGTCGACCTGGTCAAATATGCCCTGCGCAAGGGGTTGATCGACCTCGATGAATGAGGCCCGTTAAAGAAAAGTTTTGGCCTTCGATTTAGCTCTGCACTCTTTGGTCACTCGTCGTTCGTGACCCTCATGGGGTTTTTTCCCCACGTCAAATGCATCGTTCACCCGATAGACAAGCCATCCTTCCGGCAGTACCCTATAGTCAGGAGTCATGGTCAATCCGAAATCTTTTGTATGGGGTTGGCCAAGGAAGGTTTAAGATGAATGAATTCCAGGCCACTGCAGTCATGGTAGCTCTTTTCGCCCTGCGCTGTGTTGTGCCGATCATCCTCATGGCCGTCATCGGCTATGCCATGAATCGGCTGGTGGACCACTGGGAGGCCGAGGAGGCCGCGCCAGGCAAGCCGATCTCAGTTCCGGTTGCCGGCCACGCGACGGCGAAAGCGTCACCATCGAAAATTCCGTGCTGGGTATTCAACAACTGCGACGAGCAGGTCCGCGCCGGCTGCGCAGCTTTCAAAAATCCATCGATAGCCTGCTGGGTGGCGCGGATGCGCACAGACGGTAAGCTGCCGGCCAAATGCGCCGGTTGCGAGCTGTATACCGGAGTTCCACCCGGATCGCAAATCGGCTTCAGCGGTGATTGATTCATAGTGTATTTTCTTCCGGCCGTCGGATCAGGTAGGCCGCGACCTTCCCCAAGGCGCGGCTTTTTTGATCGGGTTTGACCTGTCCCATGACAGTGCCAATTCATGGTTCCGGGTGATGGCAGGCGCGATTACGCACTTCGCCCCCCCATTCTCCAGGCATTAAGGGTATCTGATTGAAAGGCTCTGTGATCGGGCCGAAAGTAGCCTTACACTTTATTAACGCAGTTGCTGATCTTCACCAAAGCCAGGCAATCTAGAATCCTGGGGCTGGAAAAACGAGACATTACCCTGCCGGTTGCCGGGCTTTAACGGCTTCGAAAAAAGCCATCGACCTAACATAGCCCCAGAACGCTCTCCTTCAGAAACAAAAAGCGCCGCACCGGTTTCACCCGGTGCGGCGCTTTTCTATCCGCCCTTTTTATTTCTTCGATTTGCTCAACGGTAAGAGGAGGGTACCATGGCGGCGGACACAGTGGCTTCAGCGGGCGCTTCCACCGCATCTCCATGATTGATCACATTGAGATACCTGACGCCGAAGGTGACCGCGAATAATCCATAAGCGAGGACACCGACGCCCGCCAGAATCTCAATAAGTGACGGCGAGTATGTGGTGTAGTAGAGCATGTTACTGGGATTCACCTGGCCAAAGACAACCAGTTGTCCGACCAGATTCGTGTCCCAGCGAAAAGCAATGACCCCTACTACAATCAGAGCCAGAGCGACGATCTGTAACCGTTCGATCCGGCGCGTCCAACTGATAAGCAGTAACGCCGCCGGGACAAGCAAGCCCAAGATGATCTCCAGGAACCAGAAGTTGAAGGCAAGCCGGCCACGCGTCAGGATATAGAGCGCCTCGGTCGTGGCCGGTTCGTAAACCGTCGGCATCGTCATGAGATCCAGCCAACGCAAAGCCAGCAGCCCCAGCGCGAACCAGCCGACGATGAGCGAGAGCTTGGCCAACAATTCCCGATTGACCCGGGCGCGAGGGGACAGTTTAGAGGACACCAGCGAGATGAGCGTCACCAGGGCCAGGCCGCCGACAATGGCTGAAACATAGAAGTTGATCGCCATCGGCCACGGACGGTACCAAATCGGCCGGGCAGCCAGCTTGCCGTAGGTTAAACCCAAGGAGGATTGGTGAAGCGTGGAGAGGCACAGACCGGCTAGCGCCAGGAAAGGCGCCAGGCGATGAATCGATGTCAGATGGCGCGACAGACGGGGGAAGCGGCTCTCGACGGCCGACCAATGACCGAAGATAGGTGCCACTTCCAGCGCCAGCACACTAAAGTAGAGGCCGACACACATCGTAACCTCCCAGAGCGGCGAATGAATATTCCAAAAGACAAATCCATGCCAAAAACGGTCTGGTCGGCCGATGTCCAGTAACAGCATCATCATGGCCATGCTATACCCGATCAGGCCGACATAGACGGCCGTCCGGGCCAGCGGTTGAAGTTCCTTGCGCCGCAGCAGATAAACAAACGCGGAAATGGTGAAGGCGCCAGCGCTGAGAGCGATAGCCGTGAGATCGATGGAAATCCATAGCCCCCAGGGAACCAAATCGCTCAAATTCGTCACACTCAACCCTTTTACCAAAACAATGGCCGCGGCACCCAGTCCAATCAACATAAAAACCAGCAACGCACCCATCCACAGATGGACAGGCTTACGGGGTGACGGCAATGAAGCCCGGCGGATCATGACGGTTCCTCCTCTCCCGGCTTGGCCGGGATATAATATACACGCGGCTCAGTGCCAAGCTCTTCCCGCAACCGGTAGGCTTCGGGGTTGTCGCGCAAGGCCACACTGACTGGTGATTCCGGATCATTCAAATCGCCGAAGATACGGGCCCCATAGGAGCAGGCTACCACGCAGGCCGGTGTGGCGGCCGGGTCTACGCCGGGTATCATGCCGAAAGCCAGCCCGCGATCGATCCGGTGGTAACAGAAGGAACACTTCTCAACGACACCGCGCGGCCGTCGGGGAACCTCCGGTTGGCCATAGGTCGGCACGGCTGGATTGGGCTCTTCGAAGGTTTCCCAATTAAACGAGCGCGCCCCGTAGGGACAGGCCAGCTGGCAGTAGCGACAGCCGATGCAGCGCTCATAATCCATCATGATAATGCCGTCATCGCGGCGGTAGCTGGCGCCAACAGGGCATATCTCTACACAGGGGGCATCCTGGCAGTGCATACAAGGTACTGGCCGGTAGGCCGGCGTCCCATCTTCCTTCACGCCTGCGTTCTCCACACGCGACCAGGCAATTTCCGGCGGGGTGTCGTTGTAGGCATGGCAGGCTCTGAGGCAACCATCGCAGCCGACGCATTTCGACTCGTCAATCACCATTGCCCATTGATGCTTGCCGTCTGCGGCCGTCGTTTTCTTGGGTGGAGTCGCAGCGACTGGCAGGTTGAATCGGGACGCGCCTATGCCGACGGCGGCCGTGGCTAACCCGGCGAATCCCAACTTCAGAAAATCGCGGCGTCCGATTTGATTGGCCATATTACTGATCCTCTCTATGCTGGCGACCTTTGACCCGGTGTTCGACCCAGGGAGCCATCACGGCCCCAAACAGGATGCCGAAGGCGGCCGGTAAAACGTAAACCAGCGGGCTGGGCCCATGGGGTATTTCGCTCACCGTTGCGGTCGAGGTCGGCGTTGTCATTGCGACCGGCTGCACCATCTCGGCCGGGTAACAGGCCACATCCGCTTTGGCGTTCGTGCTGACGCCCATGGCTGTGGGATCAACCTCAGCGTGCATGTCCTGGAGGTGGCAACTGTTACAGGTGTGCAAATCGACCTTAAAAGTATGGTGCTGCTTGCCGTGGCCCTCGACGCCGGCTTCAGGGGAGTCGTTGATCCTCAAGTGGCAGTCTGTGCACAACAACCCTTCACGGGCGTGGCCGGTGAACGAGTAATAGTGCCCCTGCGTGTTATGACAACTCTGGCACAGTTCCTGCGAGTGGCCGGAACGGATGGCAGCCGTGTGCGGGTTGTGGCACTGGTTGCAGGTCATGCCCTGAATCCCGTGATCGCTGACTTCCCATTCATTGAATGTTTCCACATGACAGGTACCGCACAAACGGGAGGAGACATCGGTCGGCATATAGCTGTCCGGATGGTTGCTGGGAACGGGGGAGTGGCAGGCCAGACAGGCCACGCCACCTTCGCGATAGGTGCCGGTTTCGGCATCATAGCCGGTTGTGTGGCACTCCAGACACTCGCGCGGGTTGCCCTGCTCTTGCCAGGCGGCCTGGAAGACGGGATCCGTCAGGGCATGGCCATGCGCGCTTTCCTCCCAATAGCCGCGCAATCCCTGATGGCAACCGGTGCAGTCCTGGGCGTTAGCCTCTGGTGTCGGATCCTGAAGCAGGGGGGCCGCGCCGGCTGATGGAACCCTCGCGAAAAGTGCCAGGGCCACCAACAGTCCTAAGCAGATGTGGCCTATGATGAGGTGTCGCTTTAGTCGGAAACTCATTTGGTTACTAGCCTCCTCTGCTGCCGGAGTGGGGAACCGGCAACATGATCATACCTACAAATCGAAGAAGATAAGGTCAGTATAAGAGAAGACCGGGGGCGGAGTAAATCGGGCAAACACCCAATCTTTTATGGCCGGCGAGCGTCAGCCAAGGTGGGGAAAATCCCATTCAAATGGGGAATCAAGATGCCAGCTCGGCACTTTAGGCCAGGGTTCGGGGCGTTTTTCGGCTCCAAATCGGCGCGTCGTGGGGGTTTTAACCCATCATATGTTCCTTGTGGGCCAAATCCACCCTCCGCCACCGCTCAAAACCTTCTAGATAGTCATGTTCTATGGGGAAACGCCGCATCAGATAAATGGCCTGTTTGCCTGATTTACGTCGAGGCAGCGATCTTGTATTCTGATAGTAAGCGGACCAATTGCCGGCCGCGAGTGACAATGACCTGACAAGGTTGCCGGCCCGGGAGGCGAAATACCGGGAAAAGAGGATTATCATGAACGAGTTTCAAGCCATACTGACTGTCATCACCTTCTTTGCCCTGAGGATGGGACTGCCGGCCGTCGTCATCTTAACTTCCGCCCGACTGGTTGGCCGCTATTTCGGACTGGAAGGAGATATGAAGGAAGTCGCGACTATTTAGTTTTTAAACTTGACCCATCGCATCGTCGCCTCTTCCAGCCCGCATCGCGCTCCATCATCCTTGGTCAAGGTACTCAAGCCGGCCTAAAAAAGGCCGGCTTGTTTTTTGCCAATCAACTTTAGTACACTGGTATACAAACAACCACAACCTGTTCGTTGTCGGCGCTTCAGCACCGTCTCTGAGAGCAAGGCTGAAGTCGCAACTACGAACAGGAGAAACCTTTTGATACAAGGTATTAGGGCTGCCGGGCAAGCCGCATAATACACGCAAAAGGGCCGGGCTCCCTCGCGGAAACCCGACCCTTTTTATGTCGCCAAGATTGCGAACCGAAGGTTATTCGGTATCGCCCGTCACAACAGCAGCTCGCGTCATGCCTGAAGTGTCCCCGCCGACCGCGTTGATCGAATCGTAGAGGATCTGCAGGATGTACGAGGTGTTGTGGGCATAAGCCCCCGGATCCTTCAGAGAATCCTGGTAGTTGTATGCCGCTCGGAGCAGGTTAGGCGTCCAGGCTGTATAGACCCCTTCGCCTTCATCAATCTGCCCGTTACCATTGGGATCACCGAACCAGTACGGGTAGCGCGCCGAGCTATAGATAATCGGCAAGCCGGCCGTATTGGTGGCGTACTCTTGAATAGCCGCCAGCAAGACACCGCGCATGGTGTCGACCTCATAGAAGACACCTTCGTCGGCATCCCCATCACCGTCGTAATCGGGTTCACTGACGCGGATGTCGCGCAGGTCTTCTTCGGTCTCCACACCTTCGTGGCAATTACTGCATGCTTCAACCTCCACTTCCAGAGCGTGGATTGAGTGACACTCGGTACAGGTGTCGTAACGCGGTACGTGTTGCAGGCGTCCGGAGTATTCCTGCCCTGCAAACTCGTAAGCGCCCTTGACTTCTGTCCCGAAGAGTGTCGCGCCGGCTGTGTAGTAGTGGATGTTTAAGAACCGCAGCCCCTCATCCGGTGTATTGTCGTCTTTGTCGGCGATCAGGCGATTAACACTAACCGTCGACTCACGACCCTGATGACAGGTGATGCATAGATTGCTCTCGGTCTCATCTTCGCCAAACGACACGCGCAAACCGCTGGGGAACGTTACCTGCTCTACTTCGTAGATTGTGAACTCTTGAACGTCGTTGTGGCAGGTCGCGCAATCCAGTCCATTGCTGGCCGGAAGGCTGGTGTTGACATTCTCCGTCAGGAATTGAGGCAGGCCGGCCGCGGTGTGACACTTGGCACAGGTCCCGGGGACAATACCTCCATCTTCATCCCAATGACGGAAGGCTGCTTCAGAACCGGCAAAGTGACCGTGATCGATGCGGTGGGCGGACGCCAGATCGACCGGCGTGCTCACAGCTTGATTCAGGTCATCGATCGAGTCATAGAGCAACTGGATGACATACTTGCCGCCATGCGCGTATCGTCCCGGGTCCTTAAGCGACACCTGGTAGTTGTAGGCGGCTTTAGCCAGCCTCGCCGTCCAGGCATTAAAGGCGTTGGGAAAGGCGATCTCGTCCTCGCTCAATTCACCATCATCATTCGTATCGATGAAGAAATACGGATACGACGCTGAATCATAGGCGATGGGCGTGCCGGCCACCTCACGAGCATAGGTCTGCATTACTGTATAGAGCATGTCACGCAATCCTTCGATCTCGAAATGGACGCCTTCATCCATATCGCCGTCGCCGTCATAATCGACCAGCGAACCTGCCATGCGGACATTGACGAGATCTTCGACTGCATTGACATCTGTGTGACAGACCGTGCACTCGTCGATGCGAACTTCCAGCGTGTGCATGTCATGGCACTCTATACAAGTATTGTGGCTTGCGACGTGATCGAATCGAGCATCGTAGGACTCGCCTGCATATTCATACCCGCCCTTGACTAGCGTGCCATATTGAGTGGCGGCCGCCGCGTAGTAGTGAATATTGGTGAAGCCCATGTCCTCGCTGACCGTGTCAACATCATCGGTCAGTCCGGCGTCGGCGATTCGATTGTCGACGGACACGGTAGAAGCACGGCCCTGATGGCACTCCATACAACGCGCCTCATCGCCCAGGTTGATGATCTCGATCCCGGAGGGAAAGACCACGCTGGTCTTGGTGAGGGTCACATCATTATGGCAAGCCTCGCATTGGACTGTCGTGCCGACAGGTGCGGGATCATTGACAACCAGAGCCTCGCTGCCGTCCGCGCCTAAAAAGTCTAGATGACCCGGTGTACTGTGACATTTGGCGCAGGCTACCGGAACCTCCGGCGGATCATCCTCGTCCCAGTGAGTAAATGCGGCCGCCTCTTTATCGTTATGAGGCGAAGTCATCCACTCCTCGGCAAATGGGATGACCGGAACCGATGGCGGTAGTTCCACCTCCACGATCCGGGTCACTTCAATATCAGCGCCTGGCACCGTTACCTCTTCTGTAACAATGCGTGTGACTTCAACTGTTTGCGCTTCCTGCTCGCTGCAAGCAACCAGGATCAGCCCAAACATCAGAAGGACGACGCCCAACAAGAGAAAGATTAACCGTCTATGTTCTCTCATATGGTTCCAACCTCCTTATCCTTTGTACTGACTTATAGATCAGACCCGGTCTGTCGCTCTTGAACCGGACCTAATCTGGTTAAAACCGGCTTCCCCGCCCATCAAGGTGTGGGAGTAGCCAGTGGGACAAACACATCTCGCGTCACCTGTGGTAAAGTGGTGATAGCTGTATCCTCAAAGGTGAACATCCAGTAGACCAACCACACAGCCAATACGGCAACAATCGCGGCGACGACCATGAAATTGCGCTGCCGTTGCCTGAGAACCGGCGCGGGCACTTCGGGCCAGGCTTCTCCGCCCGCTTCCAGGCGATCCAGTTCCAAGGCATGCTCTTCTTCCATGATCTTGTGGCTCAGGGTGCCGGTGAACATACTCTTATTGCGGTGTTTCACCAGTACGTTGTAGAGATGCCAG
>JAWOHK010000010.1:0-31628 GCA_046485205.1 Chloroflexota bacterium | reverse complement strand
GGCCCGGCCACGACCGGCGCTATAGCCTGGATATTTCCAAGATAACAGCTCTTGGCTGGGAACCTGGATACACACCTGAGGAAGCGATTATCAAGACAGCGATCTGGTACCGGGAAAACGAGGGTTGGTGGCGAAAAATAAAGAACGGCGAATTCCGAAAATTTTATGAGACTCTTTATGGTGAGCGGCTTCGATCAACCGTCCCATTGAATTAACAAAGCCTTTCCTATTGGGGGGCCCATTTGAGGAGAAATAAAATATGTCTGACAGCAAGAATGACCAAATTGCAACCTATTCCAGCTTTGTCGATGGGCAAAAAGGGGAATTAATTTATCGGGGATACGATATACGTGACTTGGGTACCCAATCAAATTATGAAGAGGTTGTATATCTTCTATGGAACGGCGAATTGCCCAATGCCCATGAATTGGACCTCTTCAAGGCAGCCATTCAGTCCAAAAGAAATTTACCAGAGCCCTTGCTGAGCATCATGCGAGGCTTCCCCCATAATGCGCATCCGATGGCTGTATTACGTACCGCGATCAGCGCGTTGGGCTTGCTTGACAGCGACGCCGATAATGTGACGAGTGAAGCAGCGCGGGAGAAATCCCTTCTGATGACCGCCGTCATGCCAACGGTCGTTGCTGCCTGGGAGCGTCTGCGTAACGGTCGCGAACCGATTCCGCCTCGACTTGGCCTGAACCACGCAGCTAATTTTCTTTACATGCTCGACGGCCAAGACCCCAGCCCCGAAGCCGTTGCCGCCCTCGATTCTTACTTGGTGATGCTGGCCGACCATGGTTTTAACGCCTCAACGTTTTCGGCTAGAGTGACAACCAGTACCGGCACAGATATTTACTCATCTATTACCAGCGCTATCGGGACGTTGAAGGGACCCGCTCATGGTGGCGCAACCCAAAGGGCGATGGAGCAATTCATCAGTGCTGCCCGTCACGATAATGTCAAGGATTGGTTCGAAAGTTATCTGGCTGATGGAAAGCGTATCATGGGCATCGGCCATCGCATATATAAAGTTGAGGATCCACGAGCGCGTATTCTTGGCCCGCTGGCGAAAGAACTTGCCAAAAGCAGCGGAAAGAGCGAATGGTATGAAGTTGCGGCCGAAATCGAGCAGTTGGCCCGGCAAAATGATTACTTCATCGAACGCAATCTCTATGCCAATGTCGACTATTACGCGGCCGTCGTGCTTTACACCATCGGGCTGCCGATTGACCAATTCACTTGTATGTTTGCCATGAGCCGAATCGCCGGGTGGTGTTCCCATGTTTTGGAACAGTTAGCCGATAATCGATTAATCCGCCCCAAGGAAAGCTACGCCGGAAAACGCGATTTGACCTATGTGCCTATCGCTGACCGCTAAACCATCGCCAGATCCATAGTTCAGTATGGTATGAGAACCGGTCAGGAGATGCGATTCTTCCGGCCGGTTTTGCTATGATAAAAATCATGGGAAAAGTATTACCGCTTATCATCATGCTGTTCATCATTGGGTTAACCGCTTGCGGAGGGACTACAGTAGAGCCAATTGCCGGCGCTCAACCTGAGGACGAAGAAACAGAGGGTATCACAGCTCTTCCAACGGTTTTACCCGTGATAGTAGCGACCAATACTTATATTCCTATCGTTGAAGCCCAGTCGACGGCCACACTCGATGCGAACGCTACGCCGGTCAACCCGGCCACACCTTCTCCGACCGCAGAACCACAACCAACCCCACCCACACCTGTTAACTCGATTCAACTCGCTCCGGTTGCAAGCGGACTGCAACGGCCGCTCTATTTGACCCATGCTTTTGATGACCGGTTATTCATCCTGGAACAAGTAGGCCGTATCCGGATCATCGAGGATGGTCAACTTCTGAATCAACCGTTCCTGGACATTCGCGACCGTGTCGGCTCGGTTGGCAATGAACAAGGGCTGCTTGGCCTGGCTTTTCATCCGGATTACGCAACCGAAGGCGCTGCTGGTTCCGGCTATTTCTGGGTTAATTACACGGATTATAGCGGCGATACGCATATCTCTCGTTTCTCAGTTTCACCTGACGATCCGGATCGCGCCGATCCGGCCAGCGAGGTTGTCTATTTACGTGTCGACCAGCCCTATGCAAACCATAATGGCGGGGTTCTCAAGTTTGGGCTAGATGGATATCTGTATGCCGGGTTAGGCGACGGTGGTAGTGCTAATGACCCGCTAGACGCCGGTCAGGACTTAACAAACATATTAGGCAAAATTCTACGGCTGGATGTCGATTATTCTGAAGAAGCATACGCCATTCCATCAGACAATCCCTATGTGGGAAGCGAAGAAGCCCTCCCGGAAATCTGGGCCTATGGGCTTCGCAACCCTTGGCGAATGAGCTTTGACCGGGCTACCGGAGATCTCTACATAGCCGATGTTGGTCAGAATCAATGGGAGGAAGTCAATTTTCAGCCTGGAAGCAGTATGGGTGGTGAAAACTACGGCTGGAGTATCATGGAAGGCAATCACTGTTTCCCGCAAGGCCAATGCGACACCGATGGATTGGAGATGCCAATTTTTGAATATTCTCACAGTGAAGGCTGCTCGATTAGTGGTGGTTACGTTTACCGGGGCGAGGATTACCCCGCAATGGGCGGCAATTACTTTGTGGCCGATTATTGCCGGGGAACCATCTGGCGGCTGGTGCCCCAAGGCACCGAGTGGGATTCGGCCGTCGTACTGAACAGTGGTATGGTAATCCCGTCTTTCGGTGAAGATGTAAATGGCGAATTATATGTCTTGGATTTCAATAGTGGCGGTGTCTACAAAATTCAACCGGGATCTTAGCCGAACGCCAGGAGAATTTGATGATTGTTCTGTGGGGCAGAGCTGATCGTTAACGTAATTTCTGGGGTTTTTCTACGGCGATTCGACTTATCACTGGGTCTGTTCATAGGTAAAATCAACTCGACCAATTCTCTCCCTGGGCTTAAATTTTTACCAGTACCATTCCTTCTTCCTCTCTCACTTCGTAGAAACGAAGTTGATAATGTTCGTCATCCGGCCAGACGATGCGTCCGCTGCTGAGATCGAAGCAATAATCATGTTCGTGGCAGCATATATGGCGCCGGCTAAGCGAACCTTTCATGAGATCGGCAGCCGCATGTGGGCATGTCCGATCAAACGCATATGTCTGTCCTTCCACACGAGCCATTATGAGTCGTTTACCTTCGACCGTCACTGCGGTTAATCGCGCATCTGCAAGCTGATCGATAGCAATTGCAGGCATAAATTCACCAGGATCTTTGGTGAAAGATTTCATGGCGCGCTAAATTGGGTGATGTGGACCTGACCCCGGAAGGAGATTGTATTCATGGTGAGATCATTTGACAGAGGTGAAATCTCTAGCTAACCTGAGTGAATTATCTTCCAATGGGCCATTGTATACAATTTATGTTCAGTTATAATGTGATTCAATATGGCCGTTACTGAGGTTCGAGCCTTTCCTGTAAATGCCACCATTGTGATGCGAAGTGCCTTGTTTGCGCTGGCCAACCAGGGAGCAACGTTGCAGGTTTATAATGAAGAAAGCGGTCTCATTGTGGCCACTGTTTCGAGTTGGATGGGCTTACAAAAAAAAGAGGTTGTGGTCCGTGTGCGCCCATTCGATAACACTTGCCAACTGGAACTGGATGCTCCCGATGTAGAAAAGGCCCGCGAACTTCTGCAACTCATCTCAACTTATGTTCGCGACGGCGCGCGGGTTCAGGTTAACGCAACGATTCAATGGGTCGATTTGCAACGCCAACAAGCGAACAAAGCCAGGCGTCGCGAGCTGTCAGACCGAGCGAGAACCCTTCTCACCGGTAGCCTGGTTCAACCACAACCTACGGAAGAAGAAACATCATCAACCGCAGTAGCGGTTGTGGAAGATGACCCGACCCAAATTGTCGCCTTCAATCCGGATGAACCGGTCGCGATTCCTGACAACCCCGGCGTTCTTGTTAAAAATCGAGAAAACATGTTGATCGAATTAAAAGTCGATCCCCAGGTTTTTTCCGATCGTTCGGGTTATGTTATCAATTGTAGCATTTGTTACGCGCCGTCTTTAAGGGGCAGCGCCTTTTGCCCAAATTGCGGCCGTCCATTGACTCTTGAAGCTGTCCAGCCGGAGATGCGTAACAATGCCGAACGCTCTGCCAATTCCGGCTTAACAGCCGGATTGACCGGCTTGTTATTGAATATCATCCCCCTGATGATTTTGGTTTTGCCTGCCCTTTTAGTGCCGGAAGAATCCAGCCTGCTGGAAAGGATACGGGCGTCGCTCACACCACTGACGATAGCCTTGGCCACTGTCTTGGGGATATTGCCGGCAATCGGTGCCGGATGGTTTGCCTTGCGGCAAGGACAGCGGGCTGTTTGGTATCTCAATCTCCCCGCTGTGCTCGATAATAAGGGCCGTACGAAAGCCTCGATTGGAAATGCGTTGGGTTGGTTAAGTATCTACCTGGGTATCGGCTGGGTTTTGTTGATCGTCATTACCTTGCTGTAAACGGCCGCCCCTGTCCACCTATCACCCTGGTGGTCAGTGATAAGATCGATCAACTCCCTCTTCTCAGTGGATCTCCTTGATATGAAAGATGGCCAGCCCAACCGCAGGCTATATTACAATTGGGAACACATGCATAGCCCCAACACAACGACCGAAGTACAATCCTCTCCATGTCAGATACGATTCAACTTAATCACGGGCAAGATCTCGGCCCAAGACAAATGCTAACGCCGGTTAATTACGGCGGTCAGGCCGTCATTGAAGGCGTCATGATGCGCGGTTCACGGGCACTATCGGTGGCCGTTCGCAACCCCGAGGGGGATATCGTGGTTCACACCGAACCATTGAATGAGCACATCTATGGCGGTCGTTTGGCGCGCATCCCTTTCCTGCGCGGATTGACGCTCCTATGGGATGCCCTCGGTTTGGGAATTAAGAGCCTGATGTTTTCGGCCGAAGTTGCTCTCCAGGAAGAGGACAACCTAGACGCCAACGGTGAGCCAGCCAAGATTTTCGAAGGACCGGTACAATGGACCTTGGTGGCCTTTTCTCTCACAGTCTCTATTTTGCTCTTTTTTGTCTTTCCGACTTTTCTCGCCCATCAAATTGAGCGGTTCCTCTCAATAGCAAATTGGCCTGTGGCCGTCAATCTGATTGAAGGAGCCATTCGGCTTACGTTGCTCATTGGTTACATATGGGTTATAGGCCGGATGGCCGATGTAAAACGATTATATGGCTATCACGGGGCCGAGCATAAGACGATTAACGCCTATGAAGCCGGTGCAGAATTAACCCCGACTTCAGTAGCTAGATTTCCATTGGAACACCCGCGATGCGGGACCGCCTTCTTGCTGACCGTTGTCGTCATTTCCATATTGCTTTACAGTTTGCTGCCCCAGATGAGCCTTTTGCCCCGCATCCTATCTAGACTAGCGCTGCTGCCGGTAGTAGCTGGGATCGCTTACGAATTTTTACGCTTTACTGCGGCTCATCAGGACAATGCGTTGGTGCGGCTCATCACCAAGCCCAATCTGGTCTTACAACGGTTGACAACCCGCGAACCTGAGCTTGAAATGCTGGCCGTCGCTATCGAAGCCTTTGAGAATGTTTTAGGCTATGAACGAAGCCATACGTCTATCGAATTAGGCGATCGCGTCATTAGCCAGCCAACACCGGCCGGAATTTCCGGGGAGATATGACCTATTGCAGCGGTAAAGGGGATTGTTGCCACGCTCCTGTCTCATTGACCCGTATCAGTCTGACCCACTTGACCCATTCCATCCCGCGCTTGCCCGGCGCAACCAGCCGGATTGGAAAACCGTGGCCAGCCGATAACAAGTCGAATTCGCTCGCCGCCGCATCGGCGGCAATTCCCAGAGCCAACACATAGTCTTGCGCTTCCGCCAGGTCAAAACGACGTTTATAACCCGTCAATGATTCAAACGTGACGCTGGAAGCCTCTGACAAGAGTTCGGATCGTTCCAGCAAGGTACCAACTTGTATACCTCGCCAATGCTGCACTGTATACCATCCTCCCGTGCAATCCAGCGCGGAGGTTATTGTCTTATGCGGCATCTGATAGAGTTCTTCGTAGCCAATAGCCATCGTTTGCCTGACAGCACCTTCGACTCTTAAAGTCCAACTTTGTAATTCCACGGCTGGAGGTCGGTCGGCAATCCAGCTGACAACGGGAAAGAATTGAGAAAAACTACCGGTTTCATACGAGCCGGTGAATCGCCTGTTCGCACCTTCCAAGCCGGCAAGCGCTTTGGCTTGGCCAGCAAACCTCCAGAGAATCATTCCGCTGAGCGCAAATACAGAAAAGCCTAGAAAAAGCCGCCTCCCTGTCGCGCCGGGAACCCGGCGAATAAATCGAAGTTGCCAGGCATGCCAGAGCATCAATATCATGAGTGGTATGGCCACATAGATATGAATACTCACCAGACTGAACCCGCCGATATAAACCGGCCCGTTGAAAGTCCAGACCAGGCCGGTCAACAACGTAAGCACAAGGATGACAAGCATTATTGCAAAGGCAAGACGAGATCCCGTCCAGCGTGTTTTTCGACGCCAGGCGTCGAGAATGATCGTCGCCTTTAAAAACATTAAGAGCAACAATCCATAGGCTCCGATTCCATGTAACCATAAAATCCATGCGGCCGATTCTTTACCGTTGGTGAAACCGAAATAGCCGGTTACTGCCTGCAGCAATAGTAATAACAGCAACAGAATATTGACCCATGGAAATCGCATACGCCTATATTGAGATCATTTCCGGTTACTTACAAATTTTTTTATTGTAAAATGGCGCTTAACAATGATGTTTTTAGAAAACTCTTCAGAAAATTCTTCCGTTACTGTGCGCGCGCCGGCCACCACCGCCAATCTCGGGCCTGGGTTCGATTGTATTGGACTGGCGCTGGACCTCTGGAATGAGGTTACTTTGACCGCCAGCCAACCACTACGGATCGGGGATTCCCCACTCGAAACTAGCTACTCTTTGAATATTGAAGGAATTGATTCCGCAAAAATCCCCCACGATCGGCAAAACTTACTGATTAAAGCGACGGAACACCTTTTCCAGCTTGCTGGGCATCATCCAGAATACCTCAAGGTTCACATGATCAACCGCATACCTGTCGGCAGCGGTCTGGGAAGTAGTTCATCGGTCATTGTTGCCGGCCTTTTGGGAGCCAATGCCTTGTTGAATTGTCGTTACTCCAGGGAAGAATTACTGAGGATTGCCGTAGAGATAGAAGGTCATCCTGATAATGTTGCGCCGGCGATGTTGGGTGGGCTGGTACTGGGGGTTCAGCCGGACGTTGAAAGGGGTCCGGCCGACCTGATAATCAAGCCATTGGGAACGCCTGATCTAAAAGCTGTCGTCGTATTGCCGGACATTCATTTACCGACATCAGAGGCCCGGGCAGTGCTGCCCGACCGTGTTGATCGGCGCGAGGCGATCTTCAACACCAGCCGCTTCGGACTTTTAATCTATAGCCTGATAAGCGGCGATTATAAGGATTTAGGTCTCGCAATGGGCGACATGCTCCACCAACCATACCGGTTAGCGCTGGTTCCCGGCGCGGCGGCCGCCATTCACGCAGGTTATGAGGCCGGTGCTCTGGGAGTGGCCCTTAGCGGCGCCGGTCCCAGCCTGATCGCCTTTACTTCTGCAGATAACAATCTGATTGCTCCGGCCATGAGAGATGCATTCCAATCGGCAGGACTGGAATGCCGTCACTGGGTATTGTCACTCTCGCCGGCAGGTGCCAACGTAATCGCGAGCACCCAGAACAATAATTCAGACTGAGGATTTCGTTACACTTTTTTGCGAATAACTACAAACTTTTCGTAGTAAGCGCTTCAACGCCGTCTTTGAAGAAGGCGAATGAAGTCGCAACTACGAACCATGAAACCTTTTGTTACAAAGTATCCCATCTATGTTAGGCAGTTAGTGAACGGAAGTAAATATCGCCAGCCTTTGCCAAATTTGTTAAACTCTTGAACGGTAAAAGGCCACATCTCTTTGAGTTGCATCCCGGCCCCACCACTATCCAATTGAAGGAGTTAAGAATGGATAAGGCGACCTTACACGACTGGTATCGTCAAATGGTACTGGTACGCCGATTTGAACAAAAAACCGCCGAACTATACCAGATGGGCAAGATCGGCGGTTTTCTCCACCTTTATATCGGGCAAGAAGCGGTAGCCATTGGCTCCATCGCGGCCCGGCGGGAACATGACCACGTCATCACCGCCTATCGTGATCATGCCCACGCCCTTGCCGTCGGTTCTGACCCAAAGGCTGTGATGGCCGAGTTAATGGGCAAGGAAACTGGTGTCAGCAAAGGACGCGGTGGATCCATGCACCTGGCCGATGTCGAACGAAACTATTGGGGTGGTTACGCGGTTGTCGGCGGCCACATTTCTCTAGGAACCGGTATCGCCCTGGCTGAACAATATAAAGAAACTGACGCCGTCGCTATGTGTTACATGGGAGATGGTTCAACTAGTATCGGATATTTTCACGAATCACTCAATATGGCTGGTGTGTGGAAACTGCCCATTATTTATATTGTCGAAAATAATCAATATGGGATGGGTACCGCTGTCGATCGTTCCTCAGCCGTGCCGGATATGATCACTAAGGCCATTGCCTATGGCATGGAAGGCCAGCAAGTCGATGGAATGAATGTAATCACGGTATATGAAGCAACCCAAGCAGCCATCGCCGCCATCCACGACGGACAAGGTCCCCAATTCCTTGAAATGATTACCTACCGCTATGAAGGCCACAGCATGGGGGATCCGTTACGCTATCGGGCCAAAGATGAAGTTGAAAAGTGGAGAGACAACGATCCAATCGGCATACTCGAACGCTATCTTTTCGATGAAAAAATGGCCACCAAGGATGAATTAGAGCGCATCGATGCCGAAGTTGAAGAAGTAATCGATGAAGCCGTCGAATTTGCCGATCAATCGCCCTTCCCGGCGCTTGAAACCTTATTCGACAATATCTATGTAGAAGATTGATCGTTAATTGATGATGGATCTTATGCGCCAACATTAAAAAGGATTGCGGGCTCTGTGTGCCCGTAGGTAAACAGGAGAAAGAATGGCACTCATTACAATGCGACAGGCAATAACCGATGCGCTGCGTGAGGAATTAAATCGTGACGACCGGGTCTTCATCATGGGCCAGGAAGTGGGCGTATGGGGTGGCACTTATGCGGTGACACGTGGCTTTTACGATGAATTCGGCTCTCGACGAATTATCGATACTCCTATCTCAGAGATGGCAATCGGCGGGGTTGCGGCCGGTGCAGCCATGAATGGTCTACGTCCGGTCGCTGAATTTATGACTATTAATTTCGCTTTTCTGGCCCTCGACGCCATCGTCAACCACGCCGCCAAGGTACACTATATGTTCGGCGGACAGATCAAAGCACCGGTGGTTTATCGTGCGCCCGGTGGCGGCGGTCGCCAGTTAGGCGCTACCCATAGCCATACACCGGACGTCATTTTTGCCCACTTTCCGGGTCTGAAAGTCGTATCCCCCAGCACACCTTACGACGCTAAAGGCCTACTCAAAGAAGCCATCCGCACGGACGATCCAGTTCTATTCATCGAACATCACACGCTTTATCAGGTACGGGGCGAAGTACCCGAAGATGACTACACCGTTCCCATCGGGGTTTCAGACGTCAAACGATCCGGGGGGGATGTAACTATAGTGGCCTATGCCCAAGGCCTGCAAGTAGCCCTGGAAGCCGCCGAAGAGCTGGCCAAAGAAGATATCGAGGCAGAGGTCGTCGATCTGCGATCCCTCCGGCCACTGGACATGGGTCCTGTAGTCGAATCATTCAAAAAAACGTTCAAGGCTGTCGTAGTTGAAGAAGGCCACCGGTCTTACGGCGTTGGAGCCGAGATTGTAGCCCGCCTGCAAGAGGAAGGCTTCGATTATATGGACGCGCCGATCAAACGGGTAGCTCAATTGGAAGTCCCTCTCCCATATTCGCGCGAATTAGAGCAGTCAGCGCTCATTAATAAGGACAGAGTCATCGCGGCAGTGAAGGAGATTTTATAAATGGCCGAGTACATTGTCATGCCTAAGCTGGGCTTTGATATGCGCGAAGGCGTTCTCAATAACTGGCTGAAATCGGTTGGTGATTCCATCGACAAGGGAGAGGTCATCGCCGAGATTGAATCTGATAAAGCAACCCTCGAGTTGGAGGCCCAGGTAGGCGGAACTTTACTTCATCTGATTCATGATCCAGGTGATGTTGTTCCCGTCGGAGCAAATATGGCCGTGGTGGGTCAACCGGACGAGGATATCTCCAGTATGGTGAATGGCTCGGCCGACACATTATCGGAGGACGAAAAAGAGCCAGACGTTCAGAAAACGCCGGATGAATCCACAGCCAAACCAGAAGATAAGCCGGCCGAACCGGTGGCGACGGGCAAAAGTCAGGAACGCGACGAAACCTATCCTAATGGTGTGAGGGCTACACCGGTTGCTCGACGCATTGCCGAAGAGCACGACATCGATCTGCTGCAAGTTAAGGGCACAGGACCAGAAGGGCGCATACGCAAGACCGACGTGGAAGACTTTTTAGCTGCCCCGAAGGAAACCGCGAAGGAAACTGACGATACCAAGGCGGCTGCCCCTGTTTCTATGCCGACTGAAGGGCCGGATACAACGGAAGAGCCGACCACGCGCTTGCGCCAGGCCATTGCCCGGAGAATGATCGAGAGCAAAACAACGGTTCCCCATTTTTATGTGACAAACGAAATCGATATGGGGCCGGCTCTGGCACTACGCAAACAAGTGAATGAAACGCTTCCCGAGGACCAGAAAGTTTCGGTCAACGACCTGATAGTTAAGGCCGCTGCGCTTGCCATACGCGAGTTCCCGAACCTGAATGCTGCTTATGCCGGAGATAAAATTATCCGTCACAAGCGAATTCACATTGGGTCGGCCGTCGCGGTAGAAGGCGGCCTACTCACTGTCGTTCAGAAAGATACCGATGTGACTACCTTATCGAAGATCGCCGCTGATCATAAAGCAATGATTGCCCGGGCTCGCGAGGGCAAAATTCGGCCGGATGATGTCGAAGGAAGTACATTTACCGTCAGCAACCTGGGCTTTTATGATGTTGATCATTTTATTGCCATCATCAATCCGCCTGAGGCCGCGATACTATCTGTTGGATCAGCTCGCGAGGTTCCGGTAGTAGTGGATGGAGAACTGGCAATCGGAACTCGTATGAAAGCAACGATTTCGGCCGATCACCGGGTAACTGATGGCGCTGAAGCGGCCCAGTTTATGCAACAGTTCAAAGCCTTTTTGGAGCAACCTTTACGTTTGCTCTTATAGTGACTGCCAATATGTTTAACCTCTGCTATACTTAGAATTTATTAATTAAACCAGACAAAGAGGAGTAGTATGGCCCTCATTTCAGTCATTGATGACGACGATTTGGTATCCCGCACACTTCAACGCGCCCTTAAAATGTACGATCATCAAGTGATGACGGCGAACAGCGGAATAGAGGGGTTACAATTGGCCCGGCGTCACAGGCCCGATTTGTTTATTTTGGACATTATGATGCCCGGCGTGGATGGCTATCAGGTGTGCCGGCAGATTCGTGGCGATCCGCTGCTTCAGGATGTTCCGGTGCTATTCCTGACTGCTAAAGCCAAAGATGAGGATAAAATCGAAGGGTTTCGAGCAGGTGGCGACGATTATCTAATCAAGCCATTCAACATGCAGGAGCTTGAATTGCGTGTCAAGGCCATTCTGCGGCGAGTGGGTCTGGAAAAGAGCGAAACAGAGACGCTTAATACCAATGAAGTAGTGGTTGGCAACGTCGTCCTAGACTGCCGCACATTCAAAGTAGCGACACCTTATGAAACTGTGCTATTAACCAATGTACAGTTTGATTTGCTTTATCACTTGATGAGCCATGCGGATCAGGTATTTAATAGCCAACAGTTGCTCCAAGATGTTTGGGACTATCCGCGAGATACCGGCAGCCCCGAACTTGTGCGCGCCCACATCAAGAACTTGAGGGAGAAAATTGAGCCGGAACCTGCTGACCCGATCTACATAAAAACGATTCAAGGTCATGGCTATTCCTTCTCGTCCGAAGAAACACATGGCTGAAAGAATCGGGAGGCGCGTTGAAGACATTACGACCATGTCCCGACGCCCTGCCGTGGCCGAAAAACCGAGGACTGTGGAACACGAACAGGCAGATAATTCCCAGGCAAAGGGCCCTATTCTTCCAGCAGCGCGCGAGAAACTAATACCAGGTGGAAGTACGGTATCAGCCCGCATCCTGGTTGTTGATGATGAAATTGAGATCGCCGAATCACTGGCGGATTTCTTAATCCGCCGGGAAGGTTATTCCGTCACTATCACACGTGATGGGCAAGAAGCTGTCGCCTTCCTTGAGAGTTCAATCGGTACTCCAAACGAGGTTGACCTCGTTCTTCTCGATATGCGCATGCCCGGGTTATCCGGACTGGAAGTGCTAGATTGGATTCGCAATCATCCTGATTTACGTTACACGCGTGTAGTATTATTGACTGCCGCAGCCAGTAACGACGAAAAGGTTCAGGCTCTCTCCGCCGGGGCCGATGATTACATCACCAAGCCTTACTACATGCAGGAGTTGTTGGCTCGCGTTAAGACAATCCTTCGCACTCAGCAACTGGAAAAACAACTCCACCAGCAAAGCCAGCAGTTGGCTGCTTTAAATCGAATCAGCCAGGCAGTTGCGGCCACACTGGAATCGACTCAGGTATATGCCACGGCCATCCGGGGCGTTGCCGCCATCCTGCAGGTTGAGCTAGCTGCGGTCCTCATCGTTGAAGGTGGCCGCCTGCATTGCCAGCACGTCCGTCACTTTAAAGGAGCCATTCCCGCCCATATTTTCCCATCGGCCGAAAAAGGAATGGGTGTATTAGGACTTGCCTGGAGCGATCAGCAAACGATCTGTTTGAACGATGCATCTTCAGATCCTCGCTTCGATGATACGAGAGATTCACCTTTAGGCTATTTTGTCAATTCAATACTCGCTACCCCGTTAACCGTGCGGGGACGCACTGTCGGCGTTTTGGCGGCCTATAATAAACGGAACGGCCCATTTAACGATGTAGATATCGACCTGTTTTCATCGCTGGCAAGTTCCGTTAGTGAAGCTATCGAAAATGCATGGTTGTTCCAAAGAATTCGCATGCGCCAACAAGAATTATTGGAAGGTCGAAATACCCTACAAGCCCTGATAGACGGAATACCCCACCCGATTTATACCATTAGTGACGATTGGAAACTCGTGGTCATCAACAAGAGCAAGGCCGACGAAATGGAAACGACGCCGGAATCGCTAGCCGGGCGCGTCTGTTTTCGCGTATTTTACAACCGGCAATCACCATGCGAGCATTGTTCCGTCGCGCTAACGCTAAAAGAACAAACCGAGCGTCATTGGCAGGTCCGCTGGTTAGGTGACGATCACCTCCCTCGCGAATGGGAGGTCAGCGCCTATCCTATTCCCGGCAAGCAAGTAAGTTCAGCTCGTGCAGTGGTTGTATGGCAAGACAAAACGGAGGAAAGACGCCTGGAAAGTTCGCTCATGCAGGCCGGGAAGCTGGCGGCCATCGGCCAACTCGCGGCCGGCGTTGCCCATGAAATCAATAACCCTCTGACGGCCATCAATGCAAATGCCCAGATGCTGAAAATGGTCATGTCGGTGGAGGATGAAAACTATGAGGCCGTCGATTTGATCACACGCGCCGGTGAGCGTGCGACAAAGGTGGTTCGCGGTCTTCTCGATTTTGCCCGCCAGGAACAATATTCCTTCTCTTCCGGAAACCTGAACGAATCTATCCAGGAAGCCCTGGATCTTGTCAACTATCAGCTTCATTCCGTGCAAATAACCATCGAAAAGGAACTGGAAAGTTCACTGCCGATGGCGGTAGCCAGTTGGGAACATCTTAAAAGTGTTTGGCTCAACCTGTTCCTCAACGCACGGGATGCACTGCAACACACAGAGGGCGAGCGAACAGTAAAAGTCGTCAGCCGCACCAATAAGGACGGTCAAAGCATCCAGGTTCTCATTCATGACAATGGAAAAGGAATGAACGCGGCCGAATCCGTCCATATTTTTGAACCTTTCTACACGACCAAAGGCCCCGGTCAGGGAACAGGGTTGGGCCTGGCCACTTGCCACCGGATTGTTGAGCAGCATGGTGGAGAAATCACCGTATCCAGCAAGCCGGGTGAAGGCACAACATTCCTGATCACCTTACCGACTCAACGGTTGGATACCAGTGCTTCCGGGTTCTATTTAAAATAGATGGTCACGAGCAAGCTCTTTCAGTAATCGTCCCAGCCCTATTCAACATCATGGCAAATCCATCTTTCAACCCGATCGCTTCGACCGGATTGCAAAATGATAAGAATCGACAGCAGGAAAGCTCGCCTGATATGATCAACATCGGTGATGTACTCAGACTGGCGCTTCCACTGAATACTCAATTGATCGGCGGCGGAGCCGAAGCACGCCGTGCCGTTCATTGGGTGTCGATGCTGACATCGTGGGAGAAGGTTGAGGAGCAAGTCAAGCCGAATGATCTGGTGATCATCGCACCGGACCTTCAAACCACTACCGACCCGCAAACCTTGAGAGACAATTTAGCTAACCTGGCCGAATTGCCGGTTGCCGGGATTATTAGTTTTTTGGAATTCCACGAAAAAACAGCTGACCTTATTGATGTTCTGAATCTGACCCTTCTAGTTGTTCCGGAGACAACCTCGATTCGAGAAATTCACCAAACAATTGCCCGCCTGCTCCTGGACCGGCAAGCCGCAACCAGCGAAAGGACGATGCAACTGTATCGACAACTCTCAGCAATGTCACGGGAAGGACAGGGCTTCGGGGCCATGACAGAGGTCATGTGCAAACTGACCGGTAATGTGATCGTGATTCAGGATAAACGATTAGAAGTTCAGGCAATCAGCTGGCCGAGCAACACCACGGTTGACCGCGAGGCGCTAATCGCCGCATTAGAGGATCGGGAAGCCCTACCACCTATTTTACGCAACCGCAAGGCAGCAGCCAAAGCCCGCCAGACTTATTGGCAGCAATTGTTGCCTATCGAAAATATGGGTCGCCTCATCAGTCCAATCATATCCGGTGACCGGGCTCGCGGATATTTATCTGTTGTTGGCCCGGCGGACGATTTGGATATGCTGGACAGCCTAACAGTCGAGCATGGGGCTGCTGCCTGTGCGCTCGAAATGGCCAAAGCCAAAGCTGTTAGCGAGGCCAAGAAGGCTTTACGCGGAGATTTCCTTGAGGGATTGCTGGCCGGTTCGCTCCCTCGCAAAGAGATCGAAAGGTTGGAGGGTCGCCTAGACCATGACACAAAAGTACCACACGCGGTGATGGTAGTGGCTTGGTTATCGAATCCGGCCCACAGCTTGCGACGACTGGAAACCTCTGTTCATTGGGTATTGAGCAACCATCCCCGTACGGCCCTAGTCCATATATACGGAAACCATCACCTGATCATCTTTCAAGGCTTGAAAACTGTGGAGGATATGGACAGCGCTCAACAACTGGGGCGTCGGATTCGGGAGCAGATCGAATCAGAGTTCCCAGATTCGACGATTATAGGAGGCATCAGTGGTCCGGCACTGACGCTGGGCGATTGGCCGTTAGTCTATGATGAAGCCTTGCAAGCGATGCAACTGGGTATTCGTCTCCAGCTTACCAACCAGGTAGTCGAGTTTAGCAGCCTCGGTATTTACCGGTTGTTATATGGGTTTGAGGACGACCCCAAAATTCGGGGTTTCACCAATGAAATTATCGGCCCGTTGGTTGTGTACGATAATCAGAACCGAGGCAGTCTTGTCAAGACTGTCGAAGCATATTTTGCCCACCACGGAAACATCAGCCAGACGGCCGAATCTCTATTCGTCCACCGCAACACTTTGTTATACCGGATGGAGCGAATTCAGGAACTAACCCGGTTGCAACTCGATCAGGCCAATATGAGGTTAGCCCTTCATCTGGCTCTCAAGTTGTGGCAGTTGCGACCCGAAGCCGAACGGGACACGTTTTTGTAAATATTATACAAATCCTCCCCCCTCCCATTCTGGTAAGTTGCCTGTAGATACCGCGCCTGGGAATGTCTATACTGTTTTCAGGCTTGCGCTAGAGTGCGCGGTTCAGTGGGAAATAGTGGGAACTAAAGGGAATGGTCTTCGCAAGGACCATTCCCTTTAGTCTTATATAGCAAACCCTACGATCTTGAGGCCTTTTCTCTTTATTGTTAAAAATAAACAACAAATGAACCCTTTCATGTTGCTTTTTGCACATAGCCGAATAGGTTTCCCCGTTCTATACTGATCAAAGTGCAGGGAAATGGTTTATCCATGAAACCTCATTTTCAAAATAACGAATTCGCACTCACCCTTATTAGCTTGGTCCTTATTATTGAGAATAAGGACACAATGTCTGTTGGGTGAGTGGCTTTACTGGAAACAAGAAGAATAAAATGCCACTCCAAACCGCCCAACAGGGCGGTTTTTTGTTGGCCAAAACGCAAGGAGATCCGATGAGCGAGCTAAAGACAGGTGGACAGATTATCTGGGAGAGTTTGATCCATGAGGGAGTCGATGTCGTCTTCGGTCTCCCCGGTGGAGCCATTCTCCCAACCTACGATGACCTTTACAAATACCATTATCCCGTTCATCACGTCTTGGTGACCCACGAGCAAGGGGCCGCCCACATGGCCGATGGCTACGCTCGTGCGACCGGCAAAGTCGGCGTGTGTATCGCCACCTCCGGGCCTGGAGCCACAAACCTGATCACAGGGTTAGCAACGGCCTATATGGACTCAACTCCGATTGTGGCTATTACCGGACAGGTTCCGACCACCCTGCTTGGACGGGATGGTTTTCAGGAAGCGGATATCCGGGCGATCAGCATGCCCGTAACCAAGCACAATTATCTGATAACCGATATCCGCGAATTACCGGAGGCCCTCAAGGAAGCTTTCTATATCGCGCGCACCGGCCGGCCCGGCCCTGTACTGGTCGATATCTGTAAATGCGTCCAGCAAGCCACGTTGGAATTCACCTATCCTGAGGATATAACTCTGCCCGGCTACCGCCCGCATCTTCACGAGCCAGATCCGGATGTGATCGGCCAGGTCGCCCAATTATTGAATGAATCACAGAAACCGGTAATTGTGGCCGGGCAAGGCGTATCGATGGCCCGAGCCGAGGCTGAACTGCGTCAGCTTGCTGAGAAAGCTAACATCCCGGTAGCGACAAGCTTGCTGGGCATCGGCACTTTCCCCTCGACTCATCCATTATCAATCAGTTGGGGCGGGATGCATGGTGAAGCATATTGTAATTATGCTCTGCAAGAGTGTGATGTCATGTTCGCCATCGGCGCTCGCCTGGACGACCGCTTGACCGGCGCTTTTAGTA
Source organism: Chloroflexota bacterium (assembly GCA_046485205.1). Taxonomy (GTDB): domain Bacteria; phylum Chloroflexota; class Anaerolineae; order Promineifilales; family Promineifilaceae; genus Promineifilum. The sequence goes on along the minus strand of JAWOHK010000010.1, from coordinate 14,088 downwards.
CATTTGCTCCGAAGGCTCGAATCATTCATGTTGACCTGGACCCCGCCGAGATGGGTAAGAATTTGACCATCGATACCCCGGTTGTGGCCGACGCCTTGCTGACCCTCCGCGCCTTACTTCCCCAGATTGAACCGAACGAACACCCCGCCTGGCTCAGCCAGATCAACGATTGGCGCAATGATACGGTCGAACGCGACATTCTGGCTCAAGAGACGGATGAGCTAGTCGCACCATACGTCATGCGCCAACTCTGGCATGCTACCAATCAGGGAGACTGCACCGTTGTGACCGATGTCGGCCAGCACCAGATGTGGGAGGCCCAATATTTCAACCACACCAAGCCCCGCAGTCTTCTCACTTCCGGCGGTTTAGGCACGATGGGCTACGCGCTGCCGGCGGCCATCGGCGCGCAAATGGGCAAACCGGAAGAGGAAATCTGGGTGGTTGCCGGTGATGGCGGTTTCCAGATGACGATGCCTGAGCTGTCCACCGTCGTCCAGGAACAACTGCCAATCAAGATCGCCATCATTAACAATGGCTACCTGGGCATGGTGAGACAGTGGCAGGATGTTTTTTATAACAAACGTTATGTAGGCACACCGTTATTCAATCCCGATTTTGTGAAGATTGCCGAGGCTTATGGCATCGCCGCTAGAGCTGTGACTGAAAAGGCCGATGTATTTGACGCCATTCGACAGGCCCAAAATCATGAAGGGCCTTTTCTCCTCGACTTCCAGGTTGAAGAATTTACCAATGTGTACCCGATGGTCGCGCCTGGCAAAAGCAATGCCGACATGATCCGTCGCGGTCGAACAGCAGAAATCCGGGAGGGTTAATCATGCCTGAATCACCAAGCAAAAGACACACAATCATCGCCTGGTTGGAAGACAAGCCTGGTGTCCTGAACCGCGTTACCGGCTTATTCGGCCGGCGCAATTTTAACATTGAGAGCCTGGCTGTCGGACACAGCGAAACACCTGGTGTCAGCCGTATGACCTTCGTCGCCCGGGGATCATCTCGCGAGCTGAACCAGGTCCAGACCCAACTGGATAAGTTAATCAACGTCATCCATATCGCCGATGTAACCTTCGAACCGGCGGTGGTGCGCGAGCTGGCCTTAATCAAGGTGACCGCAAACAGCCAGACGCGCGGTGAAATCATGCAACTGGTCGATATCTACCGCGCCAGTGTGGTGGATGTGAATATGAACTCGCTTATCATTCAGGTCATCGGACCTGAAGATAGGGTTGATTCTCTCATAAAACTGCTGGAACATTTCGGCATCGAGGAAATGGTTCGAACCGGGCGGGTGGCAATGGTCCGCGGCAGCACTTTTGAGGGACATGGGTGGCGGTCGGCTGACAGCATGGCAGCGAAAAACGGTCACAGCGAAGACAACGGATATCGAGGGTAAGGGAGAGAAATTTTGGCTACTATATTTTATGACAGTGATGCTGACTTATCCCGGATGGATGGGAAGAAGGTAGCGATTATCGGCTACGGCAGCCAAGGGCATGCCCATGCCCTGAACCTGCGAGACTCGGGCATCGATGTTCGAGTCGGATTATACGAAGGCAGTTCGTCGTGGCCGAAGGCTGAAGAAAACGGGCTGACGGTAAGGTCAACGGCCGATGCCAGTCGGGAAGCCGATATCATCATGATGCTGGCGCCTGATACATCTCAGGCCGCCATCTATCGCGAAGCCGTAGCGCCAAACCTGATGCCGGGAAAAACGCTCATGTTCAGCCACGGCTTTAATATTCGCTATGCGCAGATAGTTCCCTCGGCTGAGATTGATGTCAGCATGGTTGCACCAAAATCACCCGGCCACCGCGTGCGCGAATTGTACACTGAGGGAACCGGGACTCCCGCCTTGCTGGCGGTTCACCAGGATGCCAGCGGTTCAGCCAGGGCCACAGCGCTTGCCTATGCGAAAGCACTTGGCTGCACGCGCGCCGGCGTCATTGAAACTACTTTTACCGAGGAGACCGAAACCGACCTTTTCGGCGAGCAATCAATTCTTTGTGGCGGGGTTAGTCACTTGGTCGAAGCCGCCTTCGATACCCTGGTTGAAGCCGGCTATCAACCTGAAATCGCTTATTTTGAATGCATGCACGAATTAAAGCTCATCGTCGATCTAATGTATCAGGGCGGCCTGAATTATATGCGTTATAGCGTCAGCGATACGGCCGAACACGGCGACTACACGGCCGGTCCGAAGGTTGTCACCGACCAGACCCGGCAAGCGATGAAGCAAATTCTTGCCGATATTCAATCTGGTGCCTATGCCGAGGGTTGGATCGATGAGAATGCCCAAGGACGGCCGTGGTTCAACCAGCGCCGTGAAGAAGCTCGCAACAGTCAGGTAGAGCAAGTCGGACGAGATCTGCGACGGATGATGCCCTGGCTGAATTCGAAAGAAGTTTAAAGGAGATGCCCACAATGACGGAACAAAACCACGCGAACCCCGATAAAGTGTTATTTTTCGACACCACGCTTCGCGATGGCGAGCAATCTCCTGGTGCCACACTCAACGTCGAAGAAAAATTGGAGATCGCCCGCCAATTGTCCCGTCTAGGCGTCGACATCTGTGAAGCAGGCTTTCCTATCGCTTCACCAGGTGATTTTGAGGCAGTGCGGCGAATCGCCGAAGAAGTCGGGCGATTAACCGAAGGACGAAAAAGCGGGCGGCCGATGGTGATTGCCGGGCTGGCGCGCGCCAATGAAGAGGACATTCGTCGCGCCTACGACGCCGTCAAGGTCGCCCCCTATCACCGCATTCATACCTTCCTGGCTACCAGTGACATTCACTTAAAGCACAAATTGCGGATTGATCGTGAAGAGTGTATTGATCAAGTCATCAGAGCAGTCTCATTTGCCCGAGGCTTGTGTGACGACGTTGAATTCTCTCCCGAGGATGCCGGTCGCTCTGATCCTGACTTCCTGGTTCAAGTATTGGGCGAAGCGATTAAGGCTGGGGCGACAACACTAAACATCCCCGATACTGTTGGATACACCACCCCTGAAGAATTCGGCTGGCTCATCAAGTATTTGATTGAGAAGACACCTGGTGCCGATAATGCTGTCTGGTCCGTTCATTGCCATAACGATCTGGGACTGGCTACAGCCAATACCCTATCCGGGGTGATGGCCGGCGCCCGGCAGGTTGAGGTTACTATCAACGGCATAGGCGAGCGGGCGGGCAACACGGCCCTCGAAGAAGTCGTCATGGCGATTACAACCCGCCCACAGACATTTAATCTGCAAACCAACATTGTCACCGCTCAGATTGCTCGCACCAGTCACATGGTTAGTACTTACACTGGTATGGTGATTCAAGCGAATAAGGCCATTGTCGGCGCCAACGCCTTTGCCCATGAAGCCGGCATTCACCAGGATGGGATGCTGAAGCACCACTTGACTTACGAGATCATGCGGCCGGAGACGGTTGGGCTGAATACTTCAAAGCTGGTACTGGGCAAACACTCCGGTCGCCATGCCTTTCGTGTCCACCTGCGCGAAATGGGTTACGACAACCTGGCTGATGAAGAAATATCGGCAGCCTTCAAACGATTCAAAAAACTCGCCGATAAAAAGAAGATCGTCAGCGATGCCGATATCGAAGCGATTATCGCCGATGAAGTCTACCAGCCGCCGGCTATCTGGCACCTGGATCATATCCAGGTGCAATGCGGCGATCATAGCATTCCAACGGCGACCGTTAGCCTGATCGGGCCGGACGGACAGCAGTACCAGGATGCCGCACTCGGCACCGGTCCGGTTGATGCTGTCTATCAGGCGATCAATCGCATCGTGAATATCACCAATCGCCTGACTGAGTTCAGTATTAACGCAGTGACAGAGGGTCTGGACGCTGTCGCTGAAGCCACCATCCGCATTCAGCCGGATAACGGCGATTGGGCTTTATCCGTAAATCCACAAACCAATCAACCAAAGTTCCGCACATTCAGCGGCCACGGTGCCAGCACCGATATTGTTGTCGCCAGCGCGCGGGCTTACCTCAATGCCTTAAACAAGATGCTGGCTGAACGGGAAGGTTCCCATCACGCGGCCGCTGAACTTGTGACAAGTTAACTCGCACACATTTCATACAAAGACCATGCAACCTAGAACTATCATTGACAAAATTTGGGACCACCATCTTGTATCCGAACAGGCTGGTAGTCCAGCGATTCTCTACATCGATCTGCATCTGATACACGAAGTCACCTCTCCCCAGGCATTTACAGGGCTACGCGAACGGGGCTTGAATGTACGCCGGCCGGATCAAACCGTCGCGACGATTGACCACAGTGTTCCGACGACGCCGGTCGACGTTCCCATTGTGGATCAGATGGCTGCCGCCCAGATCGCGCAAATTGAAAAGAATTGCCGTGATTTTGACATTCCGCTATTGGGTATGCGTAGCCGGAATCGAGGTATCGTCCATGTCATCGGGCCAGAGCTGGGTCTCACCCAACCCGGAATGACCATCGTCTGCGGCGATAGCCACACCGCTACCCATGGGGCGTTCGGTGCGCTGGCTTTTGGCATCGGCACCAGTGAGGTTGAGCATGTGTTGGCAACGCAGTGTTTGTTACAAACCAAGCCCCGAACCTACGCCGTCAATGTAGAAGGAAACCTGCGACCAGGTGTAACTGCCAAGGACATTATACTGGCGCTTCTGGCCAAGATCGGTGTTGGCGGTGGAACCGGCCACGTATTCGAATATCGCGGATCAGCCATTGACGGCCTGTCGATGGAAGAGCGTATGACCATCTGCAATATGAGCATTGAAGGCGGAGCGCGAGCGGGACTTGTCGCACCGGATAACACGACTTTCGACTATTTGGCCGGACGGCCGTTCGCCCCACAAGGCGCTGCCTGGGATGAGGCGGTCAACTCCTGGCGAAGCTTACTCTCGGATAAGGGCGCAGTCTACGACCGGGTAGTCGATCTGAACGCCAACGACCTGGAACCGATGATCACTTACGGCACCAATCCCGGAATGGGAATGCCCATTACTGCTTCAATACCGGATCCAGCTCACATTGCGGACTTAACCCAACGCTTAACCCTACAACGAGCCTTGGACTATATGGATCTGAATCCCGGCCAGCCTTTATTGGGTCAACCTGTCGATGTTGTGTTTATCGGGAGTTGCACTAATTCCCGCATTAGCGATCTGCGACTAGCGGCTGGACTCATGAATGGACGAAAGATCAAGGACGGTGTGCGGGTCATGGTTGTCCCCGGGTCGCAAGATGTCAAACGGCAGGCCGAGTCCGAAGGTCTGGATCGAATATTCAAGGAAGCCGGCGCCGAGTGGCGGGAGGCAGGCTGCAGCATGTGCATAGCCATGAACGGCGACCAGCTGGCTCCCGGTCAATACGCCATCAGCACCAGCAATCGCAACTTCGAAGGCCGCCAGGGAAAAGGCGGTCGGACCTTCTTAGCCAGCCCGTTATCAGCCGCCGCTGCGGCCATCACCGGCCAAGTGACTGACGTAAGAGAATTGGTGAGATAAACTCCTATGGAACCATTTAGAACTTTAACCAGTCGACTGGTCGCCATTCCTAAAGACCACATTGATACAGACCAGATTATCCCGGCTCGATTTCTAAAGACAACCAAGAAGACCGGGCTGGGGGCCAACCTGTTTGCAGATTGGCGCTACAGCGATAGCAATGAGTTGGTATCCGAATTTCCCCTGAATAAACCGGAGAATCAAGGCGCCCAAATATTACTGGCAGGGGACAATTTTGGATGTGGTTCCAGCCGTGAACACGCACCGTGGGCCCTGGTCGATTTCGGTTTCCGGGCGGTAATCAGCACCTCATTTGCCGACATCTTCCGTAATAATGCGCTCAAGAACGGCCTATTGCCCCTCGTCGTTGACGGTGAAACTCAACAACAACTGTTTAGTTTGTGGGAGGAAGCACCGGATTCCGAAGTAACCATCGATCTCGATACCCAATCGCTCATCCTGCCCGACGGCCGCCGGGTTTCATTCCCAATCGATAGCTTTAACAAGATCTGCATGATGGAAGGGCTTGACCAATTGGGCTTTTTGATGAGACAAGCAGACGATATCGAGGCATTTGAATCCCGACATCCATCACGCGTCAACACGAAGGCCCAACCCCTCTCATGACAAAAATTCTGTTGTATGACACGACCCTCCGCGACGGAACCCAGCGGGAAGGAATATCGTTGTCGCTGGATGACAAGTTGAAGATCGCCCAGAGGCTGGATGATTTCGGCATGGATTATATTGAGGGTGGCTGGCCGGGCTCCAACCCTAAAGATGTGGAGTTCTTTCGCCGCGCGCCATCTTTGGGATTGCAGCATGCCCGTTTGGCCTCATTTGGCAGCACCAGGCGAAAAAATACCCGCCCGGCCGATGATGCCAACATTAATGCCCTGTTGGATGCCGGTACGCCGGTTGTGACATTGGTCGGCAAGAGTGGGGAATTACACGTCGTCGATGTCCTGGAAACGACCCTCTCTGAGAATCTAAATATGATCCAGGACAGTATCGCATTCTGCAAATCACAAGGCAAAGAAGTTATATACGATGCGGAGCACTTCTTTGACGGCTATCAAGCGAACGCGGAATATGCGTTGGCGACATTGGAAGCGGCCGCCCGCGGTGGTGCGGATTGCATCGTCCTGTGCGACACGAACGGCGGTAGATTGCCCTGGGAAATTGAGTCGACCACGAAATCCGTCACAAAGCGATTAGGGTCAGCTGTCTCGATAGGAATTCACACCCATGACGATGGGGGTTGCGGTGTGGCCAACACGTTGGCCGGAGTCAGAGCCGGGGCGGTTCAGGTACAAGGCACCATAAACGGCTATGGCGAGCGTGTTGCCAACGCCAACTTATGCACCATCATTCCTGATTTGCAATTAAAGATGGGCTTCGATTGCGTACCGGCGGAAAACCTATCCGGATTGACAGATCTGTCCCGCTATGCGGCTGAATTGGCCAACCTGACCCACGACGATCATTTCCCATTTGTCGGTGGCAGCGCCTTCGCCCACAAGGGCGGTATTCATGTTGCCGCCATGTTGAAGCATTCGTCCAGCTATCAGCATATCGATCCCACCCTTGTCGGCAATCAGCAGCGGAGTGTCGTCTCGGAACTCTCCGGTCGGGGAAATCTGATCGACAAAGTCAACCAGTTCAAGCTGAACCCGGAAGCCCTGGACATCCCCAAAGTGTTGGATGAAATCAAGCAGCTGGAATCCCAGGGTTTTACCTTCGAAGGAGCGGAAGCCTCGGTTGAATTAATGTTACGCCGCACTCACCCAGCTTATGTGCCGCCATTTGAAATGACGGACTATTCGGTCATGGTGCAAAGACGGCGCGGCCGGGGACTTATCGTAGAAGCTACCGTCAAAGTGCGGGTCGGACCTCAAATCATGCATATGGTGGCCGAAGGCAATGGTCCGGTAAATGCCCTGGATGCGGCCTTGCGCCGAGCACTGATTAGCGTTTTTCCCCAAATCAACGGTGTCAAGCTCGAAGATTACAAGGTTCGCATCCTGGACGGGGAGAATAATACTGCAGCCACTACCCGGGTGTTGATCGAATCTCGCCAGGGCATGCGACGTTGGAGCACAGTTGGTGCAAGTCCCAATATCATCGACGCCAGTTGGCGAGCATTGTCCGACAGCATGGAGTATGCGCTGATAACAAGTTGATTGGACCTTTAATCATGGCTGCCAAAGGAAACTCTACCGCAACCCAACGAGTTATCGAGGCCGCCCAGGACGCTGGGCTTCAAATCGACATCGTCACTTTTGACCAATCAACACGAACGGCCGAAGCGGCCGCTGCCGCCATCGGCTGTGAAGTGAGTCAGATCGTCAAGAGTTTGGTATTTTCAGTGCGCGATGCCCCGGTAATAGCCCTCGTCTCAGGCGCAAACCAGCTTGATCCCCGGAAGCTTGCGGCTCTATTCGACACAACCCGGAAACATGTTCGCCGGGCGGACGCCGATATGGTCCGAGCAGCCACCGGCTATGCCATCGGAGGCGTACCGCCATTTGGACACAGCAGCTTGTTAACCGTCTACATCGACTCCGATTTAACCCGTTACGATGTCATTTGGGCCGCAGCCGGCACACCGAATACCGTCTTTGCTATCTCCCCAGCGGATTTAGTCCGTGTGAGCAGCGGGCAACTCACAGATTTGAAAACCGATTAGGAACATTCAAATAACGATGAAAGCCACGATTACTTTACTTCCCGGCGATGGAATCGGACCGGAAGTTATTCATGAAGCTCGGAAAATTCTTGACTCCATCGGAGTCCGGTTCGGTCATCAGTTTGTATTTCAGGAAGGACCAATTGGTGGCCAAGCCATTGACGCTAGCGGAACGGCCTTGCCCGCTGAAACTTTAGCATTGTGTCTGAATACGGATGCCGTCCTTCTGGGGGCGGTGGGCGGATCCCAGTGGAGCGATCCCAAGGCCCAGGTTCGCCCCGAACAGGGCTTGTTAAAGTTGCGCCAGGAAATGGGTGTCTATGCGAATCTAAGGCCCGTAAAAGTCCTGGATGTGCTGGCCGAAGCCAGCCCGCTAAAGACGGAGCGCGTTCGTGGTGTCGATTTTCTAATCGTCCGTGAATTGACCGGCGGTCTTTATTTTGGACAACCACAAGGCCGCGAAATAGTCAGCGGCCAGCGCAGTGCGGTCGACACGATGCGCTACAATGAAAGCGAAATCCGGCGTGTGGTTCAGCTGGCTTTTAAATTAGCTCGCAATCGGCGCAGAAAATTGACCTCGGTAGATAAGGCTAATGTATTAGCCTCCTCTCGATTATGGCGTGAAATCGTTCATGAGGTGGCGGCCACATTCCCCGATGTTGAATATGAGGATGTGCTGGTTGATGCGTGCGCCATGTACTTGATCAACCAACCCTCTAACTACGATGTGATCGTTACTGAAAACATGTTCGGCGATATCCTCTCTGATGAAGCCTCGATGATTACCGGCTCATTGGGGATGCTCCCCTCAGCGTCGCTTGGCCATCCCGGCCGCCCCGGTCTTTATGAACCAATCCATGGATCGGCCCCTGATATCGCTGGCCAGGGAATTGCCAATCCCCTGGCAACTATCTTGAGTGCCGCTATGTTACTCAGAATGAGCCTGAATCTGCCGGATGAGGCGGATGCCATCGAAGTGGCCGTAACCAGGGTATTGGCCAATGGGTACCGCACCGCTGATATTGCCCGCCGCGGGGAACAAGCAATCGGCACGCAGGAAATGGGGGATGTTGTCGTTTTGGCTATGGGGTAAGCGATCAATCGATTAAATTAAAACACCCCCACTGTCGATTGATCGCAGTGGGGGTGCTTTATGTTGTTGGACTCGAGAATACACTTTACCGATTGTTACTCCGGCTCCAGTAGCGCTGGGTGTAGGTCGCCCATTCGGGTTCTTCAACCGCTACCGGCTTAGCCAGCATCCAATACTGCTCAGTGAAGGTGGCCGGTCTTTCAACAGCGGCCGGCGCGCTCGCCGCTGACCCTGATTCCTTGGCCCGGTCCCAGTACTGCTGCGTCGAGAAACTTTGCGGCTCAGAAACCTTAGCCGGCTTGGCCAGATTCCAATACTGCTCCGTGAACGTTGCCGGGCGATCCGCCGGGATCGAGGCGCTCAACTTCGCGGCCGGCTCATTCGCCAGGTCCCAGTACTGCTGCGTCGAGAAACTTTGCAGCGCGGCTGCTGGAGCTTCCTTGGCCATGTTCCAATATTGTTCTGTAAAGTAAGCGGGGCTGCTGGCCGGTACACTCATCTTCGCCGCAGATTCCCGCGTCATGTCCCAGTATTGTTGGGTGCTGAAAACCGTTGTCTGATTGTTAGGGATTGTGGCCGCCAGGTCTTGTTTTCCCATTTGGCTAGCCAGGACCAGGAATAAAACCACGATAACCACTGCCAGTAGAATTCGACCTGTTGCGTTCTGACTGCCCGAGCTTTGGGGCATTCCCGACAATTTCTGATTCAAAGTTTGCTGTGCCATCTCACTGTCTCCTTTTGATTTGTACTTGCTTTGCTTATCTACCTACACTATAACGATTCAACGTTCTCCAATCGTTCTCCAATCCATTCCTTTTCATCAAAAATCATTCCTCTTGCTATGTCGTGATAAAATAGATTCATGGCAGGCCAGATCCCAAAACTGAATGTGTTTCTATTTGGAGTTCCGCGAATCGAACTGGATGAACAGCCGATCCCTTTGAACCGGAGAAAAGCCCAAGCTCTGTTAGCCTATCTCTGTGTCGAAACCCATCCCCATTCACGTGATTCCATAATTGATTTGTTGTGGCCTCTATTTGAACCCGAAGACGGTCGCAATAATTTGCGGCGGGAATTATCGATCCTTAAGAAACAACTGGAAGTCGATATCCTTCAGGTTAACCGGGTGACGGTTGGAGTTGATTCGGGTGCTCTCGAAAGTGGGCTAGTTGAGGTTGATATCCTTCGATTCGAGTCGCTGATCTCTAAAGTAACAAGACATGATGAAAACCTGAACCAATTGTGCCCGGATTGTGTTGATTACTTGAATGAGGCTCTCGATCTATATACCGATGATTTTCTGGCCGGCTTCAGCCTGCCCGACAGCACATTATTTGACGAATGGCATTTCTTTCAGGCTGAACGATTGCGACGGATGGCCATGAACACCTTAGACCAGTTGGTGGAATGGCATCAGCTTCACGCCGAGTTTGAACCGGCTATTGAATATAGCCGGCGCCGCCTCACGTTCGATCCCTTGCATGAGCCGGCCCATCGCACCTTAATGACCCTCTATGCCCAATTCGAGCAACCATCGGCCGCTTTACGTCAGTTCGAAACGCTCAAGCGGCTGATGTGGGAAGAGTTAAAGCTAGAGCCTGAAGCGTCTACCCAGGATTTATACGAGGCAATTCATGCTCGACGTTTTGAGCCCCCTCAATCCTTGACGGAAAAACAAGTCGCCGGCTCCACGCCTGTTCAGTCAATTTCAATCGAACGGCCCGGCAAACAAAAGCCGGCCAGCACCCTGCCGACTGATACAACCCCATTCATTGGTCGCCAGAGCGAAATCGCTTACCTTCAGCAATTGCTGTCCGATCCGGATGTGCGTCTGGTTACAATCATGGGCATCGGCGGGATGGGGAAGACCCGGTTAGCTTTAGCCACCGGCAAGCAGATTTTCGAGTCAGCACTAGGCGTTTCCTATTTTTCAGACGGCATCTATTTCGTGTCATTAGCCGCGGTTGATGAATTTCACGGAATGGCTACCGCCATATCGCTAAATCTTGGTCTAACTCCCGCTGCCGAACAAGATCAAACCCAGCAATTAATTGATCACCTGCGAACGCGACAAATACTGTTAATCCTCGACAACGTTGAACATCTTGTTGTATCAGAAGTTAACGAGTTCCTTCAAGAGTTATTAATTAGCTCGCCGAAAGTGAAACTTCTGACGACATCTCGGGTTAAATTGGGTCTGAGAGGCGAACACTTGTTTTCTCTGGAAGGCTTGATGGTTCCGGATGCAGACTCTGCCCTCGATCCGCATTTTTTCGATCAGGCCTCGCTCTCTCAAGGTTCGAATGGTGCCGGTTTCAGTGCCATCACCTTATTTGTCACTGCCGGCCGGCGAGTCAAGCCGGACTTTGACTTGACTCCGAGCAACGTAGCGACAATCGTGAATATCTGCCACTTGGTTCAGGGCATGCCCCTGGGCATCGAATTGGCCGCCGGATGGTTGGGACTTCTCAGGCCTGAAGCGATTGCGGCGGAGATTGAACAATGTCTGGACTTCCTGGAAACAGATCTTTCCGACTTCCCGGACCGCCAGAGTAGTCTCAAAGCAGTCTTTGATTCATCCTGGAAACTACTCTCACCGCCTGAGCAAGAAGCCTTGGCCCAATTAACGGTTTTTCGTGGCGGATTTACGCGCCAGGCGGCCGAGCAGGTAACCGGAACCGGGATTCGTGTTTTGCTTTCGCTGACGAATAAGAGCTGGCTGCAACAAATCGCCGATGATCGCTACCAAATTCACGAATTGTTGCGTCAATTTGCCCGCCAGGAACTTGAATCCTTGACGGATATCAGCCGGGACTTGAATGAGCGTTACGCTCATTACTATGCGTCTTATATATGGGGATTGGTCCCTGAGATCAAAGGCCCTCACCCCTCACTTGCATTCAAGGCCATCACCTACGATCTTGACAATATTCTGGCATCGCTGGAATGGCTAATCAAAGAGGATCAAATAACAGTTATCGTGGATCGGATGATGACTCCTTTATTTCATTACATGGAGTCGCGATACCACTATTTTTTATTTCTACCTCTATTCCAGATTGCCGGCCAACGAGCCGAACAACTAAAACTGACTAGAGAACTCGGAATACTATTGATTTTTAGGACCGCTTTTTTTATCACCGGTTTCCCGACACGATTTCTTGATTATCCCTGGATCAACACAGCAGATTTTAATATCGTTCGGGAAACCCAGGAATTTATACCTGAAGCACCGGATAAAGCCGGGTTTTGGGCCATTCTTCAAGCCTGGCATTATGGACGGTTTGGCGATGTCGTCACAGGTGTGGCCATGCTGAGGGAATTGCTCAATTGGTACATCGCTCACGATTGGCTGTGGGAAGCCGCCTTCGCTCTCCAGAGTTTAGGCCGGTTATTAATTTTACAACAAGGAGAAATATCTCGCTTCGGTGATGAAAGAGAATCACAAATCTGCCTCCGACAGTCTCGCCATGAATTTGAGGCATTAGGAGATGTTCGGGAGGCAGCTATCAGCCTATTCTTCATTGGATTGGAGCAGCAACGCAACCGCGAGTATGCTGAAGCAAAAAATACTATTCTTGAGGCCCAGGATGCATTGCGCAATCTGGGTGAGGACATCATTGCTGCCAACAGCTACTGGCAGCTGGCAGATATTCATATGAGTATGGGCGAGCCGGGAGTCTCGCTAAAATATCTGCATGAGATGGGAGAGTTCCTCGTCCAACGTGGTCGTCTGCAATTAGCCACAATGGCATTATCTCGTCAAAGCTACGAGTCCGTTCGATACGGCGATTTGGCTGAAGCGCTAAAGATTCGGGAATATTCTCTTCAAGCCTCCCTTCGTTTTCAGGATGATTTTCTAATCGCCTGGGATTATTGGGAAATGGGGGAAATTTACCGGGTAAAAGGCGATCTTTTAGCCGCCAGGCAATGGTTCGATCGGTCCATCGCTTACTTTGAGAAAGTCGGAGCATCTATCGGCAATACCTTTTATTATCGCGGATTAGGTGATTTGGCCTTGGCCAAAAGCGACTTCAACCTGGCCAAGCAACACTTTTCAGATGGCATTGAGTGGGCCAGAAGGACTTTTCATCCCTGGCAGGAGGCTTATATCTCGTTTGGGCTAGGCAAGGCAGAGTTAGGGAGTGGAGATCTGGATAAATCCCGACACTATTTAGCCCACGGCCTTCGCCTGGCACTGGCCGATGAAGATGCCGGCGGGTTGGTTCTAATGGGGATAGTCGGGGTGGCTAAGCTGTACCAGGCAACCGGTGGTTCTCAGCGAGTTGACGATCTCATCGAGATAATCCTATCTCACCCGTTATCATGGCATGAAACGCGCCGGGAAGCCGCTTCACTGATCGGATTGGATATCAACGATCTTCCTGATAACCATTCACAGGCGATGATTGATCTTGAGCCTGTCATCCGTGAAATCCTGGCTGACCTTGAAGCTCAAAAACCCCCATCACCGGAATAATATCGGCTGTCGTGATGGATTACGCTAAAATAATCCGTCATGACTGCTTCTAGAATATTGATTGTTGGCGGCGGGATCGTCGGTCTGGCCACTGCCTATACCCTCTGCCGACGTTACCCCAACCGGCATATTACGATTTTGGAGAAAGAGGAAGCGCTGGCGGCCCACCAAACCGGTCGTAATTCCGGCGTTCTTCATTCAGGCATTTACTACAAGCCCAACTCCCTCAAGGCAATCAATTGCCGCACCGGCAAGCAGATGATGGAAGACTTCTGCGACCGCGAGGGTATCCCTTTTGA
>JAWOHK010000004.1:0-8012 GCA_046485205.1 Chloroflexota bacterium | reverse complement strand
GCGGGATGCAGGGGTTTCGGGCGAACAGTGTCAAAGACGATAACCGCGGCGGGATCGGCCAGCGGTACAAAAGGAATCGTGCTGTAAGGGGGAGGTTTAGTCACAGAAATGCTCTTGTCAATCGAATAAATCAATCACCGCGGAAAAACAATGCCGGCCCATTATAGCGGTATGGTCTGGTGTGACCATTTCACTAATTGATTGGCCAAACGCGCGGTTCGACGGTGGCGCACAGGCAGTCTATAATGCGATTCTGAAGCAATCAGGAAAGGATAGCCAGAATGAACACAGCGCTATTAATTGTGGGTGCCCAGGTCAGTATGTTTGGATCCAACCCCGTTTATCGCGCGGAAGTGGTGCAGGTTACACTCAGCGATTTGATCCAACGGGCACGCGCTTCTGGTGCGCCGGTCGTATTTATCCGCAACAAGCGCCAGGCAGGCGAACCGGATGAGGCCGGCTCATCAGGGTGGTCTATCCACCCGGCACTGGCACCGGATGCCGGTGAACTCATCGTCGACAAAAATACCAGCGACGCATTCTTTCAAACCGGCCTGATCGGTATACTATCAGCCCGGGGTATTCGCCGGGTTGTTATTGCCGGAATGCAAACAGAGTATGGCATCGACACAACCGCTCGCCGCGCCTTCAGCCTGGAGTATGATGTAGTGCTGGCCGCCGATGCCCACAGCACCTATTCGGGAGAGCTATCAGCCGAACAAATCATAGCCCATCATAACCGCGTTCTAACCTCCTTCGCCACGCTCACACTCTCAGCCGATATCTCATTTGAAAGCGTGCCGGAACCGGCCATCTACGCTGATTCCCTGGCACCGGCTGATAGGGCCGGGATCGCCGCCGGTCTGGCGGAGTGGCAGGGGTATGATCGCTGGCTCGTCGCCGGTGAAGGACAGCCATTCTGGCCGCATTCCCACCCCGGTCGAGTAGCCGACACGCTGAAACAAATGTGGAAGCCGGACTTCAAACCTCAGGCACGCTATCACGACCCGCCTCGCTGGGAAATGGGGCTGGCCCGAACTTTTTTACAACCGCTGGAGAACATCCCGATGGTTTTTCGGCGCAGCGCGCTCACTGTGGTAGCCCAAGCCATCGATCATTTGCTCCAAAATCCCCGCAATCCCTTGTCGCCCCATATCAGCCAGATCGGGGATGAGATGTGGATGTATGATGCCCGAGACCTGCGTCTGTTTTATGTCCCGAATATCACCCGTGACAAGGCGGGCACTGAGCGCCGCTATATTTTTCTCATGTGGTTGGCTCCCGGTTTGCCGGTCCGCAACCCGTTTGCCTGAATTTCGACACCAGCTTCATCGATTTGAACCAATCAACCTATGACTCTAGCGACAGGGCGTATAATATCTTCTTATGATTGACTCTATTGAAAACCAGCAACCGCTGATCGTCGCCTTTGTCGCCGATCTGATGTTCTCGACCCAAATTGTCAAAGTTATCGAATATCTGGACTATCGGGTCACATGGATTGAGGATGGTAGCGAGATAGGCGACATCGATCCGCTGGCTCCGATGGAAAAACCGGGAGAGCTGCTCCACGGTCGCGAGGGGAAACTGTTCGAAAAAATCACCGCCTGGCAGCCGTCTCTGCTGCTTTTCGATCTTACCAATACCGGCATTCCTTGGCGAATGTGGATCGCGGCCTTGAAGTCATCTCCGGCCACGAGACGTATTCCGATTCTTTGTTTTGGCCCCCATGAGGATGTCGCTACCATGCAAGCAGCGAAAGACATGGGGGCGGACACGGTCGTGGCCCGCTCACGCTTCATGCGCGACATGCCCGATCTGTTCACGCGCCATGCCCGGGTCCCGGATCGAGGCGCATTGGTTGAATTCTGCGCCGAACCGCTTCCACCACTGGCGCGAGAAGGCATTGACCTTTTTAACCAGGGCGAATTCTATAAATGTCACGACGCTTTGGAGGAAGCCTGGATGCAAGAAACAGGCCCCGGACGCGATCTCTATCGGAGTATCTTGCAGGTCGGAATCGCCTATTACCAGATTCAACGCGGCAATTATAGAGGCGCGATCAAAATGTTGTTGCGTGTCCGGCAATGGCTTAGTCCACTGCCGGCGATCTGCCGGGGAGTTGATGTCGCCCGATTACGCCGGGACGCTGATCGTGTATATGCAGTTCTGGCCGATCTGGGCCCGGACAGAATGGATGAACTTGATCAAGAACTCTTCCGGCCAATCATGGTCGACTAATTCGGTTTTGGCCTTCCAGGCTATTTTTGAAACCCCTCAATCCAGCTCGCCAAACCACTCTTTCCTGACCATCCATTTGGCAATTTCCAGCACCGGTAGAATGCTAAACGCCAGGCCGACGATAATCATCCAATCGATCGCTGTCAGGCTGAATGTGCCGAAGAAGGGATGTAGGAATGATACGTAAACGATCAAGAGCAACAACAGAAATTCCCACACAATCGCCAGATTGAGCCATTTATTCGCAAACGGTTTGTGCAAGACGGATCGACGGTCAGAACGAAAGTTGTATGCTTTGAAAAACTGGATTAACACCAATGATACGAAGGTCATCGTCATGGCTTCAGCCGTGCTGCGGCCAGAATTCAAAGCCCAAATGAACAAACTGAGATTGACGATGGTTGACCACACACCGCCGATAACCATCAGCGACACCACCGGCCGGGTGAAGATTCCCGTGCGCGGGTCGCGAGGCTTGCGATTCATGAGATCGTCTTCCGGCGGATCAACAGCCAAGGCCAGCGCCGGCAAACCATCGGTGGCCAAGTTTACATAAAGAATCTGCACAGCGCTCAACGGCAAAGGCAATCCGAGTAATGTCGCCCCGGCCATCAGGCCGATTTCGCCAATATTGGATGACAATAGATACATCAAATACTTCTTGATATTGCCGAAGATACCCCGCCCTTCCTCCACCGCAGCGACAATGGACGCAAAGTTGTCATCGGTCAGGGTCATGTCGGCCGCTTCTTTGGTCACGTCCGTCCCGGTGATCCCCATCGCTATGCCAATGTCGGCTTTCTTGAGAGCCGGAGCGTCGTTGACGCCGTCGCCGGTCATGGCCGCGATATGACCGTTATCTTGCAACGCCGATACAACCCGTAATTTATGCGCCGGTGACACGCGGGCGTAAACCTCGATATCTTCAACCTGTTCGGCGAATTGATCCTCATCCATGGCTTCCAGTTCAGCGCCAGTGACAACGCGGCCGTTACGCAATAATCCCAGTTCGCTGGCCACCGCCTGGGCAGTCATGGGATGGTCGCCGGTAATCATTACGACCTTGATGCCGGCTTGTTCACACGTCTGCAACGCCTCCTTGGCCTCCGGACGCGGCGGATCGATCATGCCGATCAAGCCTAAGAAGGTCATATCCTGCTCGGCGTCAACAATGGTTGTGCCGGTCTTGGCTGCCACGGCCAACACGCGCAAAGCATCTCCGGCCATTAGTTGGGCAGTTTCGAGAACTCCCTTACGATCAGTTGCGTTAAGCGTCTGCTCTCCCTGCGCGGTCAGGCAACGGGAGCACGACTCCAGGATGATCTCCGGCGCCCCTTTGGAATAGGCCATGTCTCCGTCCGGAGTGGTGTGCAGGGTGGTCATGCGCTTCGTCTCCGACGTAAACGGGATCTCGTTGACCCGCGGAAACCGTTGCTCAAGGTCGGCTTTGGTCAGGCCCACCTTCGCTGCGGCGACGATGAGGGCACCCTCGGTGGGGTCACCCTTGACATGCCATCGACCATCCGCCTCATCGTGAACAATTTGGGCATCTGAGGCGAGGGTGGCGGCTTGCAACAAAAGCTCCAATCCTTCTGAGGGATCGATAATTTGACCATTGACCGAGAACTCTCCTTGCGGTTCATATCCTGCGCCGGCAACGTCGAGCATCTGTCCAGCCACGTAGACTTTGCGAGCCGTCATTTCGTCCTTGGTGAGCGTGCCGGTCTTGTCGGAGCAAATAACTGACGTGCTGCCAAGCGTTTCGACCGCGGCCAAGCGGCGCATCAGGGCATTTCGTTTGACCATACGCTGGACGCCGATGGCCAGAGAAATCGTCACCACGGCCGGCAATGCTTCCGGTACAACGGCCACCGCCAGCGCGATGCCAAAGATCACCATCTCGATAAAATCCTGGCCGCGCAGCAATCCAAGCAGGACGATGATGCCCACAACAACAATCGCAGCCCTCGCCAGCATCCCACCGACTTTATCGAGGTTCTCTTGCAACGGCGTGCGTCCGGTCTCGATCGTCTGTAGCATGGTCGCGATCTTGCCAAATTCGGTGTCCATGCCGGTGGCGACAACCACTGCCCGGCCGCGTCCGTAGGTCGCGGCTGTGCCGGCATAGCCCATGTTGCGCCGATCGCCCAGGGAAACATCAGTGCCGGCGATCGGACGGGTATTCTTTTCAACCGCCACGGACTCGCCCGTCAGCGCGGATTCTTCAACTTGGAGATTAATCGCTTCAATCAAGCGTACATCGGCCGGGATCTTGTCGCCGGCATGCAAGAGAACGATATCACCCGGGACCAATTCGCGGGCAGCCACTTGAACATCGGTTCCATCCCGCAGCGCGGTCGCCGTGGGTGCCGCCATTTCTCGCAGGGCTTCGATGGCCCGCTCGGCCCGATATTCCTGCACAAAACCCAGCAAAACGGCGAACAACACAATGACGGCGATAGCCACCGCCTCAATGCCATGACCCAGTATGATCGACAAAACAACGGCCACCAGCAGAATGATGATGAGCACATTCTTGAATTGCTCGGCCAGGATGCTCCAAGGTGAAACACGTTCGGCCGCCTGCAATTCATTCAACCCAAATTGCTCCAACCGTTGAGCGGCCTCTGTGGCTGTCAAACCTGTTGTCGTTGTTTGCAGTAAGGAGAGGACTTCGTCGTTCGGAATTGTGTGCCACGCCGTAAATCCTTCGACGGATACCTTTTCGGAGGACTTATTAGCGTTCAAGTCAGTAATCATTTAATATTCCCTGTCTCAGGAACCTGATTGATTAGTCCATCAATGTTGAAAAAATTAAGATTGCTTAATGTCTAGTATATCATTGACCTCCTGACCGGCTATGAATTCTAAGGACAAGCAACGAGGCAATCAACCAACCAGCGGGAAACTCAGGCTGCTTTTCGATACCTTAGATATTCTGCGAGTTGGTATTGGAGTTGATGAATAATCCGAAATGGTTCGAATTTGATAAGGTTATTAATGATGACTGATGAATATACCCCTCAAACAGCGATGTTCATTTTCGCCCATCCCGATGACATTGAATTCGGGGTGGCCGGCACGGCTGCCAAATGGGCCAGCGCCGGAAGTCGCGTGATTTACATCGTCATCACTGACGGCAACGTGGGTAGTCACGAGGACGGCATGACATCCGTCAGATTGGCCGAGATACGGCGGGCCGAACAGCGAGCCGCGGGAGAAATTGCTGGGGCCGAGTGCGAGTTTTTGGGGTATGATGACGGATTCTTGGAACCAACCCTGGAATTGCGTAAAGATCTGGTACGTCTTATACGGCAATACAAGCCTGACGCCGTCGTGTGCGGTGATCCCACCAATTTTTATCCAACCGAAAACTACATCAATCATCCCGACCACCGGGCGGCTGGTGTGGCGGCGCTCGATGCCGTCTTTCCGGCGGCCGAGATGACTTTACTCTACCCCGACCTGGCCGCCGAAGGGTTGGTAGGACATAAGGTTGACTATGTATATGTCACCTTCGGTGAAAAGGTCAATCATTACGTTGATATCACCGATTCCATTGATCTGAAGATCGAAGCGCTCAAGCGACACACCAGCCAGATGGGAGATTGGGACCCGACCGAGATGCTTCGCGAATGGGCGGCCGAAACAGGTAAAAAAGCCGGCGTTGATTTTGCCGAAGCTTTCTACCGGATTACCCTCAAACCTGTTGAAGCTCTGACAGAACCACAACCTGACGTGATCCATGAATCCTGATTTACAACCAAAATTTTCCCTGGGGGTCAATTATTGGCCGCGACGCAAAGCGATGTATTGGTGGTCGGATTTCGACGCGGGCGAAGTCCGGGAAGAATTTAGTCTGATCCGCGACCTAGGTTTGGATTTGGTTCGGATTTTCTTGCTTTGGGATGACTGGCAACCAACGCCTGATACTGTAAATGCCGGGGCATTACGCGATCTGGAAATTGTCGCCGATATCGCCGCTGACCTAGGCTTAAAGCTCGACATCACTTTTTTTACCGGGCACATGAGTGGTCCGAATTGGGCGCCGGGTTGGATGTTACGACCTGGTGAACCGCTGCCGCCTCGTGTCAAACAATTGATAAGCGGCGGTCGGATCGTCGACTGCGGCTATGCGAATCCTTATGCCGACCCCACCTGCCTGGCGGCTGAGGAGCTGATTCTAAAAACAGTCGTGACACGGCTTAGGGATCACCCGGCCGTTGGAGTCTGGAACCTGGGCAATGAGCCGGACCTGTTCGCCTGGCCACCCGACGCAGCCACCGGAAGAGCCTGGGTACGGCGGATGACAGAAATCATCCGCGATGTTGATCCTGATCACCCGGTCACTTGCGGCTTGCACACCGATAGTATCTTCCGAGACAATGGCTTGCGTGTCCATGATGTTTTCGCCGAAGTCGATTGGGCTGTCATGCACGGTTACCCCATGTACGTTCCCTGGCTGGAGGATCCGCTTGATGTCGATTACGTACCGTTTATATGCGCCTTAACCACGGCGTTATGCGGCAAACCAACGCTAATGGAAGAATTCGGCGGCTGCACCGTCGGTCCAAACGAGCCGTCAACAGAATGGAAGTGGACAGCCTATGGCGCTCCGCGCACGCAGTTCATGGCCTCCGAGGAGGATTTGGCGGCCTACATCAGCGGTGTCCTGCCGCGTCTGGTCGACGTCGGAGCAACCGGAGCTGTGGTCTGGTGCTTTGCCGATTACGCGCCGGAACTGTGGGATTGGCCACCATGCGAAGAGTCCATTCACGAGCGCTTTTTCGGATTGGTGCGACCCGACGGTTCGCTGAAGCCGCACGCGCAGGCAATGCAAAAATTCGCCGCCACCAACCCGATGGTCCAACCGGCTCGTTATTCCATCGATCTTGATATTTCGCCGGAAGATTATTACCAAAATCCAATTAATTATGTCAAGCGACTCTTCCAGATATATGTAAGTCAAATTCAACAATGATCCGACCGCGATTCATTTCAACCCTTTTCAATCAGGGTCGAACCTTAACCCATCCATAACTTCCTGTTGATCTGCTATTAATAGCCGGCTCATACACTCTTATATGCGGAAGTAGAAAGTGGCACGGTCGACCAGGAAACGGCCGGCCACAAGAAAATTGGGGAAGTCACACAGATTCTTTTGGAAACTGCCGGCTAATTTGGGTAAACTAACGAAGCTATGTCAAGGCAGAAAATACTATTTATCGGCGGCTCGCTGAATATGACCCGCATGGCCCATGCCGTCGCCAACCATTTACAAGAAGAATTTGATTGCTGGTTCAGCCCTTTCTATTCAGATGGTTTATATGATATCCTGGCCAGCCATACCAGCCTGATTGATTTTACCGTCCTCGGTGGCAATTTCCGCCGGCAAACAGACGCCTATCTTCAAGAGCATCATTTACCGATCGATTACCGGGGGGCCGCTCGCGAATATGACCTTTATGTGACCACTACTGATCTGTACGTGCCGAAAAATCTCCGGAGTCGCCGTTTCATTTTGATCCAGGAAGGCATGACCGATCCCGAAGGTTTCATGTATCACATGGTCAAGTGGTTTAAATTTCCACGCTATTTTGCCAGTACGTCGACCAATGGCTTGTCCCAGCAGTATAAATATTTCTGCGTAGCCTCCGAAGGCTACCGGGATTTTTTCATTCGCAAAGGGATTAAGCCGGAAAAGATGGTAGTCACAGGGATACCCAATTACGATAATATCATCACGTACCGGGATAACGATTTTCCCCTCC
>JAWOHK010000327.1:0-4344 GCA_046485205.1 Chloroflexota bacterium | reverse complement strand
CCGCACGAGCACGCAGAAGACGCTGGCCCTGTTGACCGGCAAGGGGTTCGAGGAGGATTTGCGCACTGAGATCGAGCTGCAGTTGTTGACGGCCGAGCGGGACGCGCTGCAACGGCTCAAGGGGCAGTTGACGGAGCGCCGATCCGTGCTGCGGACCACTGCGGCGGCGGCTCGACCGAAGCGGCCGTCGTCGCTATGAACGGCATCGTCGCCGCCGAATCGGTGCGCGTCGGCGGCGTCCATCTAGACGAGGCCATCATCGGCTACGTCCGCAAAAAGTATAATCTGGTCATCGGCGAGCCAACGGCCGAGGCGATCAAAATCAAGATCGGCGCGGCGCTGGAACTGGACGACCGGCTGGAGATGCAGGTGCAAGGCCGCGATCAGGTAGCCGGATTGCCTCGCACGATCACGATGTCGTCCGGTGAAGTCACTGAAGCCGTGGCCGAGCCGGTGGCCGCCATCGTCAATGTCGTCCGGGCGGTGCTGGCCAAGACGCCGCCGGAACTATCATCCGACATCATCGACCGCGGCATGGCCCTGACCGGCGGTACGGCGCTCCTGCGCGAACTCGATACGTTGCTCACACGTGAGACGGGCGTGCCGGCCTACGTGGCCGACAACCCTATCGCTTGCACCGCCCTTGGCGCGGGCAAGGCCCTGGCCGAATTGCCGGTGTTACAACGCAGCGTCCCTGATATGTAATTCCTCTCCGCAGTGTGAATCGATTAGAGGCTGAAATTCCGGACGATGACTTCGGCGACCTTGCCGCGGCCGTTGGCTTTGGAATTAACCGCCCGCGCGGCGAAGACCTGTTCGATGGCGAAGCCCTGATACAACTCCCGGATAAAAGGCGTGTCCGAGTTAGACAGCAACACCCGCACTCCTCTTTCGCCCAACGCGGCGAAAACATCGCGTAACTGTCGCTGGTCGTCCAATCCAAAGCCTTTGCGATCATAGGCGGTGAAGTTGGCCGTGGATGAAAGCGGGTGATAAGGCGGATCGAAATAAACGAAATCGCCCGCCCGGGCGACATCCAACACGGTGGCGAAGTTGCGTCGGGCAATATCGACACCCTGCAAGGCACGCGAGGCGGCCCGCAGATTGGGCTCATCGCAGATAGTCGGGTTCTTGTAGCGGCCGAAGGGGACATTGAATTGGCCGGATCGATTTTCGCGAAACAGGCCATTGTAGCAGGTCTTGTTGAGGTAGATGATCCGCGCCGCCCGCGCCGCCAAGGTTAAGTCGTTGGGATCGAGGGCGCGAATCCGGTAAAAGTAATCGCGCTCGTAAACGTGGCCGCGCAAGATTTCTACCACCTCGTCGATGCAATCCCGCAAGGCAAGATAGACATCGATGAGCGAGGGATTGACGTCGGATAGGAAAACCTGCTGCGCTCTCCCTTGGCCTACCAGCCGGAAGAACAACGCACCGCCGCCGATGAACGGCTCGTGATAGGCGGCAAAATTATCTGGTATCAGGCGCAGCAAATGGGGTAACAACCGGCTCTTACCCCCAGCCCATTTGAGTACTGGCTTGGGGGTTAATGAGGCCTCGACCGCCACCGGTTCAGGATGTCTCCGGCCACAGATAGTAAGTCATTTGTTGGAGCTGGACCACCGGATCACTATAGGCGAGGTGCACCTCAACCGGTACAGTCAGTGATACCGGCGCATAGGAGAGAATAGCTTTCACCCCGGCCTTCACCAGGCGATCGGCCGTCTCCTGCGCAGCATCGGCCGGAACAGCCACAATAGCGACCTGGATATTTAGGCGCTCCAGCGTCGCCTCCAGTTCGCCAAGCGGCTGCACAGTCAGACTATCGATCACCTTACCGATTTTATTCGGATCGTTGTCAAAAATGCAGGTGATGACGAAACCCCGTTGCTGAAACCCCCGATAACTGGCTAAAGCATGGCCCAGAAACCCGGCGCCGACCAGCGCGACCGGCCATTCTCGGGTTAGGTGAAGTATCTCGGTCAACCGCTCGATGAGATAATGGATGTGGTAGCCGGTTCCCTGCTTGCCGAATTCACCAAAGTGCGAGAGGTCTTTGCGAATCTGGGCTGAACTGATGCCCAGACGCTCAGCGAGTTCATGTGAGGAAGTGGTGGTGCGATCACTTTCCCGCCCCATGCGCCATAATTCGCGCAGATAGATGGGCAGGCGACCGATGACGATGTCGGGTATCTGGCTATCCACGTATCGGTTTCCCTGAACTTACTCGTGCAAGATTTCACGATCATTGTAGCAGATGTTCAGGATGGGGCAAACAGGCGGGATTCTTATTCGTCGGAATCGTCCGGGGCGGCGGGTTGGTCTAGCCGTATGAGATCACCGTGGACATCAATGACCACCCGAAATCCTAGCATGCCCAACATATCCCGGGCCTGGGTTGGTACGCCCTGGGCGATGATTTGTTCCATGTTGACGTTACGCAGCGAGGCATCGACGGCGGCCTTGGTCAACAGATCGTCGCTGCCCAACATCCGCAGCGCCTGTTCCACCGCCAGATCTTTATTTTCCTCGAGTTGATCAAGGAAAAAACCGAGGACTTGCCGGTCGACAACCTCGGCATCGATATGGCGAAGAAAACCATCGTCATCGACGATATAGTGGGCCTCCCCGCCGACAACGGCCGAATCGACCAGATTATCGTACTCGTCATACACGAGTCCCGCGAACATTGTCTGTTTTGCCATTCGATTCACCTCTATCACTCCCAATCTTACTAATTGCCGGCTCCAATAGCCACTGTTCTTCTCTCCCCTTTAACACTTGGACGGCCTGAGGTAACCGCTTTGGTCGTTCGGAGGACTTTATCACCCCAACAGTCACGTAAGTTTGACATAATGTCTCTCCTCTGTCATAAATTAAAGATGAGGGAAAATCAGGGCGCGTGCCGTGCACCAACCCTATGCTATAATTGAAAGATTGGACGGATAGGTAGCGTCAGGAAGCATGACTTGTGTCTGTGTCGGGGTATCCGACCGGCTTTAGGTCAATTGGCGGCTTCACCGGCGGCAATGATAGACCTGTCTGAAAACAAATTGGTAAAGGACAACTAGACACCTTGTTCAGACCTCTAGATTGGCTGCTGGGATTTTTTTCTTTGGACATTGGCATCGACCTGGGAACGGCGAACACGCTGGTGGCTGTGCGCGATAAGGGCATCGTTATCAACGAACCGTCCTGGGTCGCCATCAACAAGCGAACGAGACGGCCACTAGCTATCGGCGCTGAGGCGCGGGAGATGGTCGGGCGCACGCCGGGCGACATCGTCGCCATCCGGCCGTTGCGCGACGGTGTGATTTCGGAGTTCGAGATCACCGAAGCTATGCTGAAGTATTTTATCGATAAAGCTCACGAGCAGATGCTGGTGCCATTTCCACGGCCGCGCGTCGTCGTCGGTGTGCCGAGTGGGGTGACGGAAGTCGAAAAACGGGCTGTCTATGACGCCACAATTTCCGCCGGTGCGCGCGAAGCCTATCTTATCGAAGAGCCAATGGCCGCGGCTATCGGGTCGGGTCTGCCAATCATTGAATCGCGGGGCAGCATGATCGTCGATATCGGCGGCGGCACGACAGAAGTGGCCGTATTCGCCATGGGTGGCATCGTCGTCAGCCGCTCAATCCGGGTGGCCGGCGATGAAATGGACGAAGATATCATTACCTATGTACGGAATAAGTATAACCTTCTGATCGGCGAGCGAATGGCCGAGCGGGCCAAGATCGCTATCGGCTCGGCTTTCCCCTTGCCCGAAGAAAAGACGATGTCCATTCGCGGCCGCAACCTCATCACGGGTCTGCCGCAAATAGTCGAAATCAGCAGTATTGAACTGCGGGAAGCCCTGTCGCCTTCGGTTAACATCATTGTCGATACTGTTCTGGACGCGTTGGATGAGACGCCACCCGAGCTGGTCTCAGACCTGATCGAAACCGGTCTCGCCGTGGCCGGCGGCGGCGCACTCATTCAAGGCTTAGCTGATCGGCTTGAAGATTCGGTCAAGATGCGGGTCTGGGTCGCCGAAGACGCGATGACCTGTGTGGCGCGAGGGGCCGGGCGTGTTTTGGAAGATCTAGATAATTACGAGCGCGTTCTCGTCGGTTTGCACCGGGGTAGCACGCGCCATTAAAGCGGCCTACCTGGTAGTCCGCTATCCCTATGAATCTGGGGCGAACCGAGCAGCGAATCCGTTGGGTCACACTGGGCCTGTTATTTGGGTCAGCTGTGCTGTTAACCATCTTGGACAGCACCGGCACGCTCGACGGTGTGGTCGGCTTCCTGCAGAACCCTATGGCCGGGATCACCGGCTGGACATCCGCCCGGACCGATACCCTGTCC
>JAWOHK010000214.1:0-6004 GCA_046485205.1 Chloroflexota bacterium | reverse complement strand
GGATTGCCTTCTTCATGCCATCGAAGCGTCCCACACGGGACTGACTACTTGCGATTCCTCATTTTGCGGGCGGCCAACGCTCCAAGGCCGATCCCAAGGGCGGTATTTCAGCAATAAGAAAGTGTTAGTGTTAGTGTTTGTGTTAGCAAGAGCCAGGAGACAATCCCTTTACGATTTGGGATTCCCTCTTCATGTAGGGGCGGTTCATGAACCGCCCCTACAAAACGCAGAACCGCCATGGGGATTGCCCGATTTATTGACTACCTTGAAGATTTTTATTCTTCACAACCACTATCACTACCACTACCACTTATTGCTGGTAAGCCCTCTTGCTGACACTGTCACTGTCACTGACACTACGCAAGAAAACGGAAGCGCCGCGGGGCGCTTCCGTTTTCCGAGTATTCCCTTTATCTCTTTTTCTCCTTCATGAACAGCAGGCTGCCGGTGTAGATCAGCTTGATGGGCTTGATGTCCTGCAGGGGCGGGATCGAGGCCACGTCGCCCTTGCCGACGTAGACGATGTAGTCGGTGCCCTGGAAGACGCCGCCGCCGGCGATGCGGCCGCTCTCATAGTAGCCACCCACGGTACCGGTACCGCTATAGTCGCAGGCCAGGTCATAATAGTACATGATGCCGTTCTTGGGAGCGTCGCATTCGGAGGTGGTCCCCTCGGGGGATGGCTGGTAGGTGTTAAAATAGATGTGGGGAACCAGGTCCATGTCGGGCAGTACGATCGGCTCGGGATCGAAGAGTTTCTCGCCGTTCCCGGACATGGGGAAGGTGAACCACCAGCCCCACTTGTTGTCGACCTTGATGCTGGTGGGGTCCATGGTCATTCCTGTCCAGGTGAGCGGGACCAGGTCGGAGAGGAGGATGTCGGTCTTCTGCACCGTGGCCGCGCTGACCGTGGTGGTGCCGTCGCGCAGGGCCAGGAACTTGCCGGAGTCGGGGTTGGTGCGCGAGCGGGTGCGGTCGCCGCTGCCGAAGGCCACCCAGAGGTTGTAGCCTTTGTCGAAGAACACTGCCGGCGAGAGATATATGGGGTCGTAACTGGGGATGACGAGGGTCTCGCCGGCGATGAACGAGGAGGGCGAGATGGTGGTGACGGTCACGATGTAGTCTTTCACCGAGTCTATGGCGTCGATGGTGCCCATGGCTTTGGAAGTGAGGCCGAAGACGTTGCGGTGCAGGTCGAAGCCGGTCGCCCCCGTATCCAGGGTGAGGACGTTGCCGCTGATCGACGAGATCGTGGTGGAGGCCTGCGGGACGGCGTGCAGACCCTCCTTCTTGTAAAGCTGATAGGCTTTCCATTGATCGTGATCGGCCGACGAGATATCGGCCTTGAACAGGTGGCCGGCCACGTTGCCGAAGTAGATGGTGTCGAGAAAGCCATCACTGTCACGGTCGACCGGAGTGATGGCCGAGGGGATTGGATAGCTGAATTCGGGCTTGGCGGTCAGGTAACGGACACCGTCACCGGTGTAGGCGTCGTCGGGCGTGGTATCGATCTGAGCCGTCCCCGCGGCATCGGCGGCGCCGGCGGAGTTGTAGCCAAGCATCCAGATCAGTTTGCCGGTCGAGGCGTCGATCACGAACACGGACTTGCCCTCGCTCGCGGCTGTGTTCTCATTATTGAAGGCCATGCCGCCGGCAAGTACCACCACCCAGCGGTCAAGGATGGTGTCGTCGGCCTGCAGCTCGCGGATCTTGCCCACGAAAGGCTTGCTCCAGCTCCGGCCGCTGTAGTCTTCGTCCTTGAACTTCCACATCACGACGGGATCGCTGTCGGCATCGGTGACATCGAGGCAATAGAAGGCATCGCCGCCGTCCTTGAGGCCGAAGACCAGGATCGTCTTCCAAGCCTTGTCAGTTCCGTTGCGGTAATAGATGTCGTCGGCGTGCAGCCGGCCGTCGACGGTATAGGTATAATTTTCGTCTATGACGATATTCTTTAGTTTGGGCAGAACCTCGTCGGGTATGAAGCCCCAGCGCTCTGAACCGCCGTAGGTCACGTCGGTCGTGGCGTCGACCTGGTGCAGGATGCCGTCGTTGGTGCCGACATAGATCACCTTGTCGCGGTTGACCTGATCGGTGAGGAGCTTTTCGTAGCACCCCGGGTCGGCCTCGCGCGGCGTGGTGTCGCAGTCGGTGGGATTGAGGTTCTTGATGTACTTCTTGCCGACCATCGGCGGGCCGACGTAGGCGATGTCGGAGTGGAAGATATCGCCGAGGGTGGTGCCGCCGATCGAGGAGATGATGGTCTGGGCCTGGGCCAGTGGGATGGCTGGATCGGCATTGGCGTCCAACTGGAACAGCGGCTGCAGGGAGGCGGCGTTGGCCGCGGTGAAAGGAATGAGCGTCGTCAGTGATGTCTCGCTGTCATGAGTGAAGAGGCTGCGCGTTGCGGTCAGCAGCTTCTGCTGGGTGTCCCACTCGGGGACGCTCGCCAGCACGACGTTGCGCAGGCAGACCAATCCCGGATTATCCGCCGTGCACTGCACCTCGTAATCGTGGCGATTGGTGAACTCGTTGACGCCCTCCGCATTGCTCTCCTCCAGGCTGCCGCTGCCGTCGAGGTCGGCGTACCAGTAGTCGGTCATCTTGTACGACTGCAGGTGGCCGCCCCAGATGGTATTGACCAGCGAGGGCATGAAATAACCGACAAATGAGAAGCCCTCGCCCACGGTGGAGGTGATCTTCTTGGGGGCGGTGAAGGCGGCAAACGCCATGTTGCGCAGCTGGATGCTGACGATGGCATTGGTCAGCGCCTTCTTCAGGTTATCGTAGCTGGTGGCGACGTAATATTCGCCATTGCCATTGGCCGCCGTCTCCATCAGCAGGTCGTTGTCCATGTTGAAGCCGATGACGTAGGTTTCGACACTTTGCATGCCCTGGTATTTATCAAGAAAGGTCTGGTAAGCAGGGGTATACTTGCCCGAAAGCATTGAGCAGGCTTCGAGCTCCGCTCCCGTCAGGCCGTAGCAGGGATCGAAGAGGGCATCGGGGAAGTGGTCGTTTTTCGCCATGTACCAGGCGACGTCGTCGAGGAGGTCGCTGCCGCCGTTCCAGGTCTGCCAGCAGGAATTGTTGGGGCAATAGGGGGTGCCGTCGGGCTTGGTCAGTTCGGTCGGTTGCACGCCGGTGTCGGGATCGGGGTCGTGGGCGCCACCATCCTCGTCGCCCCACGCCGACACCGGGTGGGTGGCGAAGTACGATCCCGTGTAGAACGAGTCCCCATAAGCATCATGACCTGTAAGCTCCCTGTCCCTGGTCGATTCGCCGTCGGTCATGAGGATGACGTACTGCTTCTGGCAGTAATCCTCGAGCGGGCAGTCTTGGGCAACACTGCTGTCGGTGTGGGGCTGGATGGTGCTGGTGTTCTGGCCGATCAAATAGTACCAGACACTTGCCAGCGCTTCGGACAGGGGCGTCCAGGTTGTGGCGGTGAGGTTTTCAATATTGGTTTTGATCATCGAATCCAACGCAGAAAGGGTGTTGAAGTTGGTCAGGTTCTCGCGGATATAGCCGCCGTGCTCGGAGTTGAACGCGGCCAGGCCGAGGTTCACGTCGCCGTGGACCTCGCGCATGACGTCGGCCAGCACCCGGCGCAGCACCTCGATGCGGGTGTAGCCGAAATCGACCAGGGTGCCGCTCTTGTCGGGGAACTTGCCGCTGGTGGCCCAGTAGGTCACCTCGTTGATCTGCTGCTCGGTGGCGAAGAAGGCCAGCCAATAGAGGTAATTGCGGTCATAACGGGTGGACTCGTTAGCGGAGTCATTGAGGTCATGGCTCCCATACAGTTGCACGTTGCTGAAACTCAGTTCGAAGCCGGTGCAGGAATCGCCGACTTCGACGAACCAGGCCTGGTCGTTGTTCAGGCTGGTATCAAGATGATAATTTATGTAGATA
This sequence comes from Chloroflexota bacterium, assembly GCA_046485205.1. Lineage (GTDB taxonomy): Bacteria > Chloroflexota > Anaerolineae > Promineifilales > Promineifilaceae > Promineifilum. The sequence goes on along the minus strand of JAWOHK010000214.1, from coordinate 2,092 downwards.
TATGCGCCGTTCGAAGGCGGTCCGTTGTAACCGGTGACGGTGACAAGCCAGTAACCATTCTTGCTTGAAACATTGGTGATGATTGCCTGGTCGTCGACGCCGGTTCCCCAGCCGTCGTAGTCGATGACCTGTCCCACCACCGGGAAGGCGATTCCGGCCTGGTTGTCAATGCCATACTTGGAGATCTCCCAGCGGCTGTAATCGCCACTGCGGTACAGTTCATTGAACCGCGCCCGCAGGTCCCATCTCGCGACGGTCGAGTTTCTCCCCCGGCAAATGTTGAACGAAATAATGGAGGAGAGGTTGGATGAGTTTGTGCCGTAATCATTTAAATTGAAATTAACTAGAAATTCGTCCAAGTTCAGGGCCGTGCCGCTCGCGTCATGCGTGTAGTCTAATTTGGGATTGAAAGCCGGATGGTAGATGGCCGTGTTCATCGACCCCGAGTTGTCGGCCAGCACCATGATGTTGGGCCGGATGCTCGCGGCGTTGTCGACGCCGATGAACAGGTCACGATCGTCCTGATAGTGGGACACCTGGGCCAAGGCCGGGCCGGTCGCCAGGACCAATGCTGCCAGTACAAAAATGATTTTTTTCATGTTCTCCCCCTTAATAACCGGTCATCAAAATCGAATAGATCCCCGCCTCGATCTCGGTGTAGGAGCGCTTCTTCCGGGCGGCCCCCATTTTGACCTCGGCGGTGATGGGCACGTACCAGATCACCGGCGTCACCCCGGTGGAGGCGCCCAGCGAGATGCTGGGCAGCGGCGGCGGATCGAAGCCCAGGAACGTCTTGACGTTCTGAGTGGAAATGTTCTGGAAGTCGACCATGGTGCCGGTGATGAACTTGCGGGCGATTCCACCCTGGGCGGTATCGAATTCGTCGGCCGGCACGTAGATGGTGCCGGGGTCGGCGGTGATGCGGATCATCTGGGTGACGATCTCCAACCCCTCAACGGCCTCGTAGTAGGACATCTTGTTCAAAAGATGATTTTGGGTGGTGTGCACCTCGGTGGTGCTGACCGTCAGCCCGGCCACCAGGATGATCGACAGGATCAGGGTGGCGATAATGGCCAATACGAGCATGCTGCCTTTTTCCATTTTGTCTCTCCTACATCTTGATGTTGAAATTGCGCGGCTGGACCAGGAAGGAGAAAGTACGGTAGTTGTACTTGCCGGTCGGCAAGGCCTCGGGCCCGCGGTCGGCCAGCTGCGGCAGCTGGTGGGTGACCTGGCCGCGCCCCGGGTAGTCGTCGGTGAGGGCGACGACGTGGACCCTCATCTCCTTCAACGTCTTGATGCGCAGGGCGTTGAGCAGGGCGTCCGGGTCGCTGAGGCCGCCGTAGGTGTAATAATCCTCCCGCGTCGTCACGTCGGGAAAAGCGGGATAGGCGGTATAGGTCAGCTGCAGGTCCCAGATGTTCTCGGCGATCGCCCCCTTGATGATGTTGGCGTCGCTGTCGGTGAGCACGGCCGCCTTGCCGAAGCAGTCGCTGACGCGCACCAGGTCGCGCACCTTGCGCCCCTTGGCGGCGTCGTCGCGCTCCTGCATCAGGTAGATGCTGAAGTCGCCCAGGCGCATCACCGGCGAGTTGACCGGGTAGGTCAGCGTGTTGCCGGCGGTGGAGAGGTCCTTGTAACGGGTCGTGTCCAGCAGCCCCGAGTGATAGACCGACTGGCTGCGGACGCTCAGCGAATTGCCGCCGACCGCGCTGACCTCGAAGACGAAGTAGCCGTCGGGGCCGATGAGGATGCCCTTGTCGCCCGGGGCCCAGGCGGGGTCGGCGATGGTGTTGTTCAGGATCAGCGAAGAGGGGCTGGTCATGTCGGCCTCGAGGACCAGCTTGCTGACGGCGTTGGGGTCGCCGCTGGCCACGATCACCCCGTCGGGGAAGTCGTCGTTGTTCAGCGGGTGGATGCCGTTGAAATTCGGCGGCGTGGCCAGGAAGCCGCCGGTGTTGACCAGGGTCATCACGGCGCCGGCGTTCTTCAGCTCCGAGCTGAAGACCGACAGCAGGTAGCGCGACTCCTGGGTCTGGCGCACCCGCGCCTGCTCGGTGCCGGCCACGTCGCGGTAATACATGATCATCAT
>JAWOHK010000393.1:0-3908 GCA_046485205.1 Chloroflexota bacterium | reverse complement strand
TCGTGTGTAAAACGATTGTTGTTTGTCGAGAATGTCACCACAAGATTCATGCCGGCACTTACGACGGCCCGAAACTGAATTAACACTTACCGGAGAGCGACGTGATACGGAAACGGTCATGCGTCGTTCGGCGGGGGCTTACTGGAAAAGCAGGTAATGCTGCTCGCTGGTTGGCTACCCGACAAAATACCCAAAGAGAGCTTATGAACCCTGGCGAAGCTCATCGCCGGAAACCGGATCGCTGTTCGTCATAAGCCCTGGGTGCCTAAATCTTCCTGTCGAGCCGGCCTTGATGGCGGTCGTCGTCAATCTCGCGTCCAAAAGAGCTTGGGGGACGATAGAGGGCGTCTAGCCACAAGAATTGACGCCTCTTACCGGCCCTTGTAACCTTTATCGACGCCTCTCAACATTTTCGGGCGTCTCCGAGATCCATGCGTAAACGAGCAACAAGGAATCTTCCGGCAATCGTTCTGGCGGGGTTGATCCTGGCTTTGACCTTACGGTCGGCCCCGATCGCCTCGGCCCCCGCACCGTTGCTGTTTTTCACCACCAACATCACAGCTACGAGTTCCAGCCCAGACCCGACCGAGATGGAAGAGGCCCTTCTGGAGCTGATTGACAATGCCACGACCTCCATCGATGTGGCCATCTACGACTTCAACCGCGACTCCATTCGCGATGCCCTCCTGACCGCCCAGGCCAACGGGATCGCTGTGCGCGTTGCGACCGATGATGAGGTCCGGCACGAGACGGCCAGTTACGTTCCCTATTACAAAGAGCTGGAAGAGGCCGGTATCCCTGTCGTCGACGACCAGCGACCCGGCAGCATCATGCACAACAAGTTTTTCATCGTCGATGGCCGTTACGTCTGGACCGGAGACTAAGGCTTCGCCTCCATTCGTGGGTCGCGCTCGCGACCACCATCTATGATAGAAGGCTCCTGAGCTCTTGATAGCCCGGGAGCCTTTTTTAATGTCGGTAAACGTTAGGAGGCTAGGTGTGATATCTTCCAGTACATTGAAGTTTTCTACAACAGGCAGCAAGTGCATTCGGCCTTGAGCTACCGTTCGCCTCTTCAATTCGAGGACTTACATGTTACACCTTAACTCACTGTCCCCTTTTTTCAGAGCATAACAACTCGTCACTCGTATCTCGTAAGTCCCCCCTCTCCTGTGTGCTACAATCTCTTTCAGGAGGCGCGACACGCACCGTAAAGCCCGTCGCCCCAAAATTCATTACAGCATAATACAACAGAGGAACAAATGAAAGACGCAACACCGTTCACCGTAACCGCCAATGACGCCCTGCTCGGCGAGCTGAACTGGGACGACAAGCTCGATTTCGAGCTGGCCGCCCGGGGATTCATCGCCAGCCTCGATGACCCGGTCATCACCGGCCCCGGCGGCCGCCCCGTCTGGAATCTGGGCGCCTACCCCTTCCTGGAAGACGAGACCGCGCCGCCATCGGTCAACCCCAGCCTGTGGCGGCAGTCACGCCTGAATGCCAACTATCACGGCCTCTTTGAGGTCACAGAAGGCGTCTATCAGATTCGCGGCTTTGACCTGGCGGTGATGAGCATCATCGCCACCGATAACGGCTACGTGATCGTGGACCCCCTCACCGCGCTGGAGACGGCCCACGCGGGCATGGAGCTGGTTTACCAGCACCTGGGGCGCAAACCGATCGTGGCCGTCATCTACACGCACACCCATGTCGATCATTGGGGCGGCGTGAAGGGCGTGATCAGTGAGGAAGATGTCAAATCCGGGCGGGTCAAAGTCATCGCTCCGGAACATTTCCTGGAATACGCGATCAGCGAAAATGTTATCGCCGGCAACGTGATGAGCCGCCGCGCCAGCTACATGTTCGGCAACTTGCTGCCCCGCGGCCCGCAGGGCCAGGTCGGCACCGGGCTGGGGCAGACCACGCCCAACTCCATCGTCTCCCTGATTGAGCCCACCGATTCGATCACTGCCACCGGGCAGACCATGGTCCTGGACGGCCTGGAAGTCGTCTTTCAGATGACCCCGGGCACGGAAGCGCCGGCGGAGATGAACTTCCTCTTCCCCAAGTATCGCGCATTGTGCATGGCCGAGAACACCACGCGCACGATGCACAACCTCTATACGCTGCGCGGCGCGCAGGTGCGCGACACCAAGGCCTGGGCGTACTTCATTGATGAGGCGATCGATCTGTTTGAGGGGCAGTATGACGTCATCTTTGCCACCCATCACTGGCCCACCTGGGGCGCGGACGCTTGCCTGGATTACCTCAAAAAGCAGCGTGACATGTACAAATACCTGCACGACCAGACGCTGCGCCTGGCCAATCAGGGCTACACGATGCTGGAGATCCCCGAAGTGCTGGAGCTGCCGGCCAGCCTGTTCGGCCTCTGGCCCAACCGCGGTTACTACGGCAGCATCAACCACAACATCAAGGCCATTTATCAACGCTACTTGGGTTTCTTCGATGCCAATCCCGCCAACCTGCACCCGCTGCCGCCCGCGGACGTCGCGCCGCATTACGTCGCTTTTATGGGCGGCGCGGACAAGCTGCTGGCCCAGGCGCGGGAATCGTTCGACAAGGGCGAGTACCGCTGGGTGGCCGAGGTGGTCAACCACCTCGTCTTTGCCGAGCCGGACAACGAAGAGGCCCGCGCGCTGCAGGCGGACGCGCTGGAGCAGCTCGGCTACCAGGCCGAGTCCGGCCCGTGGCGCAACTTCTACCTCAGCGGGGCCCGGGAGCTGCGCGAGGGCGTAGTCGATCTGGGCGCGCCGAAGACATTCAGCCCGGACGTGGTGCGCGCCATGCCGCTGGACATGTTCCTGGACCTGCTCGCAGTGCGCCTAAATGGGCCGCGGGCCGCGGACACGCGGATCGCCATAAATGTCAACTTCACGGACACCGGAGAGCAGTACCGCGTGGTTGTGGAAAATGGCGTTTTGAATTATGCCAAAGGCAAGCAGTCGCCCGATCCGGATGCCACGCTGACGCTCAGCCGCACAGCCCTGGACGACGTGGTGCTGGGCGCGGCGACCATGGCCGACAAGCTGGCCGCCGGCGAGGCGACCATTGACGGCAACCGGGAGAAGCTGGCCGAGTTCCTGTCCCTGCTCGATACGTTTGAGTTCTGGTTCAATATTGTGACGCCGTAGCACAAGTTTCTTAACTTGTGCTCCCGTTCCTTGCCTGCGCGCAAGTTAAGAAACCTGCGTTACCCTACACGGGGTAGAAACTGCATTTAGGGGTTCTTTCCATATCCCCCGATTTTTCCGATTCTTCTTGACTCACATAAATATTGATCATATCTGACCAATACAACGCGTTCCAAAGCGTCTAGATCATCAGAAAAATCTGTGGCGCATGCTTTAGAGCTCAAATTTTTGAGTGTTTCAAACCCACTATCTTTGCATTTTTTGATTAGGGCATCAGATCAGCAGAAAAGTCTGCACATCTGAGGCAGGAACACGATGAACAGTAAATTGCTCGTGCAGCCAGAAGAGCAAATGAGACCAATGAACGCGCTGCACCTCTCGGGCGGCCTCGCCGATGGTCACATGGCGGGCACGCTCATGTTGCAACCGAGCTCTTTCCTGTTCAAGAAAGCCATAGGCCACCATCACCAGAACCCAGAAACGGCGAATCGCTTCCGCACTCATCAACTGGTAGTGGTCGAGGCCCAATAGCTCTTTAACATCGGCGAACAGCACTTCAATATCCCATCGCTGGGCAATGTGGGCCAGCAGGGTGTCGGTATCGGCGTCCAAATCGCTGGAGGCCCAGAAACGGGGCTGACCGTGCAGTTGGTCGCGAATGCAGACGAGTTGGCAGCGATACAACTTCTTGATACGTGTCGAGACCACGTGCACGTAGACGGTGCGGTCACCTCTGGGCCAGGTCATCGGGAC
>JAWOHK010000375.1:0-28615 GCA_046485205.1 Chloroflexota bacterium | reverse complement strand
TGTTCGCTTCACCCTGTTAACTTCTCGCTTAATCCGGATGGAATATGATCCGGATGGTCGGTTTGAGGATCGGCCAAGCCAGGCATTCTGGTTTCGTCGCCAGCCGGTGCCGGCGTATAACGTCATTCTGGACGAATCCCACCTGACCATCACCTCCGATTACCTTCGCCTCACGTATCGGGCTGAAAGTTCCGGCTTTACGCGTGAAAATCTGAGCATCACGTTATTGCCGGACGGCCCGACGTGGCAATATGGTGATATCGACACCGGCAACTTAATGGGCACGACCCGTACATTGGACAAGGCCAGCGGCAGGACGCACGTCGAACCCGGCCTGTTGTCGCGCGACGGATGGACCGTTGTTGACGACAGCCGAACCCTGGTATTCAATCAAACCGGCTGGCTGGAACCACGCGAAGCTGGAGATGGAGCGCGCGACCTTTATTTTTTCGGTTATGGCCGCGCTTATCGCGATTGCCTGCGAGATTTTTGTCTCGTTGCCGGCTCGACACCATTACTGCCGCGTTGGGTGTTGGGCAACTGGTGGAGTCGCTATTGGGCCTACAGCGATGAGGAGTTGCGCGGGTTGATGGCTGAATTTCGCGCTCATGAAGTTCCCCTGTCAGTCTGTATCATTGATATGGATTGGCATCTGGTCGATGTGGGTGAAGGTATTAACGGCTGGACAGGCTATACCTGGAACAACGATCTTTTTCCCGATCCCCCGGCTTTCATCGAATGGTTGCATAACAATGGCCTCAGAACGGCCCTCAACCTCCACCCAGCCCTTGGAATCCGGCCGCATGAGGCAATTTATGCCGAGATGGCCTCTCGTTTGGGATTAACACCATCCTCCGCCGCGACCATCCCCTTTGATATCGCCGATCCGGACTTCTCGGCGGCCTATTTTGAGCTTCTTCACCACCCCCAGGAAGGAATCGGCGTCGATTTTTGGTGGCTGGACTGGCAACAAGGCACGTACTGCGGGCTACCGGGGTTGGATCCTCTCTGGTGGCTCAATCACCTCCATTTCTATGACTTAGGGCGACAGGAAAAACGACCCTTCATCTTTTCCCGGTGGGGCGGGTTGGGCAACCATCGCTATCCCATTGGCTTTTCCGGCGATACGGTCGTGTCTTGGGAGACGCTGGCTTTCCAGCCCTACTTTACCGCGACGGCCGCCAATGTCGGCTACGGGTGGTGGAGCCACGATATCGGCGGCCACATGGAAGGTATCGAAGATCCGGAACTTTATACGCGATGGGTTCAGTTCGGTGTTTTCAGCCCTATATTCCGGCTGCACAGTACCAAGAACCCGTTCCACGAGCGTCGACCCTGGGGCTATGACGCCGAGGTGCTACACCTGACGCGGGATGCAATGCAGTTGCGACATGCCTTGATCCCCTACTTATACACCATGTCGCGACTGGATGAGACCCAGAATCAGGTCCTCGTACGGCCGATGTATCATGATTATCCTGACTTTGAAGAGGCCTATGTTTGCCCGCAACAGTATTTGTTTGGCACCGATCTGATCGTCGCGCCCTATACCACTCCGGCCGATCCCGACACCCGGTTATCTCGCCAGGCTTACTGGTTACCGCCCGGCGATTGGTATCATTTTTCTACCGGGGAGACCTACCGGGGAGACGCCTGGTATGCCCGCTATGGAACGCTGGCTGATATCCCGGTTTTCGCCCGGGCCGGCGCGATTGTGCCCATGGGGCCTCATGTCGGTTGGGGTGGCATCGGGAACCCGGAAGAAATCGATCTTCATGTTTTCACAGGAGCAGACGGTCGATTTACACTCTATGAGGATGATGGTGAGTCAAAGGAATATCTGAATGGTACGTTTGCTCAAACAGCTATCACCCAGCGGTGGGCTTCTTCCCCGGGTGGCAACCGGCTCAAGTTGACTATTGCTCCTGTTGCCGGAGATACATCTGTCCTTCCGGATAGGCGTATTTTCCGAATTCACCTGTATGGAATCTCTACCCCGCACCAGATCACTGCTTGGGTCGATGAGCAATCACAACCTGTTGATTATGATATCGATGAAGAACGCGCCATCGTCCATATCCCTGGCTTATCGCCGGACAAAACCGCCGGCTTACAATTAGTCGTCACAACATCAAACCAGGGCATCCCCGTACAAACCAACCCGATGATCAACTCCGTTCGGGCGATGCTGTCGAAGTTTCGGATGGATACCCTGGCGAAAGCCTGGCTAGCCGCGCGCCTGCCGGAATTGCTGGACGATCCAACTGTATTGGCCGATTACGGCATGGAATTGACTCCTTCTCAGATGCAGGCCTTGATCGAAGTCACGCAAGGTGTTGGGGTCCATGATATTAGCGAACTGACAGGCACTCAACTCGTAGTGCTGTGGAATAATCATGACGTGGATACATTCGGCCGTCACTTTGCCGAAACGAACCGGGGTAAACGGGCTGCCCACGATCGGTACCAATCTGTACAAGGGGTTGTTGGCCGTTTCGAGGTGATTCGACCCTGGGGAAACAGATGGCACCTGGCTGTTGATTACCTGGGATTAGTGACCCTCCATGTGGCATCGGAAGATACCGGGAGCGATTGACATTTTCTGTCATGGAACTATAATCCTGACTGATAGTGGCCAACAAAATGATCTGTGCGAATGCACCCCACAATCTCAAAATTGAGCGAGATGACATGAATTATTACGGGAGCTATTACCCGATAGAGGTCCTGCCTGGTTTCCAGAGAGTGCATTAGCGGTGTCTGCCTCATCTACAGAACCCCCCAGTTCCCAACCCGAAGAAGATTTGCATACCTATTCTGACCGGGCACCTTTTGATCGTAGTGGTCCTGGCCGGTCGTGTTTGATTGCCGCCCTGTCTTTTTGGGCTATCGGTCCACTTGTGATGAATTACACGCTCACCTCGCCACGGTCAGCCGGTCTGTAATGATGACGATCTTGCTAGCCAGTGTGACCGTCATCGGTCTGTTAATATTCTTTAACGCGTTGTATGTAGCGGCCGAATTCTCGACTGTGGCGGCACGCCGCACGCGCGTTAGCCAGGCCGCCGCGCAAGGCGACCGCCTTTCCGTCTACTTGCTTCCAATCCTTGTCAATCCTCGCCAACTCGATCGTTACGTTGCCGCTTGCCAGGTCGGTATCACCATTTCTTCCCTGGTACTGGGAGCTTTTGCCCAAGGTGCAATCGCTACCCGTATGGTTGAGCCACTTTCGAGCATAATAGGATCGTTTGTCGGGCCGGAGGCAGCGAGTACGCTAGCCCAGACTTTCTCGGTCATTATTGTGCTTGGTTTTATTACTACTCTCCAGGCCGTGCTGGGCGAATTATTTCCGAAATCAGTTGCCATCCAGTATCCGGAAGACGTGTCGCGAGCAGTGATCATCCCCATGCGAGTATCGTTGGTACTATTCGCTCTCCCCATCAGGCTATTCAATGTTAGCGCCTCCCTGTTGTTGAAGCTATTAGGGCGTGACGCTGGAAAGATAGCCGTCCGGGCTCATTCCGCCGAGGAAATTGGGATGCTGGTGACCGAAAGTCACGAAGGTGGGTTGCTAGATGATAATGAACGCCGCCTGTTGCGCAATGCGCTCCGCATGCGCGATCTGACAGCCCGCCAGGTGATGGCCCACCGCACCAAGATCGTGGCGGTGCCCATCAATACCCCTGCCGTCGATCTGATCGATCTGGCAATCGAAGCCGGGCATTCACGGATACTGATCTATCGTGAATCAATCGACGATATCGCCGGATTTGTTCACGTTAAGGATGTCTTCCGGCTTCACGTTAACGGCCAAAGTGACATCAACACCGTGATACGCGAACCCATTTATGTCCCGGAAACACTGGCTGTGACCGATGTTTGGGACCAGTTGAACAAACGCCGGCAGTATCTGGCCGTTGTGTTTGATGAATTTGGTGGCACGGCCGGTTTACTCACGCTGGAAGATTTGATCGAGGAGATTTTCGGCGAACTCCAGGACGAATTTGACGATGAAATGGCGATGATCGCCCGCGACAAGGAGGGCCGAATTTATTTGCGCGGCGACTTATTAATCAGCGACGTCAACGAATACCTGGAATTGAAGTTACCCGTGGAGACTACGGATACATTGAGCGGCCTGGTTTTTAGCACCTTGGGCCGGCCGCCACTTGTCGGGGATGAAGCCCTGTTTGATGAAGTGATCATCCGGGTAGAGACGATGGATGATCTGACCGTAAGTGAGGTGTCGTTGCAATTGCCCGGCAGCGACGCAGACTCACCATTCACCGAGTGGGATATGGCTGAACATGACTAAACTTGTTTTAGTGGGCCTGGGTTTTCCCGGCGTCAGTCTTCTGCTCATGGCGGTCGCCGCGGCTGATAGCCTGCCGCCGGTTAGCGATCTGTTTCTTCCCCTGGTCGTTATTTTCTTGCTGGTACTCATCAACGGTATGTTTGTGGCGGCCGAATTTGCCATCATCGGCGTGCGCGAGAAGCAGCTGGAAGAGTTGGCGGCGAACGGGCACACGACGGCGCTTAAAGTTCTGCACGTGCTGGAATCGCGCCCGGAACTAGATCACTATATATCTACCGCCCAACTGGGTATCATTATCTCCTCATTGGGTTTAGCCATGTACGGCATACCGACCATAGGCTATTTCATTGATCCGTACCTTATTAATGCTCTCGCTCTCACTTCAGTAGCAGCGAGCAGTATCAGCTACATTGTGGCCCTCAGTTTGCTGATCTATTTGCATGTCGTTATGGGTGAGATGGTACCCAAGGCGCTGGCTTTGGCCGACGCATCGACGATGGCGCTGGCTCTTTCCCGACCTATGCAGCTGGCCGGTGTCATTCTACGCTATCCGGTCGTCCTCTTAAATTCACTCGGTAACTTCTTGCTACGTATTTTTCGGATACCCCCCATAACCGGCCACGAGCGGTTAATGGCCGCTGAAGAGCTTGAATTGATCGTTGCCGAGAGCGCTGAAGGGGGGCTGATCGAGGACGAGGAAGAGGAAATTATCCGCAACATCTTTGACTTCAGCGAACGTACGGTTGGCCAGGTCATGACACCGCGCCGGAAAGTGCAAGCCTTGCCCGTGTCATGTCCCCTGGACGAGATGCTTACCATTGTGACCGAAAGCCGCCACAGTCGTTTTCCGGTCTATGATGGCGACCTGGATCATATCGTTGGTATTTTGCATCTGAAAGACCTGATTCGCCAGACATTGCGGCCAACCGGGCCGTTCGATTTGCGTCTCATTCTGCGGGAGACGCCGGAGGTGCCGGAAGATTACGAGGTTGACCGGATGCTGGCGGCATTCAAACACGAAAAACTTCATATGGCCGTGGTGCGCGATGAATTTGGTGGGATAGCCGGAATCGTCACCCTCGAAGATCTGGTCGAGGAAGTCGTTGGTGAAGTGCGCGATGAATTTGACCAGGAATGGGAACCCTATATCGAGTTAGCCCCAGGTGTTTTGGAATTATCGGGCGATTACCTGCTCGATGACCTCAATGACGATGTTTATTTGGGTGATGAAGAGGAATTGCCGGATGTTGAGACGGTTGGGGGTCTGATCATCTCGTTATTGGGGCGTCCACCGATAGTAGGCGATGCGGTTGTATTTCAGGAGAATATCCATTTAGTCGTCTTGGATGTCGATCGGCTGGCGGTAGGGCGTGTGCGGGTCGAATTTCCCGCGCCTGATATGTCTTCGGCCGATCCGGAAGCTCGCAAATCGGAAGAAGAGTAAAATCCAATTCTACGGATTTGACCTAAGCCTTAGCCTTAATCTTGGACTGGAGAATTTATTGTCATGGACCTGATCCGAATCATTCATGGTGAATTGCGCTGGATTATTGCGTTGGTCGCTCTGGTTGTGATCGTCAAATATTTTATTGGCTGGTTGGGCAAGCGTGAATACACATCGCTTGATCGCGGTTTGCTGGTAGGTTACACAGCCCTGATGGATGTTAACCTGGTACTGGGTCTCATCCTCCTGTTTTCCTACGGCATTAGCGGCATGTATCGTATTGAACACGCCGTCACCATGATCCTGGCTGTGGTCGCGGCGCACATGACGGCTATTTGGCGCCGCTCAGCTGACACACCCAAGAAATTCCGCAATCAATTGCTGATGGTACTGTTGTCATTGGTACTGGTACTGGTCGGCGTCATCCGCTTGCGGGGCTTCTTGTACCAGGGTGGATTTTTCTAGTGAAAAATGGGACGTGCCAGTTAAGCGCGTCCCATTGGTGTATCGTTTTAAAGGGCGTATAACTCCCCGAATTTGGCGGTTGCATAACGCATAAACGCTGCATGGCTCAGTGGTTGCCCGGTCACACGCCGCACAAGCTCACCCGGCGTAAATTTCCGGCCATGCTGGTGGATGTTTTCCCGCAACCAGCTTAAGAGCGTTGTCGTTTCACCTTGGGTCAATTCGTTCAGGATAGCCGGGTTGTGGCTGGTAGCTGTCTCAAAGAACTGGGCCGCATACAGATTGCCCAGGGCGTAGGTCGGGAAGTAGCCAAAGCCGGGCCACGACCAGTGGACATCCTGAAGGCAACCCTGGCTATCGTTCGGGGGAACAATGCCTAGGAGTGAATGCATTTTGTCATTCCAGGCAGTGGGCAGGTCGGCCACTGCCAGATCGCCATTTAGCATCGCTTGTTCAAGCTCGAACCGCAGGATGATGTGAAAGTTATAGGTCAATTCATCAGCTTCAACCCGGATGTAGGACGGCTGAGTTTTATTGATGGCGCGATAGAAATCCTCGGCTGTGTATTTTCCCAACGCTTCCGGGAACAAGTTTTGCAATTGGGGGAAATGAGCCTGCCAGAAGCCCCGGTTGCGGCCGACGATGTTTTCCATCATGCGCGATTGAGATTCGTGGATGCCCAGAGATGTGCCGCGGGCCAACGGCGTGCGAGCCAGGTCGGCATGAGTGCCCTGCTCGTACATGGCATGGCCACACTCGTGCAGCGTGCCGAATAGCGACGGACAAAGGAAATCCGGGTACCAGCGAGTGGTAATTCGGGCGTCATTGCGGCTGAAGCTGGTGGCAAAGGGATGGACAACAGTACCGATGTGGCCGCGGTTGAAGTCGTAGCCAATTGCTTCGGCTATTGACCGGGCAAAGGTCTTCTGGCGTTCAACATCGTATGGTTGGTGAAGGATGCTGTCATCGAGCTTGACCGGGCTTTGGTCGATGGCTTCGCGCAGGGGAACGAGTTCGGCCTTGACCGCCTCAAAAATTTCCCGCACCTCGGAAGTCTTCATGTCCCTCTCGTACTTGTCTAAAAGGGCATCGTACTTCTCATCCTCATAACCATATAACTCGGCCATCTCCTGGCACAATTCTACGATTTGCTCCAGCCAGGGACGGAAGAGCGCGAAATCGCTTTTGGCGCGTGCTTCGACCCACGCCTCACGAGCCTGGCCGCTGATAGTTGAACTGCGGGCGACAAAATCGGCCGGCAGTTTGCGGGCGTCGGCATAAGTCCGGCGTAGCAAACGAATGAGGCTGGCCTCGTTACTTTCATAGCCGGCGCCGTTCAACTCGTCCGCTGCTTTTTCGATCAATTCGCCCATCTCATCGGCCGTGAACATCCGGTGGCTCAGGCTGCTGATGGTTGTCATTTGAGCGATTCGCTCAGCGATTCCGCCCTTAGGCATGATGACTTCGCGATCCCACGCTAGCAGGCTGCCGGCTTTATTCAAATCGTCTATTTCCTGGACCCGGTTCAACAATTGTTCATAAGCAGTTGACATGATCGATCTCCATCTGGCAGTTTATTGTGGATAGAAGGTCGATAGTACCGCAAACGACGGAAGCGTGCAGGTATACGTTATGGGTTTTTGATAAGTGAGGACTATAGGAGGTAAGTTTGGGTAAGTACCCTCACAGTTGAAACCAGATCGTGCATGGAAATCTGTAAAAATTCCTGTCTCAAGTATTCGGCGAGGTTCCAGATGCTGAAACAACCGAAAGCCAGCAGAACAATGATGGCAACAATGGCAAAAAAGAGGCAGGTTCGCGCGCAACCGATACCGCCGGCGGGTAAGGTACGGACCTTGGAACCCGGCGCGTTGGGTATGGGGCGGGCAGGTAGCTGGGAAGGAGATCGTTCCGGTGCCTGATTGATGACGCGCGGCCGGGTACGCGGTCGTTCCCGAACCGGCTGAGAACGTGGAGGGAAGGTAGCTTCACCGACCGCGCCCTCCCCTTGGCATCCGTAAGCCGTGCACTTGTTGCTGTTGGCCTGCCAACAATAGACATGGTGGCGGCTGCCGTCGGCTGGGCAAACGACGATCTCGTCACCCAGACCGAATTCCTGCTTGCACAGGGCGCAGGTTTGGCCTAAAAAGACTGAGGAATCGCCGATGGTGTGCGCGCGTATCATGAGGGGCGAAGAGGGCAACCGCTTTTATCCGGTAACCCGGGAGTCCACTACGGATTGATCTTGATCTGGTCCAGCAACCAGCGCCAAAAGCGTTGGAAGAGCGTCATCTGCTCCACCTGCCGCCGCTGCTCTTCCTTCAATTTTCGGGTACGGGCGCTCGTCCGGCCATTGGTCGAAGGTGCGGGGAGATCAGTATATTTAACTGTCAGGACCGGCTTGGTACTCTTCCCGTACATGTGGAATTTATCACTCCCGCAGCCCAGCACCGCGCACTTACCGCCGCTTCGCTCCCAACAAGCACGGTGATACAACGTGCCGCACTTGTCACAAACAATCGGGACAAGGGCCACGCCATCGGTGTGGTTCTCGACCGCGCTGCCGCATATCGGGCAGGAAAGGCTGAGCCGGTTGGCTTCGGAAATATCATTATCCGTAATACGGATTAGTGGGTACTCTTTCTCATCCATAACCCGAGACCTATCGGTCATAGGTTGACCGTTGCTCCGGCCGTTGTCGAAACTGTTCGTGGCGGCTGGCTCATTCAGTACTTCTAATTCTTGATTATACATCATTCTGCCCTTTCTGTTTCAACAACTCTCAGACGCTCACCAGCTGCCGGCCGCCCACGCCGGCCAGCGAAATTCATACCTGTTTACGTGAGTTTTCGGCCGGTTCCAACAGAAAAAGCCACTGGTTCGGGCGCGCGGGTCCAGCACATAGGCTACATGCCAGATTTGAGTGAAGAAGTTCTGGTGAATAAACAGGTCCATCCCGGACAGAAAGATGCCAAACCCTGGATGGGTATGATACCAGCC
This sequence comes from Chloroflexota bacterium, assembly GCA_046485205.1. Taxonomy (GTDB): domain Bacteria; phylum Chloroflexota; class Anaerolineae; order Promineifilales; family Promineifilaceae; genus Promineifilum. The sequence goes on along the minus strand of JAWOHK010000375.1, from coordinate 19,391 downwards.
CACCATCACCGCTGTATCATCAGGATAGCGCTCCCAAAGCGTATCGTTGAGATAACGCCAGCTTTCGGGTGTGTAGGTAACACTAGCCCCTTGGGTGACCGTGTATTTGGCGGCGATACTGTCGATGATGTGGACAACATACCGGCCATCGGGTTGTTTTTCCGGCCGCTGGCCGACCATGACACCGGCGACCTCGCGATCCAGGCTGCTGAGCGCGTGGGCCTGCATCGCTCGCAACGGCGATTCATCCATCAAGATGTCTACCGCTGCGCCGCCGGCCTTGTCCAAGGGGATCCGGCCACCGGCCACGCGCACCCGTGCCTGGCTGGGAATTATTGTTGGTGGGGGCGGCAGTTTTTCGGTTTCATTCGTGGTCGGGGCGATCGTAGGTGCCGGAACAGCAGGTTCACCCTCGGCTGCCGGAGAGAGCGGTGGCGTCGCTGCCTGTTCGATGGTTGCTTCCGGTTCAATGTGGCTTACTGGTTTGGGCGTTGTAGCCGCGGGTGAATCAGATCCGGTATTTGCCTCAGAATCGGCGACATCGGGTTGGCTGGGCGGTGTGTCGCCAAAAACGACCACGTGATTCATCCAGTGATCAGTCTTGTGTTGGTCGGATTCATCCTTGTCGAGCAATTTAATCTCGACGGCGGCGGCGGCTTCTTCGCGTAGTTGGTGAAGGGTAATGGCGTCGTAGGTCTTCCAGATATCTGCTTCCAGGGTATTGGCGAAGGCGCGTAACTCGGCCAACGTGCAATCGGCTAATGGCTTGACATGGCCGCCAACCGGAATGGTATCGGTTGGAACCAGCGTGACGGTAATACTCGCTGTTTCGTTGTGACCGGGTAAAGCCAGGATTATCTGGGCCAAATAGGTCATTTCAGTCGTTTGAGTCATAGTGAATTAGCGGTTTCCAATTAGGGAGTAGTGGTCTGCTGGGTCAGATGGACAGAGATCTGGCACGGACTACTGCCTGCCAGACGGATGTTGTTTAGATCGACCGCCGTCAGGCGCACCTCATAGGAGCCGGGAACGTAGCCGGTTGAGTCCCAACTAGCCAAATGGCCGAGGCGAGTACTTCGGTTTAGCCGTTCGACAGGCATCCAGAGTTCCGTTCCGTCCGCCCGCAGATCGATCTGGTAGCGTCGCGCGTCGGGGTAGGCGGCCGTGCCAACCATCTCAATGTCGTCCCCGGCGAGAAAAGCCTGCCCGGTCAGAGGGGTGATGATCCGCAACTGTGGGTCAGGACAGGTCAGCGCATTACTATAGGACAGGGCTGTCTGAGCCAGACTAAGGACTGTCGTCTCCAGCAGGTTGACCCGCCTGGTCAGGGGTAGAACGGCGCCGAAGATTAAAAAAAAAGATAGCAGGAGGGCGGCCGCTGAGGCGGCCAGACTTAATTCACGACCGGAAAAACGCGGCCGGGTGTTGCGCGCCAAAACGACCTGGCTGGCTTCTTGTCCGTGTATCGCCGCCTCGTAAGGTCTATCCCATACAGCTGAGGCCACGGCATGCCAGGGAACCTGTGATTCAGGTTGTCGTTCAGGTAACTCATAAAATCCCGGCAACGAAGCTAACTTTCCGCCAACCCAACCGAAGAAAGCGGCTTCTTGCCTGATAGGATCCACGACCAGTCCGACGTGCCAAGGGAGGGTGAAGGCGGCGGAGTGGACGATGACGTCATCGCTGGAGTAGAAGACTCCCAGATCGGGGTGAGTGTGGAACCAGCCGATGATATCAAGATTAGCGTAATGGGTTGCCCGGTCCTGCTGCAATTTGGGCCATGAATCGGCCGCGAAGGTAAAGTGCACCGGCCCGTGATCAGCATTGAGGGCGGGGAGAGCGGCTTTTACCTCGACGACAACGCCGCTGTTGTAGCGGTAAGCGTGACCCAGTAATGCCCCGCCCAATTCGCAGTCAAGATTACTGCGGCTGTGGGCTTCGACTTGAAGCACCGCTAGCTGGTGCATCAGCACGATTGGCTCTCCGTTTACCGGGGTTTCACCATGCATTAACCATGCTTCAAGCGGCGCCGGGATGTCGCGGAATGGTAGGCCGGCCAGTGCGTCCAGATGAGAATCATTTTGATTCCCGGTGGGTTCCGTCGGGGCGTTATTGCCGCCGACCTTCTCAGAGGATGTTGATGCCGAAGTCATCGGCTTCCTCTTCACGAATAACGATGAGATCCGCCACCGATTGGCCCTTCAAATCGCGCCGGTCGACGGGGAAAATCGATTTTCGCTGCATGGCCCAGGCGGCGGCCTTGGAATTCATCGGGTCTTTTGGTTCGTAGTTCTTGTACTGGACCATCTCGCCCAGCGTCAGGAGGAGTTCGTCCAGCGTTTTGGCCGGCCACCACGCGCCGATGCACACCGCGCCGGTGATGTGGATATTGGGGTGAAAGATAGGCGTCTGCCACTTGAGTTGCGGCTGTTTGAGCGGGTATTCGGCGTGCAAATAGACCGTCACATCATGCTGCTCTCGCACGATGGGCTGGCTAGACGAGGACAGGCCCTCCACGCCCTTGCAGGTGTAGCGGATCAAATATTTCTCCGGCGGGTCGCCCTCGGTTCTAACAATGTGTATAAATTCGCTCCGATTCACCAGATCGCGCACGCGCTGATAGTCGTTGCGCAACCGGGTTTCACGAATGTCAAAAGACATAGTCGCCTCTAAATGTTGAATAATTCAAGTGCCCTATCCGGATATTCCGGCCATCTGTTTTCAGGCGGCCAGAGTCAGCCGGAAGGGCACGACTCTCTAATCTAATACCCGAAACGGGCCGTTGTTGACCGATGAAGGCGTTGCATTGGCGATGTTTCTCCGCGAAACACCGGCTATCGCCGACACAGCCACTAACCGGCCGTCACTTCGGGGAACAGGCTCAGGATATCGTCTTCCTTGACGCCTGCATCCGAAAGCGATTCGTCATCGCCGAGGCGCTTACCCGATGACCGGTGATCCAACCGGTAAGTAATGGGGTTGGCGCCCTGGGTTGTGGGCAGGCCCATCTTGCTCACCAGCGCCGGGATCAAGCGCCGCATCGGCACATCGTCCGGCAATTCGACCGGGGTCTTCTTGGAACCGGTTGGGTCATAAATAATTACTTTCGTGCTCGCCATTTGTTATAAGCCTCCATCATGTGATTCGATAGTATATACGCAAAATAGTCGCCACAGTTGCAGCGGCTTATGCGAACTGTAAAAAAGAGTCCTTGTCGCCGGTCAACTCATAGTACACGCTTTCGTTGCCATTACGGGCCCGGATGATGCCGAGCGGCGGCATATCCATCTGTTCGAGTGTCCGGTCGAGAAAATCTTCGTCGCCGGTGATCCGGTGGGTGAGGCGCATCTCGCGCCGGTTGCCGCACGTGGGGCACACGGCCGCGTCTTCATAAAGCCGGGCCATCCGTTGGAAGACCGGTTCCTCTGTCTCGCATGTGTCGCAATAAAAGGATACGACCAATTCGCTGTTGAACTCCAGCACCGCCTCCGGTCCGATTTGCTCGCGGGCAATGGCCAGCAATTCGGCGACGGTTGTTTTCGCGGCGGTTGCTTCAGGTAACTCGATGATCGGATCCAGCATCGAATGGCTCATACAGAATTCCTTGACCGGATATTCCGTCAGATAAATGTCATTTGTCAAGCCGTTGATCATCAAAGCCTGGCCCGGCAAAACTTCCATATTGTGAATGAGCTTGAGCGCTTCCTGGGTCTGGAAGGCGGCCACGATCGAAGCACTGGTCGGTGTCGTCGGTACTTTACCCTGTAATATATCCTGGCGGGCCAGCAAAGGGCATGAGTAGCGCAGATTGATGATCTGGTAATCCAGATCGGTCAGGGTGCATTCATAACATGCCCCTTCGCCTGGACGAAAGACACGCACAATGCCCATCAACTCCTGGATGGCTCCATCGACCCAAGGACGGTTGACCGCCCAGCTAAAGCGGTTGATCGACAGCCGCGCCTCCCGATTGTCTAGGCAGCCGATGATGGCATCGACGTGGCGAAATACGCCCAACCCCATTTCGAAATTGATGTCGCCGTGCCAGGCCTTAACATTTACATCGGGATTTAACGCTTTAACCCCCTCAGCGGCCGCGTCAACCTTGCGCCGGCCGCGGTCGGAGGATCGAAACAAAACCGACCGGCTGAGGTTGCTGTCCTCGATAGTGTCAAAGTCGGCGATCAGAATGTTGCCGATACCCATCAGCGCCAGGTTTTTCATTACTTCGTTTCCTAGCGCGCCGGCCCCGACGACCAAAATTGTGGCGTCACGAACAACTTCCTGTTGCCACCAGCTGATATAGCCGAAGGTATGGTAACGATCGCTGTCGGGGTCAGTGATTACCAATGTTTCCGTCATGTAGTCCTCAAAAAATTCTTCAAGCCTTTCATCCTAAGCGGGTTTAGTCAGCGTAGTGATGAAATTCTGGGTCACAATGAGCCGGCCTTCCGGCGCGTAGGTGACCCCGACTCCCACATGGGTCCAGACCGGGTTCAAAATGTTACCACGATGATTAGTCAGGCGTTTCGGCTGGTTCATGAACGCGCGATGGACTTCTTGCACGCCCCGCTCGCCGTGGCTGGCCGGACCGTAGATGACGCCAATATTTTCGCCGCAGGCCAGATAGCTGATCGATGCTCGATTGAGCCGGCCACCAATATTTACGCCGTCGGGCGTGTTGTGGCCGACGTAATTACGCGTCAGCATGTCATTCGAATGCTGGCGGGCTGTCGCGGCCAAAATCGGATGCCAGCGTAAAGGACCACGAGCCAACCAATCGGGCAGGTGATCTCGCCGGGCGTCATTGATCATTGAATACACTAATCGTTCCAGCTCGCCCACAACCTCTTCACCGGCCGGTTCAAAGGCGGCAATATCCTCGGCGGTGACCTGTAACGGCACACGCCGGCCACTCGTCATGGCAGGAGGATTTTCCGGAACATCATCCGGCCGGATTACAAGTACCGGAGGGATCGTCAGTTGAGTTCGCTGCCCCGCGTTTTCAGAGGCGATTTCCTCTACCGTCAGTCGCAGCCAATCGGAATTGCTCATTAATGGAATTTTGGTTGATTAAGCTTTAAGCGTCCGGTAAAAGGGCAGGACAAAGTGCGTCCGATCGGTATTGAGCGTGATCGATTTTCGCTCGACCTCTCCGCCAAAATCTCGCGGCCAGGTTACATCAACGTCATAGGTAAGGCCGGAATTGACCTCCACCGGCAACTCGCAGGTGAATTCGCCGTCCTTGTTGGTCGTTCCGGCCACATAACGTCTGATACCGCGCGAACTGACTCGCACCTGCAATCCGTAGAGGCCCGCCCCATCCGGGTGTTCCTGGACCAAAACGCGCAATTTGGTGGATTTCATCGGCACGCGCCCCCGGCCAAATCCCCGGCGTGAAGAGCGGGGGGAGGCGCTGGTGTTTACGGTCGTGGTTGCGCTTGGCATCACCACGTTGGGCGTGTTAGGCGCCGGAGGTGGCTGTGGCCTTTGGGCCGGTTCGATTTGCGACGGCTCGATGCGAATTAGCGGTTGGGTTTGGGGAAGGCTTGTCGGTGGCGTCAGATCGGCATCATTGATGCTGATAGGTTCATCCCGCGTTGGTTCATCGGACTGGTCGACTTCGCCCGGATTGACTTCAATGCCCGGCGAATACTCCGGGTAGCGAACCGGAACCGGCGTGCGGAAGTGCGGCGGCAGCGGCGCGATTGAATCGATGGCTGCCATTGATTCCAGGGTCGCCGTACCGGCCGCTCCCGGGCTATAGGCCAGCTTGCGGCCGAGTTTATCTCGTTCGGTAGCGCTTCGTTGAACCTGTTGCCGGATGAGGAAGGCGGACCGCTTGAGCACCTGGCCGGCCGGGCTATATGGTTCGGGCGGTGATGCCGGATCGAGGCTGGCCAGCAAAAAACCACTTCGCCAGGCGTGCCCGGCGATGATCAGCGCCGGCCATGACAGGGTCACCGCCGTCTCAGAGGCAGCCAATTGCGCGGATGTAGAAGCAAGGACGATAGTTTCCTCATTATCGGCCAGTCCTGTTTCGCGCAACAGATCATAAAGCAAAATTCGCGACGCCGTTTCATTTTCAACCAGCTGCGAGAAACTGTGGCGCGTGGGATCGTCAAGGACATCTCCGGCCAGCAAAAGCGCTCGCGCACGCGAATCAGTGAGTGGTTCGCCGCCCTGATTCAGGTCGTCGTTCAACCAATCCAGCAAACGACCCGCAAAGGCAGTCAGTTGCGCCTGCCGGGGAAAGGCTTGAACCAGTTTTTGGGCAGATTCATGCATCGCTAAGCTCCTGGAATAAGACTACCGGCGGCTGTGGTGCTAACCTAAGGCCGGCCGCCGGTAGCCCGTTTACGCCTGTCTAGATAGTGATACTGGTCTCCAGATTGTGCAGACCATCCCATACGCGCATTAGCTCTTCCATGTCCGAGACAGACTCCAAATCCACTTCCAGTGCTTTGCGCAGTTCCGGCTTGTGGAGATTGCGATCATGCTGTCGCAGCATCGGCTTTATCAGCAAGTTATTGAAATCTCGCTCAGTCTTGGTGGCTTCCAGCCAGAAAAGGCGGCGGAGTCGCGGCAACAGGTCATCGTCGCTAAACAAATCATCGATGATGGCCACGAAGATTCGATTGACCTTGACGGCGACGTTATCCAGCAGATCGGCATAGCTCGTTTCCAACTCGGCCGGAACCAGAGCCTTATCCTCACCTAGGAAGCTGATATCGAAATCAGGTGTTGCCTCGCCAACCGGTGTATCAAGGATGTTGATCTCTACCGGCTCTTCGGTGACAACCGGCGGTGCGTCAGAATTATCGGCTGGAGCTAACTGAGGCATAGATGCCGCAATCTCCCGCGCGACCCGTTCCGGACCGTAGAGGGCCACATCGAGCAGCCGTTCGTTGGTCGGCAGGGCTAGTTCTCTTTCGCCGACATCCAGCCGGGCATGTACCGAACGGTCGCTACGCATCAGCTCATACATGGTGGCCTGCTGGCAAATATAGCGGAAATTGCGTCCGATCCGGTCAACGAGGATCCGATAAGCTTCGGCCAGTGGAACCGCATTTTCAACTTCGCCCGGGAGCGTGTAGCTATATTCCTGTTCGTACGCGGCGCGTTCCAGTCGAGATAACATCTCGTGGGCTTCCATGGTACGTTGCAGTTCGTCAGCCATGATATCGGCCGCTTCGGGCATGAATTTGGCGACCGCATCCTGCATGACCAGTTCGACCTGGAAGAGGATGCGCTTGATGGGCACTTCGATACCACTGGTGCCCCATATCAGATTGTCATAGGTGACATCTCGGCCGTCCCAGTATTCCGTGCCGTAGTTCTCCAGCAGCATTTCAACTTCGCGCTGAACAGCATCCTGTACCATGCCTTTGATGCCGCTGAGCGTCGGCCGTAACATCTGGCGGAATCACTCGTCGCTGTTGGTGCGGCTGCTCAATTCGAGCAAGGCATTATGGAAGGCGCGCGGAAGTTCCTTTTGCTGCCGGGCCAGGACGTTCTCATAACGTCGCTCCTGCAACTGCTCCCAACTGGTGGAGAAAGGTGGCTGGACGCCGCGGGCCGCCAGTTGTTTTTCATAGTAGAAGCGCAGGGCCTGCAGAGCGTTGCGCGTACGGTTGGCCGCCTCGCGCAACTGGCTGCGAACGCGTTCATGCTGGATGAAGTGGATGAGATTGTCCCGTAGCAAGGGGACTTCGCTCAACTTCAGCAAGGCTTCTTTGGTATCCGGGTGTAACGGATCATTCAAATCAACATTCCCGAGTTGATCCTTGAAAACCTTGAGAATCCGTTCGGTCTCGCTGGCGAATTCATGCGGCGCATGTTCCGGATCCTGCACATAGAGCGCGGGCGGTGCCATCACCAGGAAGTAAGGCCGGTTGTGGCCGCGGTTGCCGTAACGCTCCCAGTAGTTGGGGGCGATGTAGCGCGTCACTTCTTTCACTTCCAGTTCTGCTTGAGGCAGACCGGAGTTCAGACGATCGAATGCCTGCCGGATGTTAGCCCCATTGACGGCCAGAAATATCTTCGACGCAGCCTCGTCCAGATCGCCACCACTGAGCCCGAACAAGCGGTTTTCCTTGATCCAATGCACGGCTGAGAGTGATTTCATCTCATCCACGCGCTGGCGGCCGGCATCGGTGACCAGGACGATCATGGCGTCTTCACGCTTCATCTCTTCCAGCGTGATGGCCTCGTGAAGCCGCATGCCGGCGCCCAGACCGGGCACGTCGACAATGCGCAGGTAGCCGTTCATCAGCAGGTTCGGTTGGCCGGCCTCGGGGGTGATGCGGAAGGTAGCCGACTTGATTAGACGAATCTGCCGCTGGTTGCTGCCCTTGAAGCCATCCTCGCGAAGATGCTTTAACGACTCTTCGTGGTCAAGTTGCAGACTGACCGGCGGGGGGGTGCCACCGTTCTTATAAAGGTCCTTGTTGTTCTCATACGACTCGATGCAGTCCAGTAAAATATCGAGATATTCGTCGCTTTCGGTTTTGGCCTGTTCCTTACGCGAATCTTCAAGGGCTTCAATATCCTTGCGGGCCTGTTCGCGCTCGCCACTGTTGGTGATATCGAAGCTGTCGATTTCGGCGAGCTGGCACAGGCGGCGGACACGCTCGGCGAACTCGTCTTTACTCCAGTAGGTCAGGACCAGTGATTCGCCTTCACCTTCGTCCGCTTGCTCGATATAGACGATCGTACCTGTGACGGCCGTGACCGCGCCGGTGGGTAACAGGTTGCGGCCCAGCAGAGCGTTGATCAAGGTGCTCTTGCCGACCCCGGTGCCGCCGAAAAACACCAACGTATAGGTGCGTTGGGCCAGGATCTTTTGAGCTTCGTCAATACTAAATTGGGCCTGGGGTACGGCGCGAATGAGGTAATCTCTGGTACGGTCGATTGTTTGTTGCAATTCGACCCATTGCTCCACCTGAGCCGCGCTGATGAAGGGCAATTCAGCCAGGGAGGTTCTCAAGGAATCAGTTTCGTTTTTAATCATGTTCTATTCTTACCTCGCCAAGAGTTCAATTTAACCGCCCTTGCAGGCGGCATAGTTTCAAGTCCGCAACTAATGCTATCCTCAATACGCGCCGTGGTGTCCAAGGTTGCAGGCCACGATGGTTTTGGCGATTTGAGGTTGCGTAGATAGACATCTCCGTGTTCCAAGTGTATTGGATTCACATTAGCGATACGTTTGAAATCTTTTCGAATGAATCGTAGGCATTGATTTTTTCGGGCGCCTATGTTACCCTCTTTATGACGCGATGCGTCATTTTAGTTAGAGAGTTAAATGGTTATGGATACTTTTTTCACAAAGAACGGCCGCCTGATTCGTGTAAGACCGATGCTCCCGGAGGATGCGCCGTATCTGGTGGACCTGTTCGAGCATATGAGCGATGATAGTCGTTATCGGCGCTTCAATCAAACTCTCGACCAAGTCGATATTGAGCGAATCTGGTCGGAAGCCGAGCAGATTTCCCAGAGTACAGCTACTAACGGTTATGGCTTGCTGGCATTCACTGACCTAGATGACCGAATGGAAGTCCCTGTAGCCGGCGCCCGGTTTGTCAGGCTAGCTCACCCCCAGGCTGAAATCGCTATTTCTGTCCGGGATGACATGCAGGGTAAAGGGATCGGCATGCAATTAATGTCGTTGCTGATTGATGAAGCCCGGCGTCAAGGTATTAATGTCTTCCTCGGCAGTGTGCAAAATGATAACATAGCGGTCTGGACGGTTATTAGGAAACTGGGTTACCGGATCAATCGCCAGCTTGAAGGGAATTCTACTTTCATTTCGATCCATCTTGATGAACCCGTTGACCAAGCGAACGTATTAGCCGATCTTCAGTTGGAACGGAATTAACAGGAGCGGTCGATCCATCAGTGCTTTGATTTGCTCCCCGGCCAGCATCCGTCCGATCTCTTCCAGAGTTTCACCGGGCGGTTTGGGCAGCGCGTAAGTCGAGCTTTTGGAGAAAATATTGACAACAGACACTTCAGCAACATCCTTGCTGGAAAGGGCGGCCAATTCGGCCGCCTTTTGGATCGCGTCGAGGAAGTCTCCGTGGCTGTCGACTAGCCGGTGAGTGAGGGCTTGCCGGCCCGTCCAAACCCGGCCGCCGCCGATTTCGTCCACGGCATCTATGGTCATGTTTCGTCCCTTGGCCACTACCTCCTTGAATTGTTCGTAAGTCTTCAGAATGGACCGCCAAAAGATTTCACGTTCCTGATCCGTCAATGCGTTGGCATCGCGATATAGACCGGCGTTTTCTCCTCGCGCCAGGCTGACCCGGTTGACAGAGAGCATGTCATAGAGTCCTTGTGAGCTGAGGTGGCCACTGATCACACCGATCGAGCCGGTGATAGTCCCTTCCTGGCTCATAATGTGCCTAGCTGGTGCGGCGACATAATAGCCCCCTGACCCGGCGACATTGCCCATGTAAACGACTACGGGAATCCTGGCCGCGATTTGCTCGATCTGCCGGCCGATTAAATCCGAAGCCAAGGCCGAACCGCCACCCGAATCGACATGAAATATAAGTGCGGCCATGTCATCGAGTTTCTCCGCCCGGCGCAGCAGGCTGACCAGGGTTTGCTCGCCGGAAGTGGCCCCCCCGATGAGGGGGATCGGCAATTCAATTGGCGGATTGCGGCTGGGCCCCATAGTTATCATGCCTTCCAGGGAGACGACCCCGATAAACTGGCGGGTACGTTGCCTCGGTTTCTCCAGGAGCAGGCGCCTTCCTTTGTTCCAGGTTCTGAGTTTTAAAACCGTCTTGGATGCCTTGCCGGCTGATTTATCCGGCGAGACCGAATCGACAGGGGTATTTTCGGATTGGACGGATGGTTTTTCACACAAGAGAGTGGCCAACTCATCATCATAAGCCACAAGATCGATCAGATTGGCCGCCAAGGCACTTTCAGCCGGGAAAGGCGCCTGATTGATGAGGTTTCGCAGTTCTTCCACGGCCAGACCCCGCCCGACAGCCATGTCGGTCGTGAGCATGTCATACTGATCGTCCAACAACCAGTCGAGTTGGGCGCGGTATTCCGGTGTCATTTCCGCTTTGCCCAGGCGATCCAACGCGGTTTTATAAGGCGTGATCTGAATGATATCGGTCTTCAGGCCGATCCGGGCCAGAGAATCCTTCAAAAATAAAACTTCGGTATAGAGGCCCAGCACATCGAACTGTGCCCCGGGCGGAGCAATGATCCGGTCGGCGGCGGAAGCAGCATAGTAATGGACCAGGTCCAAGTATGGAGTGTACACGATGGCTTCCTTACCTGCTTCGCGCAAACGGGCAACGGAGCGACGGAAATTCTGCAAGGAAGCCAAACCAACGTTGAACCCACGAAAGACGAATATTACGCCGCGCACGTTGTCTGCGTCGGCGATAGCCTGTAACCGTTCATTGAGTAATTGCAGGCTGTAGGGTTCCGGCGGCAAGGGCAGGCGGCGTTCGAGAAAACTGCGCGGTGGCCCGCTACGTTCAGGCAGTGACCCGCCAATCGGCAGGACCACATAGTCCACTGACGCCTTGCGGCGCAGGCGAGATTCATTGCGCAAATCCGCGCCTAAGGCCTTCCACCAGTGCACCAGCGATTGCTCCCACTGCCGTAGTCGCCGGAATATTTGTCCTTTGAAGGTTTTGCGGTTGTTTTGAACAGCGGTTTCAGTCATTGATCCACACATTTAACGGGTTGCTCAAAGTTAGGTTCGATTGTTTGTTGTTAAGGAGTTTAATTGATTTGATCGCAGGCGCGAAAAAGTCAGACTAGATTCACAGAATCGATTTCAGCCGCGTGCTATCTTCGGCTGGCATGATGAAACTGCAGACGTTAAGATTACCCTTCATCTTGAGTCACTGTTAATCATGGTCCGAATGGATAAAGAGACAATTCTTATCTTCGCCAATGGCGAAATTGAGGATCCGGAATGGGTTCGGCCGCTGCTGGTTCGCGCCCGCGCAACCATTGCCGCTGACGGCGGTGTGCGTTATCTCCTGGCCCTTGGCTGCAAGCCCGATGTTCTGATCGGCGATTTGGATTCGCTGCCGGAAGGGTTGGAGGCTGAGCTGGCTGGTTGGCATGACGTCGAGATCATTCGTTACCCGGTAGCCAAGAACGAAACCGATCTCGAATTAGCCCTGCTCTATGCCATGGACCGTTACCCCGGCGCAGAGATCATGATCCTGGGCGGGGTTGGCGGCCGTCTCGATCAAACCCTGGCCAATATCCTTCTTTTGGCACACCCTGCATTGGCCGATTATGCCATCCGCCTGGAACAAGCCGGCGAGTCGGCCTGGCTGGTCGCGGATGAGACTCGCTTCGAAGGCCGGCCAGGTGACCGTGTTTCGCTCATTCCAATGGGTGGCTCGGTCCATGTCGCCGAGACGACAGGGTTGCGCTGGCCGCTGGAGGACGAGGTGCTGGAGTTTGGACCAGCCCGCGGCATCAGCAATGAGTTGTCCGCCAAATCGGCCTCGGTCAGATTGAACAGCGGGTTGCTTCTTTGTATCCAGGCTACCAGCCGGTAGGATCTCTAACCAGGATAGGAATCCGTCCGGTTGCTTAAAAAGAGTGCTTTCTAGCAACGCAGTTTCAATTGGCCGAACTACCAACTGTCCTCATTGCGCAGGGTTGGCGTGGAACCGCGGGCCATTCCCGGGATGTTTTCGCACGCTGGACATCGCCGGGAAAAGGATAAGAAAGGTGATTCCAAAGCACGCCGGCTCTGTTCGCTTACTCAACGAAGCCCTTAATGAAAGAGCTTATAAAGCTGTCGACTTCGTAGCGGTCATTAATCACATCCCAAAGCCCTTTGGCCAACGGCAGGGAGACATGCAGTTTTTCGGCGATATAAAGCACGGCTTGTAAGGTGTTGTAACCCTCCGGCAACACGCCCATTTTCTCTTTGATCTCAGGCAAGTGAAAGCCTTGAGCAAGTAATTCTCCCAACCGGCGATTATGGCTATGCTCGCTCAGTGAGGTCGCCAGTAGGTCGCCCATCCCAGACAGGTAAAGGAATGTCTCCAACCTGGCCCCCATGGCCATGCCAAATCTGGCCATCTCTTCCAAAGCGATGGTGAGGTAGACTGACCGGAAGTTGACACTATGGATATTCTTTCCGTCGAACATGCCCAAGCCGGTGGCATAGATATTCTTCAGCACTCCTCCCAGTTCAACCCCGATAGCATCATCGGAGTAGCGCGTGCGGAAGTGATCGTTGTCCAGCAAGCGCGAAACCTGTAAGAGATTACTTTTGTTCGATCCGGCAATTACCACGGTCGTTGGCATTTCACGGGCAAACTCATTGGCTACCGAAGGACCGGATAACATGATCATCGGGTTATCGGGGAATAAATTCTCCAAAGTTTGATATGATGTCAATCCGGTAATTTTGTCGATGCCCTTGGCCATATTGACGATCGGAGCCCGTGGATTCGCCTGCCCACTCACTCCGATTAATGTCGATTGAATATAAACCGACGGTAAGGCGATAAATATAACATCGCTATTTTCCAGGACGGCGTTCAGGTCTGAGGTCGCTTTCAATCGCGAATGGAGAGGTATGTCGGGTAGATAGCGCGTGTTGGTCCGGCGCTCGTTGACTTCACTAACAATCGATGGGTTATACTCCCAACCCAGAACGTCAAAATCGTTACCGGCGATCAGGTTGCCGATGGCCGTACCCAGGTTACCCAAGCCAATAATGCCGACTTGCATAGTTTGTTATTCCTCACGGTCGATGAAATGTCATTGATGTAGATTCAATTGGTCAAGCCCGGTTATTCCCGCTAAAATTTTGACCACACGCGATAGTGCGGCACTCGCTCACGGGTACAAACTCAATCTTACCATATCGAGGAGGCAGGTCATGGCAGTGGTAATCCCCAGCTTGTTATTGAAGCAATTACATACGTTTGGCAGCTTGGAAAATTCGGATGCAGGTGTGAGCTTCGCGGTTAAAAATCGCCTGAGCGACGCCAAATTCAGCGGGTTGCATAGCCTGAAGTTCGATGACCGTGACGTACCGATCGATAAGGTTACCGTTCGTCTGGAAGATGGCACAGTGTTGAAGCCGGAAGAGATTGCCGCTAATCCCATCGATTTCCCGTTGCGCCGCACGCTTGACATCGTCGCCGATATTGATCCATTACCGGTCGGAAAGCATGAGATAGAGGTTCGCTTCGCTACGCAGCCGTTCGGTGTGCTCAAGCTTAAGGTTGATGACAGTATCACCGAATCGCGGCCGAAAACGGTCCAGATTCCGCGGGATTCAACCGACGACTACAGTCCGGAAGCTATCGAGGCACGCCAGAAATTTGTGGAAGACTACAGCGGGGCCAAACTGGAGCACACCCCCCACTATTCCTTTGACCCTCACACCACCGCCGGGAACGTCGAGAACTTTACCGGCGTAGCACAGATACCGCTGGGCTTCGCCGGACCCATCACTGTTAATGGCGAGCACGCCCAGGGCGAATTCATCATTCCCTTGGCCACAACTGAAGGGACGCTGATCGCCTCCTACAATCGCGGGATGAAAATCCTCAACCTGTCCGGCGGCGTGACCTGCACGGTGATCGGCGACTCAATGCAACGCGCCCCGGTTTTTGTCTTCGAAAACGCCCGCGAAGCGCGACAATTCATCCTGTGGGTCGAGGAGCATATAGACGAGGTGCGTGAACGGGCAGAGGCGACCTCCAGCGTGGCCAAGTTGCAATATATCGATTACTACCAGGCAACCAAGCTGGCCTATCTGCGTTTCAATTTCGGCACCGGCGACGCCGCCGGTCAGAACATGGTCGGCCGGGCCACATTCGCCGCTTGCAGCTGGATCCTGGACAAGTATCCTGGAGTCAAGCACTTTTTTTTGGAATCGAATCTGGCGACCGACAAGAAGGCCTCGCAGGTGAACATCATGCGCACTCGCGGCAAGCGGGTGGTGGCCGAATGTACGATCAAGCGCGACGTGCTCATTCAGCACATGCGCGTGGAGCCGGAGAATTTGTTCTACCATGCCGGGGTGGCCAACGTCGGTGCGATCCTCTCCGGGGCCAACAACAACGGCCTGCATTCGGCAAACGGCATCACGGCCATGTTCATCGCTACCGGCCAGGACGTGGCTAACGTATCGGAATCATCAGCCGGCATTATTTATACCGAATTGACCGAAGACAAAGACTTATACCTGTCGATCACCATCCCCTCGCTCATCATCGCCACCTACGGCGGTGGCACCGGCTTGGCCACGCAGCAGGAGTGCCTGCGAATCCTGGGCTGCGACGGCAAAGGCAAGGTCAACAAGCTGGCCGAGATCATAGCCGGGGTCGTCCTGGCCGGCGAGATATCCCTGGCGGCGGCCATCTCGTCGTCGGACTGGGTGTCTAGCCATGAGAGGTACGGGCGAAACCGGTAAGGGCGAGCTATACCACAGGTGACCGGTCAATAGCGGTACGGGCTCCCTTCCCAAGATGATGCACGCTGGCGAGGTAGCGATAGAGGCGACGCTTGTCAGGCGTCTGCTTGCCGGGCAATTCCCGCAATGGGCCGATGAGCCAATCACGGCCGTAGACTCGGCCGGAACCGACAACGCCCTTTTCAGGCTGGGCGACGGCAAGGTCGTGCGACTCCCTCGCATTCATTGGGCCGTGGATCAAGTTGATAAGGAACGGCAGTGGCTGCCCGAGCTGGCCCCGCATCTGCCGCTAGCCGTGCCGCGGCCGCTGGCCATAGGCACGCCGGGCGAAGGGTATCCGTGGCCCTGGTCGATCTCTACCTGGCTCGACGGCGAAAACGCTACCCTCGACCGGCTGGTTGATCCCCAACGGGCGGCGGGCGATCTGGCGGCCTTTATTCGCGCCCTGCAAACGATCAGCACCACCGGCGCACCCGCGCCGTCAGACTCGGATCGCGGCGTTCTACTTGCCGTCCGGGATGCCCCTATTCGCGCCGCGCTGGACCATTTGCGCGATCTGGCGGCGCGAGGCATCGTCCTCATCGATACTGATCGGGCCACGGCCGTGTGGGATTCGGTGCTGGCTGATCCTCCATGGAGCGGCCCGCCCGTCTGGCTCCACGGCGACCTGCAATCAGGCAATTTGCTGGCCCGGGGCGGCCGGCTCAGCGCAGTGATCGACTTCGGCTGCCTGGCTATTGGCGACCCAGCCTGCGACCTTCAGCCGGCCTGGAATCTCTTCACCGGCGACTCGCGCGCGGCGTTTCGGGAGGCAATGGGGGTGGATAATAGGGCGTGGGCGCGCGGCCGTGGCTGGGCGCTGTCGGTTGGCCTCATCGCGCTACCCTACTATTACCAGACAAATCCCGTGCTGGCCGGCATCGCGCGGCAGACGATCGTCGCGGTGTTGGCCGATCACGGCCCCTTAATGAAACAGTAAGCGAGCAGACCTGGCGTGCCAGTAGGCTGGCTGAAGATGGGTATGAGCGCTTACTGGCCCAAATCCTTCTTCTGCTTCTTTTCCTTTTTGGCCTTTTGCTTTTCCTTGGTGGACTTCGGCGGCTGGTTCTTGTCGGTTCCTTTCTTCTTGTCGCCACTTTTAGGCATGGTGCTTCTCCGTCTATCTCAATAGTTCTATTACGCGAATCAGGCGGGCGGTATTCGATCTGATCTATCCCGCGGTTTAGCCGGCCGCCCAGCCCTCGCATCGCCTCAATTATCGCACAACAGACCGATCAGTTGGCGATCAAACGCGAATACTAATCTGCCGCAGCCGGCACGGCCTCGGCGACCATTCCCGTCTCCCGTATCATCTCCCAAGCGGCGGCCACGTGCCGCTCCTCCGTTAACGTCGCCCCGATGGCCAGACGCAAGGTATAGCGGCCGTCCAGCACCGTGTGGGTTAAGTATATTGTGCCGGATTGATTGAGCCGTTCTAACAGTGCCCGGTTGGCGTCGTCGCCGTCCTTGTGCCGGAAGCAGACCAGGCTAAGGGGGACGGGCGCGGCCAGCTCGAAATCAGGATGATCCGCTACCCACCGGGCGAACATCTGCGCCAGCCGCACGTGCTCGCGGACATGGTGTTGCAGCCCTTCGACGCCGTAGTGGCGAATGACAAACCACAATTTTAGTGCCCGGAAACGACGGCCGAGCTGGATGTGCCAGTCGCGATAATCGATGACTGCGCCCGATTCCGTCGCCTGGTTGCGTAGATAAGCCGGCAGGATGCTCAGCGACCGGATGAGCGCCGCACGGTCGGCTACCCAAAAACAGTCGCAGTCGAAGTTGGTGAACATCCACTTGTGGGGGTTGAAGGCGTAGCTGTCGGCCAACTCGACGCCATCCTGCAAATGGCGAAACTCCGGACACAGGGCGGCCGTCCCGGCATAGGCGGCGTCGACATGAAGCCATATGTTATGTTCGCGGCAGATTTCGGCGATGGGTCGGATGGGATCGATGGCCGTCGATGAGGTCGTGCCCACGGTAGCGCAGACGAAGAAGGGCAACCGGCCGTTGGCCTTATCGACCGTGATTTGCTGGGCCAGTTCATCCGGGCGCATGGCATAGTCCTCATCAACGGCGATGGGGCGGATGTTTTGCCGGCCAATACCGGCGATCCCGGCCGCTTTCTCCACTGACGAGTGTGCCTGGGTCGAGGTGTAGGCCCGCAGGCGAGCATCGTTGCCCCACTCGTTGCTCGAAAAGCCGGTGGCTCGTTCCCGCGCCGCCACCATCGCTGTCAGCGTGGCCGTCGAAGCCGTATCCTGGATGACCCCACCGCCGGAGTTTGTCGAAAGGAACGACGCCGGCAAGCCCAGCATCTCCACCAACCAGTCAAGAACGTGGGTCTCCAGTTCAGTGCAGGCCGGGCTGGTCAGCCACAACATCCCCTGCACACCCAGCCCGGCCGAAAGCAACTCGCCGAGGATGGCTGGCCCGGAGGTGTTGGCCGGGAAAAAGGCATAGAAGTTCGGCGATTGCCAGTGGGTGATACCGGGCATGATGATCTGCTCGACATCACGCATCATGGTCTCGAACGATTCCCCCTGTTGGGGCGGGTCGGCCGGTAACCTGTCGCGGATATCGCCTGGCCCGACCGTTGGCAATACCGAATATTGTTCTATGTGCTCGTAGTAGTCGGCAATCCAGTCGATCAGTGCCTTGCCGTGGTGGCGGAATTCATCGGGGGTCATATGAAAGTTAGAGGTCTGGCTCATTTTTCTCTTTTCCATCTTGAAGCGAGTTGCCTGTCAGTTTAGATTATCGCATAATGCCTGATTGGTAAACGCTATGGGAGACTCTCTGACAAATGGCCGATAAAACGCTAGACACAGGGGCGGTAAGCCTTGACGAAACGACCTGGGGACATCGCTGGGGCTATGCCGACACCCGCTTTATCATCAATCCGGACCGCTCCGTGAAGGTCACCGGCGATCGGTATGCGGTTTCCGGCTATGATATGCCGGGTTTCATCCCTTTCATCGAAGAGACGCTGGGCATTCAACTCGATCTAACTGATATCAAGCTGGAACGAAACGACAAACCGGTGCCGGAGCCGCGGATCAACCAGGGTTTTTGTGACGCGCTCGCGAGCGCCCTGCCGGCCGATCGCTATACAACCGGGCGGCGGGAGCGGCTGTTGCATAGCCACGGCCAGACGACGGCCGACGAGGTTTATCAGGTGCTCTACACTAGCCTGGAGCGGGTGGTAGACCTGGTTATCTATCCCGAATCACACGAGGAAATCGTCCGGCTGGTGCAACTGGCCGCCGAACATGATGTGTGCCTGATACCTTACGGCGGCGGGACAAGCGTCAGTTGCGCCCTGAAGTTGCCGGCCAAGGAAACGCGCATGATCGTCTCGGTTGATATGCGCCGCATGGATGCCATCGAGTGGATCGACCGGGAAAACCTGCGAGCCAGTGTCCAGGCGGGCATTACCGGCAAGCATCTCGAGGAACGGTTGGCGGCCGAAGGTTATACCTGTGGTCACGAGCCGGACAGTATCGAACTCTCGACCCTCGGTGGATGGATCGCCACCAATGCCAGCGGGATGAAGAAAAATCGTTACGGCAACATCGAAGATATCGTTGAGAATATAACGCTGGTGACAGCTAAGGGGGTTGTCGAACATTGCGAACCATCACCTCGCGTATCGATGGGAATCCAACCCAAGCAGATGATCTTCGGCAGCGAGGGTAATTTGGGGATCGTTACCCGCGCTATCATCCGCATCCACAAGTTGCCAGAAGTCAAGAAGTACGGCTCCCTGGTCTTTCGCGACTTCAAGACTGGCACCGCT
Organism: Chloroflexota bacterium; assembly: GCA_046485205.1. Taxonomy (GTDB): domain Bacteria; phylum Chloroflexota; class Anaerolineae; order Promineifilales; family Promineifilaceae; genus Promineifilum. Next base: position 114 of record JAWOHK010000375.1, on the reverse strand, counting down.
TTTCTCTATGAGTTAGGGCAGGCGGGTGTGTTGCCAGCCAGCATCCGGCTGGTTGACAATGTGCAGTTCCGCTTTGGCCAGGCGCTCAAACCCCGCCCATCGAGTTCAGACAAG
>JAWOHK010000305.1:0-4822 GCA_046485205.1 Chloroflexota bacterium | reverse complement strand
TGATCAGCCCAGCGGCCACTGTCGCACGGGCTACCACCCAGGCCGCCGAGATCGCGTTTCATCAAAGCCTGGAAACACTTCGAAATCCGTCGCGGCTCATAGACGCGGCCAAAATCGGCACGGCAAGCGCAACCACATTAGCCAAGATGACCTTGCGCTCTCCCGATCCGCAAACTATCTTCAAGGGCGATTTGGGTATCATCAAAAGAACAGCATGGTCTGATTATTTTCTTTTATCGGACATTAAAACTATCGGAAAAACGCTGGGCGGAACGATCAATGATACCATGATGACGGGCGTGACCGGTGCCTTGCGGCGGTACTTGCAAGATAAAAACCAGTCGGTAGAAGGTCTTACCATTCGGGCTTTGGTTCCAGTAAACCTCCGGCCTCTAGATGCGCCGCTTGAACTCGGCAACCGGTTTGGATTGGTTTTTCATACAATTCCTGTCGGCGCGACCGATATACACGAGCGATTCATTGAAACTCGCCGCTACATGAATGAATTAAAAAATTCGCCGGAAGCAGTGGTCGCCTACGGAGTGCTCAATGCCCTGGGCATGACGCCGGCCGATTTGGAAGGATTTTTCCTGGACTTCTTCGGCAGTAAGTCAAGTGCGGTGATGACCAATGTGCCCGGCCCCCAATTGCAACTTTACCTGGCCGGAAGCCCCTTGCGGGAAATTATGGCTTGGGTTCCTCAATCCGGCGGCCTTGGTATGGGGGTCAGCATGCTCAGTTACAATGGCGGAATCATGGTCGGAGTGATTACCGACGCAGGTCTGATCCCCGATCCGGTATTGATCATTCAAAATCTCTATATCGAAGTTGAGGCGCTGAAACAATTGGCCGCCGAAGTCAGGACCCGTGCCTCAGCAGAAGGTTGAACCTTTAATGCGACCGCTGATAGGCACAGATTTAAAGCGGTTTTTACGGGATTATCGTCGGGCCAACCCGGTGGCGCACGATCTGTTAGTATTGCTCCAAAGTGTTGAGTACCCGGCTAATGTCGGCTCGATATTTCGTCTAGCCGATGGCGCCGGCGTGAGTGAGCTGATTCTGACCGGCATAACCCCCACACCACCGAACGCGACTATTAACAAGGTCGCCCGTTATAAAAGTCTGCGTCTGCCCTGGCATTATGATTCCGATCCACTGGTAGCGATAAAAAATGTAAAAGAGAAGGGTTATCGGGTGGTGGCTGTGGAACTCACGGTTGACGCTGTTCCTTACCATGCCTACCCATACTCGGAAAAAACCTGCCTGGTGGTTGGTCATGAGGACCATGGCATTACCAAAGCGACTTTGGCCTTATGCGATGCGGCCGTATTCATACCCATGTATGGCAAGGGGCTCTCTCTAAACGTCCATGTAGCGCTGGCTATAGTGCTATTCCACATTCGTCAGACCACCCAAAAAGTCGCGGGTTAATTGCATTCTATCGCTATACACGGTATACTGGGGGAAGCATGCGGGATAGTACAACAATTAATTGGAGAGTGCGATTATGAAAGTGACGTGCTTGCAGGAAAACCTGTCCAAAGGATTGAGCATTGTCGGCCGTGCCGTCAGCCCACGTTCCACACTTCCGGTATTGGGCAATGTGCTCCTAGCAGTGGACAATGGGCGATTGAAACTATCGGCGACCAATCTTGAAATTGTCATTACCTGTTGGATCGGCGCAACCGTCGAGGAATCGGGTTCGACAACCGTTCCGGCGCGCACATTCAGCGAGCTCATCAATACCCTCCCTCAGGAAAAGGTCGAGTTGAGTCACAATGAAACGACAGAAACCCTGCATGTATCCTGCGGGCGCATTCAGGCCAACGTCAAGGGAATCAGTATGGAGGAATTTCCGGTTGTGCCCAACCCGGACGATACGAATCGCATCCGGATGGATCCAGCCGTCTTGAAACAAGTGATCTCTCAGGTTGCGTTTTCGGCAGCGACCGATGATTCCCGGCCATCGTTAACTGGAGTCTCCACCAGTTTCGAAGAAAATCGCCTGATGATGGCTGCGACCGATGGGTTTCGGCTCTCCGTTCGTTCAGCCCAAATCGCCGGATTTGTCGAGAAACCATTCACGATTATTATCCCGGCTCGCGCCCTCAATGAAGTCGCCCGGATTATTCATGATGATTTGGAGGCCGTTTATATCTCAATGCCGGCCGGTCGCAATCAGATCATTTTTGATCTGGACAATGTGCTGCTGATTTCACAGCTGATCGATGGGAAGTTCCCGGACTACGGGCCGATTATTCCGAAAGTGCATAGTACCCGAACGGTATTGAACACCGCCGAGTTTAGCAAAGCCTGTCGCACGGCAGATATCTTTGCCCGTGAATCTAGCAACACGGCTCGCGTAGCGGTTGAACCGGGCGATGGACTTTCGCCCGCGTATGCCGTCATTGCCGCCACCAGCAAAGAAACGGGGGATAACGTCGCCCAAATCGATGCCAATGTAGAAGGCACGCCTATCGAAATAGCTTTTAATGTCAAGTTCATGTCGGATGCGCTTAACGTCATCGACACACCTCAGGTTGCTCTGGAAACAACCAGCCCCAATGAGCCGGGGGTATTAAAACCCGTCGGCGACACCGACTTTGTCCACATTATCATGCCTATGAATTTTAATCGGTAGCATCCGCTGCCGGTAAGATTCCAAACATAAAACCGCCCGATTGAATCAATCGGGCGGTTTTGCATTTGTTCGTCATGTCCTATTCGAGTTGTTCCAATACCGTTCGATAGAGTGTATCAGCCCGCAGATCTTCCAGCGTATGGCAAGGAGCCGCGAGCCGTTCCGCCAACGCTCGGGCCAGCCCCTGGTCGAAAGCCGCATGCTCCATATTAACAACAACCGAGCGGACATCCGTCTCGGCAATGAACTCGGCTATCCGATGTGTTTCTTCTTGCGGAGGCATATCAGTCATGCTGACATTTCCCGCCCCATCCGTCAGCAAGATCATGAGCGGTAATACGTCCGGGTGACTGTATGCTTCCTGTCGGAATACTTGATATGCCAGATAAAGACCGGCCGACAACGGTGTCTTACCACCGACGGCGATGTCCAACAGCGCTTGCCGGGCTAATTGGACGGAGTTGGTCGGTGGTAAAACCAGGTTGGCATCATTTTTATTAAAGACGATCAGACCTACGCGGTCACGGCGCTGGTAAGCGTCGGTCAGCAAGGACATGATGGCCCCTTTCGTAGCCTCCATACGCTCGGCGACGGCCATACTCCAGCTGGCATCAACGACGAAAAGAATAAGATTCGCCGATCTCCGGACCCTGACCTTCTCCCGCAAATCGCCTTTTTCTAAAGCCAATGCCAAACGGGTCCGGTCTCGACGAATTTGATGGGGTGCGGCCGCCCGGAAGGTGGCATCAAAAGCCAGATCGCGGACGCGATCGCCTTTGGGCAGTCGAGATTGAACGTAACGCCCTCGCTTGCGTTCGGTTTTGGTAACAGATCGGCGACCCGCTTGCTTGCGAGTCAGGCGATCAAGTTGGGTGTCAAGACGCCGGGTAGTGAATTCCTGCCCGGTGCTGATCTTCTGCCCCCCTTCCCACCACTGCCCGTCTTGGGCTGCTGAGGGCGGGGATTGCGGTCCGGCTTCCTGTTGGGCGACATCGGCTCCTTCGGAGAAGTCTTCGTCCTCTCCTAAGGCTTTTTTTTTCCCGTGGCGGCCGCCTCCGACGGCTCTTCCTCTTGATCGGCCATTTCGGAGACGCCAACTTCACCCTGAACTTCAGAGAGGCGTTCAGACAGTTCCTGAGCTGACATAACGGTATCCTGGAACATTCGTCCCCGGACACGATGCGGCAAGGCCAGCTCGGCCGCCAGAACAATATCCTCATCCGAAATCCTTTCTCTACCCTGCAATGCGGCGTGAGCTTGCGCGCCGCGCAAAATAACGAGGTCAGCCCTATGTCCATCAACATTGAGCGAAGATACCAATCCGGCTATGGAAAGTAGATCCCGGCGGGAATAGCGCACCGCGTTGACCATGTCTCTCGCCAAAGAAATGCGCTCCGAAAGTTCGCGTTCTTTGTGAGCCCAATCCCGTCGAAAGCCATCGGGATCGATTTCAAAAGCAACGCGCCGCTCGATGATCGCCACGCGATCTTGTGGATCCTCAAGCCCTTCGATCTGGACGGAAAATGCGAAACGGTCTAATAGTTGCGGCCGCAAATCTCCTTCCTCCGGGTTCATCGTGCCGACAAGGATAAATTTGGCCGGGTGAGAAAAGCTGATTCCCTCACGCTCAACAATGTTGACTCCCATCGCGGCCGCGTCGAGCAACAGGTCCACGACATGATCATCTAAAAGGTTCACTTCATCAACATAGAGAACGCCCCGGTTTGCCGACGCCAGAATTCCGGGCTCGAAGTGTTTTTCACCGGTCTTAATGGCTTTTTCGATATCCAGTGTTCCCACGACACGATCTTCGGTAGCGCTCACCGGCAGGTCAATAAATGGTGTCTGGCGAATTTCACTATCCAGGTTACCGTCTGCATAGCGCAACCGGCTGTCATCCGCCCATTCATCCGGTCGGGCAGGATCGCAATTATAACGGCTGCCAGCCAGAACGGGGATATCAGGCAGAAGGGCGGCCAGAGCGCGAGCAGCAGTGGATTTGGCAGTCCCACGCTCGCCGCGAATCAAAACACCCCCAATTCGCGGGCTGACGGCATTCAAAATTAAAGCGCGTTTCATGCGCTCCTGATCGACAATCGCTGTAAAGGGGAAGACTTCTCGACGTGCCATGAACTAAATAGACTCCACAGCTGAATCACCGGGACTCAGCCAATCGAATAT
>JAWOHK010000168.1:0-8255 GCA_046485205.1 Chloroflexota bacterium | reverse complement strand
GCTATTCCCCCGCTAAAAGTATCATCATCATAACTATTAAAAGCTTCGTTATTGTTTACAGTACTATTACTAATGGTTAAAGATCCTCTAGGGCTGATATAAATATCTCCCCCAAACACATAACCTTTATCAAATGCCGAAGTCACATTACCTGAAATAGTCGTTTCAGTAATATAGACTTCTCCTGCCGTTGTTGCGATGCCTCCGCCGAATCCTCTATCAACGCCGTCGCTTGTATTGTTAGTCACGTCGCTTTTATGGATTTTCAAATTGCCACCATTGACAATACCCCCTCCAGCGCTCGATTCCCCACTGTGGGAATTATCAGTGATGAGAGTTCTATTTATTGTCAACGTGCCGCCGTTGACAATCCCTCCTCCATAGCCGAATTTGCCGCCGGCGCTATTTCCAGAAACAACGCTTCCTTCAATCGTTATTTCTCCAGGGAAACTGTTATAAATACCTCCTCCATCGCCACCGTCATATGCATATAGTACATTATCCGAAATGACGGCATTATTAATTGTCACTATGCCTTCGTTGTAAATGCCCCCTCCAGCTGCATCATAATCAGAACGAGTTTCATTATTTAGAATACTACTATCTGTAATAGCCATCTGGCCTTCGTTATAAACTCCCCCTCCTTTTGCAAACATATTACCCCACTGAAACTGAAATGAACTAATATGGTTAGAGGTAATGGTAGAGTTCGATATAGTGAGCTGACCGGTATTGAAGATGCCGCCGCCAAGGGTATCATAACAAGAAGAGCTGTCATCGGTCATATACACCCCATTATTAATGATAGTGCTGCCGTTTAAAGTCAGTTTCCCCTCGGCAAATATCCCTCCGCCGCCATAAGCCACGTCGTCGACGCAGCGAACCTCCACCAAGCCCCCGCGGATGGTGGTGTTGTTGAGCCGCAGATCCCCCCTACGGCCGACGGCCAAGATCCGGAGTTCCGGGGCCTGGTCGCCGCGGCGGATGGTCGAGTCGTTGCCGTTGATCGTCACCTGGCTCGATATCCACGGCAGGCCAATGGCCCCAATGCGTTGGGCGACGACGGCCGGGGCGGTCAGGACGAAGTTGCCGCTGTTGGGCAGGTTGATCGTGTCCGCGCCGTTGGGGTTGCCGGCGGCGCAGTCGGCGTGGGGGCGGCCGTTGTTGGTGTTGTTGGCGTTGTTGATGGCCTCGATCAGCGAGCATTTGCCGTTGGCTGCGACCGCCACCTCCCCGTTGGCGACGGTGATGTTGGCCGCCTGGGCCGACGAGGCAGTCAACAACAGCACCAGCACGCCCATGCCGGCCACGGCTGATATCCCGTGCCATACATGATGCCGCGTGACCAAACCCACGAGGGCCTTAATCCTGTGTTTATCGCTGAAATTCGAGAAAAAAGACATGATAGCCCTCCTGATAGGCCACAAACCGGTTACCTTAGTGTAAAGGAGACAGTTAAACATCTCCAGTGCCAAATGTCATGCCTTAAAATGACAAATGCACCTGTTAATCGATAACGATTTAAATATTTAAACGCTGCGCTCTATCCGTTGAATCGGGTTACTCGAGGTTGATCAGTCGCCGGGCCTGCACCGGTGGAGGAAGGGTAATTGGCCTGTACTTATCTTGGGTTAGGGCGAACACCTGCTATAATCCCCAAGGGATTCAAAATCCGTTTGTGAATGATCATGGAAAAATTGAAGAATTATCTGATCGATATGGACGGGGTTCTGGTCCGCGGCCGCACGCTTATCCCTGGCGCGGCCGCGTTCATCGACCGGCTCATCGCGCATCAGATTGAGTTTCTGGTCTTGACCAACAACCCACGCTACACGCCCACCGACCTGGCCCACCGCCTGGCCACGCTCGGGCTCCGGGTGCCGCAGGAACGCATTTTCACCTCGGCCATGGCCACCGCGCTCTTTTTAAAATCGCAAAAGGCGGAAGGCACGGCTTTCGTCCTGGGTGAAAGCGGCCTGACTTCGGCCATTCACGGCATCGGCTATGTCATCACCGATCTGGAGCCGGACTATGTGGTGTTGGGCGAAGGGAGCTTCGACCTGGAGCAACTCACCAAGGCCATCCGGCTGGTGGCGTCCGGTTCCCATTTTTTGGCGACCAACCCCGACCCCAGCGGGCCGGGCGAGGGGGGAACGGTCCCGGCCTGCGGGGCCTTGGCGGCCTTCATCGAAAAAGCCAGCGGCGTCAGCCCCTACTTCATCGGCAAGCCCAACCCCCTGATGATGCGGACGGCCCTGAATTTTCTCGATGTCCATTCCGAGGACACCATCATGGTTGGTGACACCATGGTCACCGACATCAAGGGCGGTGTCGAGAGCGGCATGGAGACCATCCTGGTGCTAACCGGCGTCACCCGGCGCGAGAATGCCGACCGTTTTCCCTATCAGGCCACCCAAGTGGTAGAGTCAGTGGCCGACATTGTCATCTAATTTCCGCTTATGACGTTTCTCGATAACGCATCTACCCTCCTGCCTTTGATTCTAGTCGTCCTGGGGGCGATCATCGCCGCGCTGTTTGGGCTGCCCTTCCTGAATTCGCGCCTAAGCATCACCCGGCTGAGCTGGGTGCTGGCCTTCTTTCCGCTGGCGGCCTTTGTCTTGTTGGCCCTGATGGTACCGGGACTCAATGACGGCCAGATCTATTCGTGGCAAATTGAGTGGATCCCGTCGCTGAATGTCTCGCTGGGCCTTTACATCGACAGCCTGGCTGTGCTCTTCGGGCTGATCATCACCCTCATTGGGGTGCTGGTCATCGTTTACGGCGGCTATTACTTCAAGGGCGACCAGAGCGCCTGGCGTTTCCAGGCCTATTTGCTGCTCTTTATGGCCTCGATGTTGGGCTTGGTGCTGGCCGGGGACGTACTGACGCTGTTTATATTTTGGGAAGGAACCAGCATGGTTTCCTACCTGCTAATCGCCTACAAAACCAAAGACGAGGCCGCGCGTCAGGGCGCGTTCCGGGCCTTGTTCATCACCGGCGGCGGCGGTATCGCCCTGCTGGCCGGGCTGCTGTTTGTCAGCTATGTCGCCGGGAGCACCGACTTCGCCACTATTCTGAGCAGCGGCGACGTCCTGCGCAATAGTTCGCTCTACCTGGTGATGCTCGGCCTCGTGTCCTTCGGCGCTTTCACCAAAAGCGCCCAATTCCCGGCCCACATCTGGTTGCCGGGAGCGATGAGCGCCCCCACGCCGGCCAGCGCCTACCTGCACTCGGCCACGATGGTCAAGGCGGGTATCTACCTGATGGCCCGCATGAACCCGGCCCTCGGCGGCACGGAATCGTGGTTCTGGTTGCTGACTCTGGCCGGATTGACGACCATGCTGGCCGGAGGCTATTTGGGCTTGAAGCAAAATGATCTGAAAGCCTTGCTGGCCTATTCGACCGTCAGCCAGCTGGGTGTATTGATGATATTGATTGGCCAGAACAACGCCGATGCCTACAAGGCGCTGGTCATCGGCATTGTCGCCCATGCCCTCTACAAAAGCGCGCTGTTCCTCATTGCCGGTATTGTCGATCACGAGACCGGCACGCGCGACATGCGGCGGTTGGGTGGCCTGTTCCGGGTCATGCCCTACACATTTGCTGTGGGAACGGTGGCGGCGTTGTCGATGGCCGGGTTGCCACCGCTATTCGGGTTCCTGGCCAAGGAGACGCTGCTGGCGGCCGCCATTCACCCCACGTTGCCGCCGGTCATCGGCGCGTTGCTGCCCTGGGCCAGCGTCGTGGCCGGGGCGTTAATCCTGGCCCAGGCGGGATTATTTATCCGGGAAACCTTCCTGGGCCGGCCTAAGGACCCGGAGATCCACGGCCACGAAGCCCCAACAGCCATGTGGATGATGCCGGCCATCCCGGCCTTGATCTCGGTTATATTCAGCCTGTGGCCCGGCGTAGGCGAGGAAGAGGTCTTCCTGGCCGGGGCCGCCTCGGCCGCCTACGGGCAGCCGGTCAAGGTCTCGCTGGCTTTGTGGCACGGCATTAATGTACCGCTCCTGCTCTCCGCTGTGGCCGTAACCCTGGGGTCGGTCATCTTTTATTTCCGCGCTCCCATTCGCGCTCGCATGGAAAATTTGCTGCCCGAGCTCAGTTTCAACGCCGTTTACAATGGCGTGTTGAGCGGGATCGATCGCTCGGGCGTTTATTCTACCCGTCTGCAATCGGGTAGCCTGCGCGTCTACCTGACGATCATCATCGCCTCCATGTCGGCACTGGTGATCATCTTTGCCAATCGCACCCTGCTCCCCGACCTAAGTATGGCGTCTACACCGCAAGTGACCTTGACCGGCACGGACGGCTTGTTGAGGTTGATCGCCTTGCTGATTGCGGTAGGCGCGGCGATATTTACCGTCTGGCTGCGGCGTGACATCGCCGCCGTGTTGGCGATGATGGCCACTGGCCTGGGCGTCGCCATTCTTTTCATCCTGGAACCGGCACCTGATGTCGCGATGGTGCAGATCGTCGTTGATCTGCTGGCCACGGTGATCCTGGTCATTGCCCTGACTCGCATCCCGCGCCTGCAGCGGGAAAGCGCTCAATTGATGGTCGACAATGAACTACGCGGCCGCGATAACCAGTTCAGCCTGAGCCGGGATCTGGTCGTCGCGATCGTGGCCGGCGCTATTGTCGCTTCTATCTCCTTTGTAGCCTTGAGCTCGCGTCCGCGACTAAGCGCCGTGACACCCTATTATGAGAACAATGCCAAAGTAGAGACTGGAGCGACGGACATTGTCGGAGCCATCATCGTTGATTACCGGCAACTGGATACGCTGATCGAAATTTCCGTGTTCGCCGTCGCTGGGCTCGCTGCTTACATGTTGCTCCGTTATGCCACGCGAAAATTTGGTGATACGGGCAAGCCGGTCGAGGGACATCCCGTTCCGATCGGCATGCGATTCTCGACGTTCGGGATTGGCGGGCGCCAAACCTCGCCGTTCATCCGGGTCGGCGCGGCGACTGTGTTTCCGGTGGCCTTGATCCTGGCCGTTGTCCAGATGATGTACGGCCACGACCAACCCGGCGACGGTTTCACAGCCGGAGTGATCATCAGTCTGGCTGTCAGCCTTTGGTATTTTGTCTACGGCTACGAGGAAACTCGCCGCCGTCTCCCTTGGGTGCGCGGCGTGCCCCTCATCAGTATCGGCGTCCTGCTGGCCATCGGAACAGGAATTGTTTCCGCGTTTCTGACCGGCAATGTCATGGGCAATGTCAATTACGGCCGGATGATCGGATTGCCGCTGCCGGAAGGTTTTTACATCAGCAGTTCGTTTTTATTTGAAGTATCCATCTGCCTGGCCGTACTGGGCAGCGTAGCCCTACTACTGGATGCGTTCGGCAACCCTGGCGATCCGGCCGACGCTTTGCAAGAAGGTTAACCACGGAGGAAGCGAGATGACAGCATTTCTTACCGCCCTGACCATCGGAGCACTATTTGCTATCGGTCTCTTTCAGATACTGAGCCGCAGCATCATCCGCTCGTTGATCGGCCTGGTCATTATGGCCAACGCCGTCAACCTGTTTTTGTTGAGCGCCGGCGCCTATAGCGGGATGGTACCCGCCTATACCACGGTGGCCGGTACTCGCAGCGATGCCTTGCCTCAGGCGCTCATCCTGACGGCCATTGTCATCAGCATGGGGGGCACGGCCTTTGTCCTGTCGATGTTGTACATTATCTCGGCTCGCTATGGAACCAGTGATACCGAAGAGATCAACGGATTGAAGCACTGAGGCCCATGAAAGAACATTGTGACCGGTAATTAATGATGAACCTACCTTTTTCGAGTAGTTACCTGGCTTTGCTGCCGATCATCATCCCTTTGACCGGGGCCATGGTGGCGCTGATCTTTTTTGGCCGGCCCAAAGTTCAGGGAGCCTGGTCGTTGGGCACGGTTCTGGTGAGTCTGGCTGTCAGTGTGTGGCTGCTCTGGGTCGTGCAGAGCACCGGCGAAGCTGTCGTTTATCAATCCGGCGGCTGGGTGGCGCCTTTCGGCATTGTGCTGATCGCCGATCCGCTCTCCGCCCTGTTTGTCGTCATGACCCAGATCGTCATCGCCACGGGTGTCCTTTACTCTATCGGCAGCAAGGACTCGGTTGTCACCTACCCGTTTTACTACACGCTCTTCCTGACGCTGGCGGTCGGCCTCACCGGCGCTTTTCTTACCGGTGACCTGTTTAACATGTTCGTGTTCGCGGAATTGCTGGTCATTTCCGGCGCGGCCCTTACCGCTTCCTCTGATAATCGCTATGGAACCGAAGCGGCGTATAAATATTTCTACATCAGCCTGATGGCCGCTACCTTCATGCTATTGTCCGTCGGCTCTCTGTATGTTTCCTATGGTACGCTCAACATGGCCGATTTGAGCCTGCAAATATCCTCCCGGCCGGACGGTTTGCTGCTACTGCCGGCAGTGGGTTTTCTACTGGCGACGTTCATGATCAAAAGCGCGGTCATCCCATTCCATTTCTGGCAACCAGATTTTCATGCCGCCGCGCCGACGGCCGTCAGCGCGATGCTGTCATCCATCGTAGTCAAGCTGGGCATCTATGGTTTCCTGCGCATGACCACGCTGCTGTTTCTGGACCAAGCCCCGCTCATTCGCACGATTCTCATCGTGATGGGTATCGTCGGCATTATCTACGGGGGACTATCGGCCATCGCCACCTACGACGCCAAACGAATGCTGGCCTATTCAACCCTGGCCCAGCTCGGCTTCATTCTGGTCGGCATCGGATGGGGGACCACGCTATCCATCACCGCCGCCATCGTGTTCGCCTTCAACCACAGCCTCGTCAAGTCGGCTATGCTGATGCTGGCCGGGTACGTCGCCAGCCGGGGCGCGGTCAAGTCGGCCGCGTTTGAAGTCATCACCGGTGTCGGAAAAAACCTGCCGGTTGGAGGAGTGTTGTTCTTCCTGGGCAGCCTGAGTCTGGCCGGCATCCCGCCTACCAACGGCTTCATTAGCAAGACGCTCCTCTTCAGCAGCGGCATTCAGAGCGAGCACTACCTGACCCTGGCGGTGATCGGCCTGGCCAGTATCCTCACGTTAATCTATACGATGCGCGCCTTCCAACGCATCTGGTGGGTGATCCCGGAAGAAGGCGGCAAAGCCAAATCAACCGGCGATCGCATTTTGGCCCCGGCCATCCTGATCGCCCTGGTGCTGGCTTTCGGCATCTGGGCCGAGCCGTTGGTTTCGTTTGCCGGCCAGATTACCGAGTGGCTGGCCGACCCATCGCTCTATATCGAGGCGATCGAACTTGCCTCGGGAGGATAAGAATATCATGTACTATGTTAGGACCGGAGTCCTGTTAACCGTGATCTATCTGATGATCACCTCTAATCTATCTATCGCGAATATCGTTGTGGGTATCGTCGTGGCCTTGTTGGTTGCTGCCCTCGTAAGGCCGCCGCTGAGGACCATGAGCCCCAGCCACTACCCCACCTCGATCGTTGCCACCTTTAAATATATCGGTACCCTGATCTGGGACCTGATTCTCAGCGGCGTCCAACTGGCCCAGATCCTTCTGTCACGACAGATGCCTATCAATCCGGGGATTATCAATATCCCGTCCAATTGTGTATCGGAGTTAGGCGCAGCCCTGAGCGCCCATGCCATCACCCTCACGCCGGGTGAGATGACGGTCGAAATGGATGAGAACTACAATATGTACACCCATGTTCTGGACGCGGTTCGCGCGCCGGAGTATATGCGTGAGGCCCAGGAGATGCGCCTTAAATTGCTGGACCAGATCTTCAATTGATGCGCCGGAGGTGAATAAAGATGAACGATTTGCTGACTATCACTTTTAATACCTCATTGGTGCTGCATACCGTTTTGATCGTTGTCGTAGTCTGGCGCATCTGGCGGGGCAAAACGATCGTCGATCGGCTGATCGGTGTCGAGTTGATGGCCACCCTGCTCATGGCGATCCTCGTTATTCTGGGGCTGCTCAACCGGGATAGCATCTACCTCAACATCGCCATCGCCCTGGCGGCGTTGGGGTTCGTCACCACAATTGCCCTGGCCAAGTACCTGGCCGATGAGCAGTTATTTTAGAAAGGTCTGACCATGGAAACCGTTTTTCAAATTATCGCCCTGATCGCCGTGATAATCGGCACCGCTTTTTCCTTCCTGGGTGTTTTGGGCATGATTCGCCTGCCTGATGTATATGCCCGCCTGCACGCCACCGGTAAAGTAGGCGTTTTCGGCGTCGTGTTGCTGCTCGTCGCCACCGCAGTC
>JAWOHK010000129.1:0-2740 GCA_046485205.1 Chloroflexota bacterium | reverse complement strand
GGTTCTTCGGTCAAATAATCCAGGAATTCATCCCGATGCAATGTCCAGGTCTCGGCCGGTTCTAGGGCAATTGCGGTGGCTGAACGCGGCGAATCATCCAACAACGCCAGTTCGCCAAAAAAATCACCCGGGCCAAGGATAGCCAGCACGATATCCTGCCCTTCGGAAGTCGTATGGCTGATTTTTATTTTTCCGCGGCTAATGATATACAATAACCCACCCGGATCGCCGAGGTGAAAGATCACTTGACCCGCGCCGAAGCGTCGTGGAACCAGCCGGTTGGCTAACTCGATAGTGTGTTCATCTTGAACATTGGTGAAGAATGGTACAACCTGCAGAGCCTGCACGGCATTGCTATCTCTACCCGGCATTTCCTCTTTTCCCTGTTACTTCCCTGATGGCCACGTACGGAGCCATTTCTACGGGTCGAGATCTCCGTAGATTGGCTTCAACGGATGGGCATAAAGCGCCTTTAAGTAAGCTCGCATCTTGGCTTACGATTCATTCTATCCCGTTCAATACTTCTCGCAAACGTTGTTCGGCTAAAGCGATCGCTTCAGTGACGGTTTCCATGTCGGCCGGTGGTCCGCCACCCTGGGCAAAAGCAGGCCCGCCACCGCCACGGGCACTTCCTAGCCGTTCCAGCGCCGGATGAATGATATCGCCCATTACCCCTGGTGCATCGGCCGACCGACAGAAAATGAGTTTGGATTCGTTTCCATAAATGCCGAGCAGGGCAATCACACCGATCTGGCTTGCCAGGCTGTTTCCCAACAGTCGCACTTCATCCACTCCCCGTTCTGGAAATACAGACTTGACTAATTTCAAAGATCCCAGCGATTCGGACTTTTCAACCAGTTGTTGCGCTTCCAACTCGAGCAATGCTTTTTGCTGCCGCTTGAGTTCTTGCCTCAATTGTTTGGCTTCGTCCCGAAGACGGAGAACAGAAGGAACTAACTCCGAATACCCCGTTGTCAAGTAGCTGCTCAAGTCATTGATCACTTCATGCTTCAGCCGGTAATCTTCAATCGCCCGCCGGCCGCAACAAAATTCAATCCGGGTGATAGTGCCGCGATGTTCCGTTTTCACGATCTTGATCAATCCAACTGCGCCAGTTCGGTCTACATGGGTTCCGCCACAGGCAGTCAGATCGAAATTGTCAACATTAATCAATCGCAAGTGCCCATCGCGAGCGGGAGGGATTTTGCGTAATGGCAAATTTCCGGCTTCTTCCGACCTTACTTCCCGAATGTGAACCGAGCGGTTTTCCCAGACAATCTCATTCGCTAACTGCTCGGCGGCCTGCAGCTGGTCGTCGGTAAGATTGCTGTGTTCCAGGTCGATGGTTACCCTTTGCTCGCTCAAATGGAAGCCAACCGTTTCGGCCGCAGCCACTCGAATGAAGGCTTGAGAAAGGATGTGTTGGCCGGTGTGGTGTTGCATATGATCAAAACGCCGTGGCCAATCGATTTCTCCCCGAACTGTGCCCGATCCCGGAGGTATGTCCACAATGTGGAGAATGGCGTTGTCGATCTTGCGCTCGACGATCTCCAAGACGTTCATGGTGATACCGGTCTGGATCAGCCGGCCGGTATCATGGGGTTGGCCGCCGGATGTTGGATAAAAATAGGTTTGTTCAAGAACGACAGCCGGCCGGCCGTCGTATTCGGTGAACTCCAGGATAGTACTCTCAAAATGAGTGGTATATGCGTCGTTGTAATAGGCGGGGTGGTTCATGAATGAACCTCAGCCCCATCATCAACCGGCTGGATATCCTCACTGGCGATTGGGAGAGTCAGGTTAAACCGCGCGCCGCCGCCGGGGGAATCGTCAACCCAGATCCGGCCACCATGCGCTTCGACGGCCATCCGGCAAAATGCCAATCCTAATCCTAATCCCTGGGAGGAGTTGTTATTCTTGATGCGCTGGAATTTCTCAAAAATAACCTCGCGCGAGTCGTGGGGAATGCCGTCACCTTGATCGCTCACCGAAATTTGGACCATTTCATCGACCACATAACTTTCCAGCAGTATCTCCTGTCCTTCCTGACTGTACTTCAGCGCGTTATCAAACAGATTGAGTAGTACCCGGCTCACCATACTTTCCTCTACGTAAACCGGTGGCAGGTTCTCAGCGATGACGCGCTCCAGGATAATTCCGCGTCGGGCGAAGTTCGGTCCCTCAATCTCGTACGCATCATCAACCAAACTGTGGATGCTGACGGCACTTTGCTTGCCGATGGGCTGGCCCGCTTCCAATCGACTTATGTCCAGGAGCGATGAGATAAGTCGCTGAAGGTGGGCGCTGCTTCGGGAAGCGATATCGAGAAGCAGCAGTAGCATATCCTGTTCCTGGGTAGATTCGAGCTGAAAACGAAGCAACTCAAGTGTGGAGATGACGTTGCCCAACGGGCTTTGCAGGTCATGGATGAGCATGGCGATCAAATCCTGACGCATTGACTCCAACTCGACCCGGCTCGATATGTCGTGGTAGATCCATTGCCAGGTTCCTTCACGGCCGGGCGTCAATCGACGGGCACGCACCTCAACAGTCAAGACTAAGGGACGTGCGTGATCCTCCTGTTGGCGAGCGGCAATCACCCGGCTCTGGAAACTGTTGGCTCCCGAGCCAGTCAGCACGGGCTTCATCGTCGCAATCTGCGCGTCGGTGATCAGGCGCGGCGCGGCGCGGCCCGGGATCAAGGCCGTCGTGATAACGATGTCCTGCTTGGCGATGTGGC
>JAWOHK010000421.1:0-9847 GCA_046485205.1 Chloroflexota bacterium | reverse complement strand
ATGGCGAAACCCATACCGACCATCGCGCCGTAGATGATACCGTCCAGGGGGCTATCCAGTTCGTGCCGCCATAAGAAGAGGATGACGAGCAGAATCAACCCTTTGGCAATCTCTTCTACCATCGGGGCGACGAGGCTGCTGGAAAACAAGTCGGCCGCGTTGGTATCCAGCAGGAGATAAAACGGCGCGCTGAAAAGAAAGTTCGAGACAACTGCCAGCAGCGCGGCAGGCACGGCACCCCATACGAACGCCGCCGCCAGCAGCCACCAGGGTTCTTTTTCGTAATGGTCAACCCAATAAATCAGCCAGACGTAAAACAACACCGGCAGCATGGCGGCGATGATCGAGAACAGGAGGGCGTTGTCGTTGGTTATAATTATGCCCGCTGCCCCTCACGGCTCCACCGTGATCAAATCCCTTATCGCCTCAAATTTGGCATCGCCAATGCCCGACACATCCATGATCGCCTCAACCGTCGCGAACGGGCCATTGGCCTCGCGGTGGGCGATGATCCTCTCGGCCATGGCAGGACCGATGCCGGGCAGTAATTCCAGGTCACGTTGCGAAGCTGTGTTGATGTTGATCAAACCCTGTACCGTGATGCCTCCTAATCGATCTATGTCGGGAACGGTGACTGTCGGGGCATTGATGACGGGTGGTGGGTCGGCTTCGCCCAGTACCGGCACATAGATCTGCATCCCGTCGACCACACCCTGGGCCAGGTTGACAGCAATGCGGTCGGCGCCGGGGGCAAACCCACCCGCGGCACGAACGGCATCGTCGATGATGCTACCCGGCATCAGGGTATAGACGGCCGGGTCAAGAACCGCTCCGCTGACGTAGACACGCACCGGCGTGTCGGTGGGAGTTGGCAGGGGTTCGGCCGTGGGCAGGCTGATGGCCGTCGGCTGTGGGGGAATGATCTCGATTGCCACGGGTTGCCGGGCCCGGCTGATCGTGGCCAGCCCATACCCGGCGCCGACCAAAAGCAATCCCACCGCCAGGATACCGACCAGTTGTGACCAGCCGATTTTCATGTTCCTCTCCTAACCATTTGCAGCTCAGCCAACCCTGACTGAGAAGACGCAGCCAATCATGGCTGCGTTACACAATCCAGTCAATCTTGACTCAGGCCGCCGAGAACAAGGCTAATACAACCAATCGATGAATGTCTCGACGTCCATTTCGCCGAAAAAATCGTTCAAATCGATCTCGCCCAGCGCTTGTCGTAGCGGTTCGCGTTCATAAACAACGCCGACCAAATGGGCTTCCAAGCCAGCCACATCGCGCCGGCCGATAAAATCCCCGAAAAATCGGATGCCGCGAATAAATCCTTCCGCCACATCGATTCGCGCGTCGACCTTGCCGATGGGGAACCGAGCGCTCTTCTGTAGGTTGAACCGCGGCGAGCGCCCAACATTCCAACTCCATAAATTATAACGTGTCTCGGCGATATCCTCGATCTTGAGCCAGTCGGTCCCGGTCAGTTGATAAATGTCGACCGGTCCATCGAATATTCCCCGCAGTAAGGCTTCCTTTAAATCATCGATGGTCATCTCCGGCGGCAACCATTCGCTAATATTGGCCACGGCATTTCGTATTGACTGAATCGCCTTCGATTCGATCTGTGCCCGGCGAGGATTGATCGACCGCAGCATCTCTTCCAGATTCGTGTCAAACAGAATCGTGCCGTGGCTGAACATGCGCTGAGAGGTAGCGTACTGGGCATTGCCGGATATCTTGCGTCCGTCGGCGAAGATGTCGCTACGGCCGCTCAATTCGGCCGGCACGCCCAACGAGCGCAACACCCGGGCCACGGGTTCAATGAATTTAGCGAAGTTGTGGAGGTCATCCTTGCCGTTGGTAACGAAGCTGAAATTCAGATTACCCAGATCGTGATAGACCGCGCCACCGCCTGATAGCCGGCGCACGACGTGGATGCGTTTGGCGGCCACATAGTCGGGGTCGATCTCTTCAAGTGTATTTTGATTGCGGCCGATGATGACCGAGGGCTCGTTGATGTAGAAAAGCAGCAGCGGTTCCTCGTGCTGAACGTGGCGCAGCAAGTACTCTTCAAAGGCCAGATTAAGCCGGGGATCGGTGACCCCCTTGTTATCGACGAAACGCATAAACCGATCCTATCATGACAGAGGGAAGACGGCGACCAATAACCATCCAAAAAATAAGGTATTGCCGACCGCGAAGCTCCATGGACGGTCGATAGCCGCTCCGAAAATTGTCATAATGGCGAGGATGATGGGTATGACCGGCAACAGGAGAACAACGAAAAACAGGCCCGGGCTGAAGGCCACGGTCAGGCCTAACCCGGCTATGATGACGCATGTCTGCAGCAACCACCACCCGGCGCGCCGTCCAACAGTCGTGTTGTGTTGCGCCAATCCGGCGGCTAACAACCAGGGTAGCGCCGCCGCGGCCAATAAAGGCCAGCGGGCCAATCGAACCCCGTTCAGCCACCAGGGCAGCCAGACCAGTTGCGCCATTACCCCAAACGCCAGCGTCAAAATCAAAAACAACACCAGTCCCCAGAACAGATCGCCGCCGTTGGGGCGCGGCGGCCGGAATCCGCCGAGCAACCATATCAGCCCCATAACCAGAAACCAAACGCCCAACGCGCCGCCGACCAGCAATCCGCCCAGGCTACCAACATCTAACATCCGTCCGAGCAAGGCAACAGACCCAACAGCCGCTAATCCCCCCAGGAGCAGTCCCAGCCAATACCAGGGTGAGCGCCGCGCACTGGGCGGCAAGGGCGCGGTCTTGGGAAAGAGCGGATTCACCGCCATTATCAATATCAACCAGCCAGCCAGGTGCAGGCCATACCAGAGCATTCGGCGGTCAGGTGCGGCTGGAGCCAAGGGCAAACCAAATGTCTCGTTGAACCAATCGAGCACCGACTGGTGACTCTCGCGGCTGAAGAGGATGGTGATGTGCTCTACATTGGGCACGATGACCAATTTGCGGGCCAGGCCGCCGGTCAGATCGGCGTTCTCGCCCCCGGCCGCGGCCAGTAATTCACGCGCATTGGCGGCGAACCGCGGCTCCAAGGCTCCGGCTTGTAGCAGGAAGTTGCGGGGTAATTGAGGCGATACCTCTGCACCAGTCGGCGAGACGGCGATAACGGCCCGGTAGCGATCCGCTTGGTCAACGGCCGCCTGCATGACCGCGCCGCTGCCCATTGAGTGGCCAAGCAATGCAATGCGATTCGGGTCGATTTCGGGCTGGGCGAGAAGGCTTGTGTAGGCCGAATTCAGATTGCGCCGCAACCCATCCCCTTGTCTGTCCAGACGACCACTGGCAGCGCCGTGGCCGTCGAAGTCGAGCAACATGACGCCATATCCAGCACGGGCCAGCACCGTACCATAGCCATACATCAATTGTTTGGAGCCGGCAAACCCGTGGGCGATTAGAACCCCCGGCACGTTCCCGGCATTGTCAGGGACCATGTAGAGCAGCGGCACATCCCCCTCCCCCATTAGGGATCGGATGGTAAGCCCGCACTGGGTGTTCAGGATACCCCACCAAGCCAGAAGAATGAGGCAGACAGCAATGACAGCTAGAGCAATCCGGGTCAGGCCGAGGCCTTTAAAACGACTCATCATTGAGGACATACCGTAAGATTAAGGGGCAATTATGCCCTTGTCGCGCTTGGGTTATTTTCGCTGATAAGCGGCCACAGAGAGAGTTTGTTACCATAGACTGAGGTTGTGTTACCATAGATTATATGACTAAAAAGAATAATTCTCCATGGCTGCTCTATGGTGCATACGGATTTACCGGCCGTTTGCTCGTGGCTGAGGCAGTTCGTCGTGGCCACCGTCCGGTCCTGGCGGGGCGCGACGCTGCCCGGCTGGATGAATTAGGGGCACAATATGATCTCGATTGGCTGGCCCTCGATCTGGACTACGCGCCACGGTTGCACCAGGCAGTCGAGCGTTTTGACCTCGTTTTTCACGCCGCCGGTCCGTTTATCCACACCAGCGAATCCATGATCCGCGCCTGCCTGGCCGGTGGCGCGCACTATATCGACATCACGGGCGAAATCAATGTTTTTGAAAACACCTTTAGCCACGATGCCGAAGCGCGGACGCGGGGCGTGGCCTTGATGTCCGGCGGGGGTTTTGATATTGTGCCCACCGATTGCCTGGCCCGTTATGTGGCCGACCAGATGCCAGATGCGACCCACTTGGAAACGGCCTTTTACGGCATGGCCGATCTCACCAGCGGCACAGTCAAATCAGCATTGGCAAATCTGGACAAGGCCCCTGGCGGCAGCGTGGTGCGACGTAATAATCGCTTGGTGTCCCAACCACTGGGCAAGGGCAGCCGCAAGGTACGATTCAGCGACGGCCGCGAGCATCACGTCTCTCCTTTCCCGTGGGGCGATCTAGTGGCCGCCGCGCACACGACCGGCATCCCTAACATTACTTGTTACATTGCCTTGCCACGCGTGCCCGGAATGCGGTGGACGAGCAGCTTGTTAACCCGGGTTCTAGCAACTTCGCCTGCCCGGCGGGTAGCCAATCGTTTAGCAGACTGGGCGTTTAGCGGGCCGGACGAGGAGGCGCAACGTACCGCACGCACTTACCTGTACGCGCGAGCGCTAAATGGCGCCGGACAATCGGCGGAAGCCTGGCTGGAAACTGGCGAGGTCTACCGTTTTACCGCGTTGGCCGGAATACAACTGGTTGAGCGGATGCTGTCCGATAATCCCGCCGGCGCAGTGTCCCCGGCGGGTGCTTTTGGGGCTGATTTCGTTCTGGGCATTGAAGAGACACGTCGTTTTGACAATATTCCCGAACGCGCGTGATCAGGGTGTGGGTGTTGGCATGCGATATGGCTCGGTCACGATATCTAAGATGGCCAGCCGGCCGTCGGCGACTTCGACGGTTTGCCGGTAATCGATTCCCTGAATCTGAGTGAAGACATCATAAGTGCCGGCTTCAACTGGCTCGAAAACGAAATTTTCGGCCAGTGACGGGTCAGGCCGTATCAGATGGTCGGGGTCGTCAAGGTAAGACCAAGTATTGACAAATGGCGCCACACCGCGCCGGTCGATCAGGGTCACTATTACACCTTGCCAGGCGCGCCCATCGGGATCGACGACTCGTCCGGCGATAATTCCATGGCCGGGTTCCGGTTCTACCCACAATAACGGGTTTTGCGTCGAACCGAACGTGTTTTCGCCGCGGCGCACTTCGAAATGAAGATGGGCGACGACCGCTGCCCCGGCCGTTTCTTGCCGGGCAATCGGATCGCCTGATGCCACGCGTTGCCCTTCCTCGACCTGAATATCGCTGACATGACCGTATAGCAAATATACCGGTTGATCATTAGAGGTTTCATCCAGTTTCAGGATGACCAGACGGCCGTACCAGTCACATCGCCAACCAAACATCTCATCGAGGTCGTCGCGAGCGACAATCACGGTGCCGTCGGCGGCCGCAACTGCAAAGGCTTTATCCTCGTGAGCCATATCCAGTCCGTTGTGGAGCAGATAACGATCATTGCCGTCGGATCCATACGGATAGCCGGCATTGCGGATCGCGCCAGGTAATGGATCGGCTAAAGAAAAGGCGGGTGTAGGAAGCTCGAGATCCGGCGTAGGCCAAGGCTCGACTGATAAAATATAACGAGCATAATCAGGCTTCGTCGGATTTAAGTCGGGGCAAGGCAGACCCTGGGCATCCAGCGGTGTTGGCTGGATGATCGGCGCCGGTTCAATCGTGGCCGTTGGTGTCGCGCTGGCCAACGGAGTAGGAGAAGCCGGCGGTTGAGGGGATGATAAATCCACGGCCTCCATAGTTGGCGATGGCACATCCGGCTCCGATGTCGGGTCTATAGAGAGCGACGAGACCGGAGCCGGCGTTGTCATCGTAACGGCAGGATTTCCTTCCGGCCTACAGGCAAACGAAGCTACCAGGAATAGAAAGCCCATTAATAAAACCAATGACCGGCTTGCAAATCTACTCACCACATCGATTCTCTAAGACCTGTCCGTCACAGTCAACCGACGTTCATCTCTCTCACTTTGGCGACTATAATCTTACCGATTGCGTGGTTGCCTGACATCCATTATCATGCAAGCGGGGTACTATATGACCGAACGCCTGACATTAGCCCAACAGCACCTGTATACCTTTCGCATGTGCCAACGTCGATTTTTTTTGCGCTTTTTGTCCCACATACCGTGGCCAGAAGCGCCCCTTGAGAGCGAGCTGGAAACAGCCTACGATCGCGGCCGGCGGTTTCATCGGTGGATCGAGCGCTACTTTTTGGGTCTCCCGATTCAGCCCCAGGCAGCGGATGATGCCACTATGCGCGCCTGGTGGAGCGCATTTGAACAGGAAGGACCCTCAATACCGGCTGGCGAACGGTTTGTTGAGTTTGGCCTGACCGTGCCCATTCAGCGGCATTTCCTGACCGGCCGTTTTGATCTGCTGGTTGTAAGCAATGATAACGGCAGCCAACCCTACGCGCACATATTCGACTGGAAGACGGGCGAACCACGAACGATTGAACGATTGCGGAAAGCCTGGCAGACCCGCGTTTACCTGGCTGTGCTGGCCGAGGGCGGCCCGGCGTTGTCAAAAGTTCGTCCGCAGACTCTGGCAGCTGACCACCTGACATTCACTTACTGGTATGTGGAGCATCCACAACAACCACGATTCATCCAATACGACCAAGCCCAACATAACAACAATTGGGCCGAATTGGAATCAATAGTGGAAGAGATCGATCGGCAACTGATCGAGAATAATTGGCCATTGACTGATGACTGGGAGGAATGCCGCCAATGTGCGTACCAGGCCCATTGCGGCCGCCAGACCGCCGGAGACGATTTGATGCTCATTGTTGATGAAGACGAGCTCGGGGACAATGACGACTGGTTGGAGCCGCAATGGGGTTAGAGGACCTATTGCAATTTTTTGCCCATGCATGATGAGGATTTACCATTCCTGCTGAGCGAGACTGGGAAAATCGTCCTGGCCTCAATGGCTGGCGTGACCGTTACTGCGGATAACCACCTAAAGCTGCTCACACAGCTTAGAAAATACCTCGCACCAGAGCAAGCGTCGGCTGTCCTGGAAACGACCTTGTTGAGGCAGAAGGCCGCGAAAAAATTCACGCACGCCGGACAAATGCTTTTTACTCGCGAAGGATTGGAACAAGCGACAGGTGAAATTGTCGCCGCTCATCGCGCCCGACGTTTTGTGGCCGCCGGATATAGTACCATCGCCGACCTGGGCTGCGGTATCGGCGGCGATGCCATTGCGCTCGCCGGGCAAGCCAGCGTCATCGCCATCGATAAACAATGGCAGCATGTTCGCATGACGCAGGCGAACGCGGCTGCCTATGGAGTCGAATACTCGATCTTGCCGGTGCAAGCCGACTTGGAACAGATGCCACCCCTCGGCGCGCAGGCTTTCTTCTTCGACCCGGCTCGACGCACAACGAGTGGCCCACACACCTCTCCTTCCCGACGGCTTCGCTCGACACAGGCTTATCAGCCACCGCTTAATCTCATTCATGGCTGGCGGTCAGTTGTTCCGCATGGAGCAGTCAAGGTTGCGCCGGGAATCGATTATGCCGAGATTCCCCCCGATGCAGAAGTTGAATTCGTTTCGCTCAAGGGTGAAGTCAAAGAAGGGGTTCTATGGTTCGGCCGCCTGCGCGATGGTGCGGCACGCCGGGCAACGCTATTACCGCATGGACAAACATTGAGTTCAGCGGACGATGAGATTGAGGTCGAGATAAACCAGCCTGGCGAATATTTATACGAACCCGATGGAGCCGTTATCCGCGCTCATTTGGTCCGGCAGTTGGCTGCCCGTATTGGTGCGACACTGATCGATCCGGAAATCGCCTACCTAACCGCCTCTACACATACCGCCACACCCTTCGCCCGGGCATTTCATATTGAAACTTACTTCCCGTTTCAACTCAAACGATTGCGGGCTTATCTACGAGAGAACGACATCGGAAAGGTGACAATAAAAAAAAGAGGCTCGCCGCTCGACCCGGACGATCTGCGGCAAGCCTTACATCTTCATGGAGAAACCCAACGTATCCTTTTTTTGACCTTGATCGACGGTCAACCCATTGTGCTTATCGGGCAAGCGGCGGACAACAGTGAATCAGATTATGGCCAACCTACCTCCAGGGCATGACACATCCCGCGGGCCAACCAGCCATGTTCCGTGTCCGGCGCGGGGTTGACGATCTTCATGTAAACCGGCTCGACTCCCGGACCACTATAGTAGAGCACCTCGGTATAGACGGCCGGGAAGGTGATATCAATATCGTAAAACCAGCCGCTATCCTTCCACCCGTCATCAGCTTCCCAGCCGGCCAAGAACCGGCCACCCACTTCCTGAGCGATGTAGAGGCCTCGCCGGGCTTCGTCGCCGGAGACATCGAAATTGATGCGCAGACAGGACGCCAAGCGTGGTTCGCTCGTCGGTGTCGGCAACGGCGTCGGGGTTTCGGTCGCGATATCCGGCTCAGCCGTGGGTGTTAGAACAACCGGCTCTGAAGTCGGTGTGGCCGTGAGGATCCCTGGCACGGTGGCGGTTGGCGTCGCGGTGATCGAAGGCGTTTCCGTGGGGATTGATGTGGCGGTTGGTGTGAGTGTAGGGGGTGGAGTCAACGTCACACTTTCCTCACACACATTTACGAACGTACCGATACTATCATCGGCCCGATAACTCAAAATGCCGTTTCTTTCAACCATGAATCGGCCGCGCGTGGTCAAGCCTTGGCCCATTACGTAGATGATTTCTTCATCGAGCAAAAAATAGTTCACCCGATCATCTATATCATCGTCGATGGTGACATAGTCGATAATGCAGCCCGCTTCAACAGGTCCGAGTATGCGTGTCGAGCCAACGTCTGCAGCCGGTACTTCTACATTACCCTGAACAGACCAGACTCGCTCATCAGCCTGTGCAGTATACTCAGGGCCAGGAACAGAAACGAAACGAAAAGGGCGGAGTTGTTTAACTATAAAATTATGCTCAGGCCCCACATTGAATGTACCGCTATTCCCCAAATAGGAAACGTTCGGCAGGTTGCCCCCTGCTTTGACCTGCCAGACTTGCATCATGGTCAGGAGAGCCAGACCCAAACCTAATAGAATAAATACTATCGTTAATACCCGTATTGCGTACTGCTTCATGGTAATCCCTCAATTTTGACGTCGCTCGCTATATTTTTAGTTTAAGCGGCCAGAAGCAGTGAAATGGGTATTTTTATACAGAAAAAGTGTTAAGCAGTTTACACTACCGTGAAGGGCATGAGAATTCGCGAAGAGATTGTAACAATTTTTGTAATCTTTCTTCGGGCCGGAGTTATCCAATGGAGTAAGGCAAAGGTTCAGAGTAACCTAATCGTTAAATAGAAGTCACTTCGGTAGCAAGAAGGGAAAAAAGAGAATCGTTTACCTGCTTATTTAGACCCACCCACATCCAATTGTTTGTCTATACAAACATAGACAATTTATTGACAATTCGATTGCAATGTGCTAATGTTGCACATGAATTGGATGCAAGTCAGTTCAAATAACAAACTAGTTAATTGACATTTTCGAGAGCAGATGTGGCCTAGCCCCGGCGTCATCGATTCCAAATTTCTTAAATATCAGGTATTGACAGTAGCACGAATCAAATGGTAAACGAGAATACTCCTACTTATAACTTAAAGGCCGTCGTTCAGGAAACCGGCCTAAAACCGGATACCCTCCGGGCGTGGGAGCGGCGATATGACGGCGCGCCAGACGCTGCGTGTCGGCCAAGTGGCGCTCACCGCGGGCAAGCCATCGGGCACCCCT
>JAWOHK010000417.1:0-22305 GCA_046485205.1 Chloroflexota bacterium | reverse complement strand
CATGCTGTCCTTATGGGGCGGTTCCGCCAAGTTAGGACCATATAGCGATGCTGCGGCCAAGCATCAGTTTATGCAATCCAAATATCATCGGGAAATCGATTACTGCGGCTCATGTCATGACGTATCCAATCCGGCTGTGGGCGACCTGGCTCACAATAATGGCGCCCAGATTCCTCTGGATAAAGGCACATACAGTGGCGTGCCGGGCTCGCCAGTCGAGGGCAAGGCTGCTTTTAACAACTTTCCTTACCAGTATGGGATAGTTGAGCGGACCTATAGCGAATTCTATTCGGGGCTACTTTCTAAAACCCTCGTCTCAAATTATTCGACTTTGCCAGTCGAATTGCTAGCCGGCGCCATCAAAGCAGCTTATGACAGTGCCAAAGGCAATTATGCCGATGGCACACCTCGCTACTTCAGCTGCCAGACCTGCCATATGCGAGCCGTAACCGGTTATGGAGCAAATAAGTCTGGTATCCCGCTGCGAACTGACCTGCCTCTGCATGATATGACCGGCGGCAATTATTGGACGCCCGATGCTATCCTTTACCAGAATAGTCGAAATCTGTTGAGACTCGGCGGAGGATTAACGACAACCCAAATCAGCGCCATCCAAGCGGGCAAGAGCCGAGCGCAACAACAGCTGGACCTGGCGGCCAACCTGTCAGTCAGTAGCAATACGCTCAAAGTCACCAACCTGACCGGCCACAAGTTGATCTCTGGCTACCCAGAGGGCAGGCGGATGTGGTTGAATATCAAATGGTATGATTCGTCCAACGAGTTGCTGCGAGAAGATGGTGCATACGGCCCAATGACCGTCCAACTCAATGGAGTTGATCACAGCGTCAATTCCATTCTCGAACTGGGCGATCCAAATACGAAGATCTTTGAGGCTCATTACGCGATGACGCAAGAATGGGCTGCCCAATTAATAACACTAGGTTATAGCCCAAGTCTTCCACTGAGTTTCGATCGTGTCACCGGAGATGTCGATTATACGTTGGGACAATTAGCCGCCCAAACGCCGAACACCTATCACGAGACCTTCCACTTTGTGCTTAACAACTATGTGGCTAAGGATAACCGTATTCCACCTTATGGTATGAGCTATGACGAAGCCAAGAAACGGAATGCCCTCCCGGTACCCGCTACTCAGTATGGAAGTCCTTCGCCTGGTGGCACGTATAATTACTGGGATAATTTTACCCTGAAACCACCGGTTAACGCTTCATATGCCACAATCAATCTGCTCTATCAACCAACGAGCTGGGAGTACATACAATTCCTCTATTTGGCGAACACCGGAGAGAACGCATTTCTGGCCAATGAAGGCAAAAATCTCCTGGATACCTGGCTGAATACAGGAATGGCTGAGCCACACGTAATGGCCTCGACAACTTGGGGACAAGCGCCACCACCGGCTTCAACCTGTGAAACTCCTGGAACCCCGCAAACATTGACGGCAACGGGGGGTAAACGTAGCGTGACGCTAACATGGCAAGCCGGCAATCCAGCGCCTATCAGCGGATATCGGGTGTATTACGATCAATCAGGCAAGCTTCAATTCAGGACAGGTGTCGGGCCGACTGTACTAACCTTTAAGGATAATAATTTGACCCGCGGGACGACGTACAATTACTATGTGACTGCCTGGAACGACTGCAACGATAATGGGATATTCGATGTAGGCACTGACAAGGAGAGCCCGGTTAGCAACAAAGCCACGGCGACAGCCCAATGATCGGTCAAACTATTTTACCGCTTCGATAAGAGGTAATTCAGTACAGCAATATACGAGGTGGGCGAGAATTCGCCCACCTCGTTCTATTATTAGATCAATCGCCAGCGGCCGCACGCCACCGAGTTTGTAATTGTTCAGGGACCCGCACAGGTCTTAAAGTATTTACATTGGCAAAATAGCCCCATTGATGGGCAGCAGCACAGACTCGTTCATCAATACTTATTTCTGCAGCGAGCGTCCAGCGTGTGCGGGATAAATCTGCTACCCAAATGCGACCAATCACCGGGTCACCGATTCGCACTGGCCAGAGATAATTGATTTCGGTACGAGTCAGAACGGGACTGACGCCGGTGGCTAGAATCTCATCGATAGGCAAGACATCGACCAAAATCTCGGAACGTAAATCTTCCAACCATCGCAGATAGACGATGTTGTGAACAATATTGGCGAAATCTATGTCGTATGTGCGCACAACGATCGGGCGCTCGATCATCAAAGCATGGCTATTGCCGGTGTTCATTTTGACTCACCCGAATCGTTTCATCAGAAAGTCAACCACGACGCGGTCGATCTGATCGCCAGTCCCGTCCCAACGCTCCTCCAGATTCTCATTGCCTACCAAGGCTCGTAAGGCCTTCCGGGTTGTCTCGTCAAATTCGCCGCTGATCGGTCCATCATAATGCCCCGATCGATGGAGAACAGTTTGCAGTTCACCGGCCACCTCGGACAAGGGAACCAAATTATCGGGATCGACTTCGCCAAAGTAGAGATGGTGCATTTCGACCAGATCGGCCAGTTTTTCGATGGGCTCAGGCGCATCATCGACTCGTAGGTCGAGATAGCGATCATTATTGCCACCGTACCCCCCATTATGCCGGACAACGAGGACACCCGCGGCCTGCCGTCCGCGTTGATCCCCGCCCGCGGCCTGACCGGCGGTCAAGGCCTGCACCAGCCAGTCGGCCAGTTCCCCAGGCCCACGCCGGGCTTTTTCGAAGGTCGCCGCCATTGCTTCGACCGTACCCGGCACCAGGATATTTCCCTGGCAACAGAATCCGTCGCCGACGATGTGGCCGGCCCAAAAATAGCAATCGGAGCCAGTGAAAGCCACAGCCTGCCCGTTTTTGTCGACTATTCCTACCTGTCGCAATAAAGGATTTTCATCCGCTTTGGTCAGGGCGGCGAGCGTCTCAGCCGCGCTCGCGCCGGCCTCCATTCGATTCAGCCCTTCAATTCCGTAGGCAACATTGGCATAGCTCTGTGTGGCCACGGCCCCGGCGCCGGCTCGCGCCCAACTGACGACCGCGGCGCAAGCCAGAAACTTGGATTGAACAGCCACACCCCATTCCTGGCGGCCAGGATCATAGGCAACGATTGAAAAAGTAGCAATAGGTGGAGAAATGGAATTCAACGACATTAGAAGTCCTTATCATCGTCTTCAGACGGCAACAGGGCAGCTTCAAGAACCTGATCAAGACGGTCAACCAGTACAAACTTGACATCCTGCCGCAGATGTTTGGGAATATCCAGCAGATCGCGCTCGTTCTTTCGTGGCAAGATAAAGGTGCGAACGCCTCCCCGCCGGGCAGCCAGGGCTTTCTCGCGAATACCGCCGACCGCTAATACCCGGCCTCGCAGGGTGATCTCGCCGGTCATGCAGACATCGCGGCGAATTGGTTGTTCAGTAAAAGCCGAGATGAGCGCTGTGGCCAGGGTAGCTCCCGCGGACGGTCCATCCTTGGGGACGGCTCCTTCCGGAAGGTGAATATGGATATCCTGCTTTTCGAATTGCTCAGGGTCAATAGCGAGGGCTTTGGCCTGGCTGCGCGTATAGGTCAGCGCGGCCTGGGCGCTCTCGCGCATGACTTCGCCCAATTGGCCGGTCATTAGTAGCCCGCCCTTGCCGGGCATCAGATTGACTTCGATGATCATCAACTCGCCACCGGCGGCGGTCCAGGCCGCGCCGGTAGCCACGCCAATTTCATCCACGTCGGGGCGAATATCTTCGGTAAAGCGGGGAGGGCCTAGCAGTTGGCGGACTGTGTCAGCCGAGATCCGTCGCGAGTATCGCTTCTTCTCAGCCACCTGGCGGGCTATCTTGCGACAAACATTGGCGACTTCCCGTTCCAGATTCCGTACACCGGCTTCCCGCGTATATTCACGGATGAGCACCTGCAGGCTATCTTCATCGAACTCGATCTTCTTGACCGCCAGGCCATGTTCCTCAATTTGACGCGGAACCAGAAATTGTTTCAGGATTCCAAGTTTCTCTTCCTCCAGATAACTGGAAAACTCGATAATTTCCATCCGATCTTGCAAGGCCGGCGGAATTGGATCGAGGAAGTTGGCCGTGGTAACAAATAGAACCCGAGACAGGTCGTATTCGAGCCCCAGATAATGATCGACAAAACTATTATTTTGCTCCGGATCCAACACTTCCAGAAGAGCGGCCGACGGATCACCCCGGAAGTCGGTGCCCAATTTGTCTATCTCATCGAGCATGAAGAGGGGATTGCGCGTTCCCACGCGGCGCATCGCCTGAATGATACGTCCCGGCATCGCGCCGATATAGGTGCGTCGGTGTCCCCGTATTTCAGCCTCATCACGAACACCTCCCAGACTGATGCGTACAAATTCACGTCCCAGCGCGTGGGCAATGGATCGCCCCAATGAGGTCTTGCCCGTGCCGGGCGGACCGACAAAACAGAGAATGGGGCTGCGCATCTTGTCTCGAGCAATCCGGCGGACGGCGATATATTCAAGAATGCGATCCTTGATCTTCTCCAGACCATAGTGATCAGCATCCAGCACTTCGGCGGCATTGCCTACATCGAGATTGTCATCTGATTCTTCAATCCAGGGGAGGTCCAGAATCCAATCAATGTAAGTGCGGATGATCCCGATCTCCGGCGACATGGGCGGCATCGCCCCCAGGCGGGACAATTCTTTTTCCGTCTTGGCCCTGACACCCTCCGGAAGATTTTTCTTGGCGACCGCTTCCCGCAATTCGCTTAGTTCCTGACCAAACACATCGAGTTCACCCAACTCTCCCTGGATGACCCTCATCTGCTCGCGCAAGAAATGCTCGCGATGAGAGCGATCGACTTCTTGCTGAACCTGGCTTTGGATTTCGTCTTCAAGCTCCAGCACATCCAGTTCCTTGGCCAGGAGAACACTAATCGTTTGCAGTCGTTGGTGTGGGTCCAGAATTTCCAGAATGTCCTGGCGGATGCCCACGGGAACCGGCAGCGTGGAAGCGATAAAATCGGCCAGCCAGCCCGGTTCATCCAGATTGAGCGCATAGGTATATGCATCTTCCGGCAAGTTTCGATTGAGGGAGATGACCTTTTCAAACAAAGCCAGAACGGCGCGCATGAGCGCCTCAGTGGTCGGCTGCCAATCTAAGGATTCATCGATGACCCGCGCCCTAACCCGGATATACGGCGTCCATTGGGTGAACTCCAAAAGTTCGACGCGACGGCGGCCCTGAGCCAGAACAGTTGTCGTCTCATCCGGCATGCGCAAGATCCGGCCGACACTGGTTTCGGTTCCAATAGCAAACAGTCCTTCTTCTTCCGGATCAAGCTCATCGTTATTTCGTTGGGCGGCAACGATGAGATTTTCCTGGTTACTGTTGGCGGCATTGATGGCTGCCAGGGAACGCTCGCGGCCGATAAACAGCGGCATGACCATCTGCGGAAACAGGACGATATCCCGCAAGGGCAAAAAGGGGCATTCGATGACGCCGTTTTCATCCTCAGTTATGGGGAAATCAAACAGCTCGTCTCCCAGTTCGGGAAACAATTCCGGGAAATCCGGGTATTGGGTGGAGTCAAAATCATCCATAAATGTTGTTTCCGGATTGTAGAGCGTCCCAGTGATTTAGCAAATCCCCGACGACAATGATCGATCCGGTTACCAGAATAAGATCGCCAGCTTCTGCCTGGGATTGCGCGGCTTGCAACGCTTCACTAACGGTGTGAGTGGTTGTGATCGGCAAGCTAAAGGGTGCCGCCAACTCGACTAACCTCTCCGGTGCGGCCGATCGGGGATGGTTGGCCGTGGTCATGATTACCTGACTGGCCAGAGGCAAGAGGTGAGACATCATACCACCGATGTTTTTGTCTTCTGGGGCCCCGAAGACCAGGATAAGGCGATTGAAATCAAAGTCTTCATGCAAGGTAGAGACCAGCTTGGCGACCGAATCTTCATTATGGGCACAATCAACAATGATTGTGGGCTCGCCGGAGCCTTGTTGCAACGTTTGCATACGACCATCCCAGTGTACAGCTGATATGCCGGCTTGGAGAGTCGCAACAGTTAATGCGGGAAAGCGATTCCAAACATGCTCCAGCGCCGCCAGGGCGACGGCCGTGTTTTCCAATTGGTGCGCGCCGGCCAGCGAAACATTAAATTCAGTACCGGGGGGAATAAAAGCCGGGTCAGGCCCTCGGGATAGGATGAAGGAATGTTGGGGTTGACCTGTGGAAGGATGATTGGTTGCATATGTCCAATCCCGGCCGATCACAGTCAGTGGGGATTGCCTTTCATGCGCCAGACGCTTAAGAGTCTTGAGGGCCTCATCGGCCTGGGGAGATGAAACAACCGGAACGCCGGGCTTGATGATACCGCCCTTTTCATAAGCGATTTGGGACAGCGTGTCGCCCAGCAGTTGGGTATGGTCAAGACTCAGGCTGGTGATGACCGAGACTTCAGGTGTCAGGACATTCGTCGCATCGAGACGGCCGCCCAGGCCCACTTCGACAACGGCGATGTCTACCTCTGCCTCGGCAAAATACAGAAAGGCGATGGCGGTCACAATTTCAAACCAGGTGATCTCAGGTGTTTGATCGACGACCGCCCTAACCCGCTCGACCAGATTGGCGAAAACCGCCTCGGGAATGCGGCCGTCTGCATCTTCAGGGGTCAATACCCGCAATCTTTCGCGAAATTCGCGCAGATGGGGCGAAGTGTAGAGCCCCACCCGCAGGCCGGCCAGACGCAAACAGGATGCGCATGTGGCCGCAACCGAACCTTTTCCTTTGGTGCCGGCAATGTGAATGGCTAGAAATTTGTTTTGAGGTGTGCCGAGCAATTCCAAGAGACGGCGCGGTCGTACCGTATCGATTTTACTGGCCTGGTAACGATCTATTGACTTCTGCTCGAGGTTAATAAAGCTGTAAAGATAGTCAAGCGCATCTTGATAATGATTCATGTCCGAAATTGTAGCGTATCAATCATGACACGCACCTGCTTTGACAAGCTGCTCACCGCTGGTTACACTCCGAATGAAGGACAGGAATCATCGATCATGGAAATTGTTTTACTCATCCACAATGCATTATCAAACACCGCCTGGCTATTCTTTCTGGCTTTAGGACTTTGGGGATTATTCCGCGCGGTTCGCGGGCAACCGATCAGCGGTAGCTATCTAGGCGCGGCATTCATCGGCCAGATGATCTTTGTGATCCAGGCTATTCTGGGAGGACTTCTTTGGCTGGCCGACGGTAGCGGCAGTATGCAACGGCCGGGGATTCACCTGCTATATGGTATATTCGCCTTGGTATTCCTGCCATTCATTTACTTCTCGGTGCTGCGTGGGGATGATTCCAACCGTTCCCAGTGGGTGATGGCCTTTACTACCCTCTTTTTGTTCGGGATTGCCTTGCGGGCGATTACTACAGCGGTTTAGCCTACGCTGGCTTCTGATCGCTCAACTAGCGGGGGCAAAGGTGTTGGTCCAGAGATTTCGGTTGGCTGCTCGCTCACCATTTCTGGAAAATCATCCCGTTCCTGCTCGATGTTGACCAAGGAAGGAATGAAGAAACCGGCAATGGCGACGGCCAATGAAATAAGGCCACCAAAAATAAACCAGACCCGGACACCGATGATGTCGGCTAAAGGCCCGGCAAGTGCCAGGCTGATCGGCATCATAGCCGCTGTGGCGCTTCCAACCAGAGCCAGTACGCGGCCTTGCATGCCCGGTTCGACATTAGCTTGAAAGATAGCCAGGATCGGCCCGTTCGCCAATGAGCTCATGATCCCGCCCAGCAACATTCCAGCTATCGCCAGGGGAAAGAGTGAGGCCGGGGCGATACCCACCAGCAGAATGCCCGCTCCGATTCCGGCGACACCGAATAGCGACGTATAAACCCGACGCTTGAATCCGCCCCAAACACCGAGCAATAAGCCGCCTAGTAATATGCCG
The DNA here is from genome assembly GCA_046485205.1 of Chloroflexota bacterium. Lineage (GTDB taxonomy): Bacteria > Chloroflexota > Anaerolineae > Promineifilales > Promineifilaceae > Promineifilum. The sequence goes on along the minus strand of JAWOHK010000417.1, from coordinate 14,356 downwards.
ACTCCAAATGCCGATTGAACAAGTCCCAAATGCCAGGGGCCACCGTTAAAATGATCGGTGATGAGCAATGGCATAAAGCTGGTCGTCGGGCTAAGCACCATGTTGAGCATCATGGCCATCCCGGTCAAAATCAATAACCCACGCCAACCCAGTAGATATTTAAGACCCTCGCGCATATCGGACCAGTAGACCCGGGTGAAGGATTGTGAAGATTGTTCTTCCTTTTTTCGTTCGGGTTGGGGTATGTGAACGATCAAGACAGTCGTCATCCCGACCAGGGCCGTGGCCAGATCGATCAGAAGGACATTCTGGATCGGCACAAGGGTAACCAATAGCGCGCCTAAAGGAGCGGCGGCGATATTGAGCCCGCCATTCAAAATCTGGTTCAATCCCTGGATGCGGGTCAACTGCTCCTGGGGAACCATCAGGGAGATCGATGCGGTCATTGCCGGCCAGTGGAACGTCCCTCCCAAAGCCCGGATGAAGAGGATGGCATAGACCTGCCAGATTTGGGCCATGTCCGCCCAAAAAAGAATAGCCAAGGCGAGGGTCGCCAGCGCGACAGTGATATCTGCGCCCAGCAGCGTCAGCTTGCGGTTCCATCGATCAACCAGGACCCCGGCGAAAGGCCCGAGCAGGACCTGGGGCAAGAGACCTACAATCGAAGCACCGGCCAAGACGGTGGCCGAACCTGTTTGTTGGACCAACCACCAGATCAGGGCAAATTGAACAAGCTGGCTTCCTAAAAGAGAGAAGGCCTGCCCTACCCAAAGGATGAAAAACGGCCGCATATTGCGATTTAACGAATGATCATCGTTTTTCATAGGAAGCACATGATCCTTTTGATGAAATCAATTAATTGTGGACAAGAAAATCACCTGAGTCTCATTAATTCCTCAGCAGGATACAATAGTATGATGTAAATGTCAATATTATTTATACCTATAAAAGAATATTTAATATATCGATCAATAATTTTATAATCCCGTGGTTTATGTCCTGGCAATTGTCTATATTTAGTTCAGGTATTTATCGACAATATATGTGCATTTCATGAGCGGAGAAGGAATAATATGGATTTTCAAATCATCATGAATTATGATTCCTGAACGTGGAGCGGAGCCAAATAAAACATTTACATCCACATTAAACTGAGTGGGAAGGTCTATTTACCGGCCACATAAATGGCCAACTTAAATAGCCTGCATTAATGGCGACAAAAGGTAACCGCTCCCAAAATTACCAATCCCATCACATGCATTTGGAGGTTTATAACAATGAAAAGTAGAGCTTTGGTTATTCTATCCGTGGTCTTGTTGCTCACGATGAGCGTCTTTGCCGGTGTTTCGGCACAAGAGACGAACGACAATATCGTCGATATCGTCGCGAAGAATGATGATTTCAGCATCCTTCACACAGCTATCGTGGCAGCCGGTCTGGCCGATACACTGGCGTCAGCCGATAACACTTTCACCGTTTTCGCGCCACCGAACTCGGCTTTTGCCGCGGTTGAGGCTGCCTACCCCGGCACGCTGGCCGCTTTGTTGGCCGATCCCCAAGGCGCACTGACCGACATTCTGCTCTATCACGTGGCCAGTGGCCGCCTGGGGAGCGGAGATGTTCTCGCCTCGACTTCTGTTCCAACTCTGTACGGTGACAGCCTCGCTGTCAGCCTGCGCAATGATCTACCTTATGTAAACGATTCCCAGATCACTGCCACCGACATCCCGGCCAAGAATGGCGTCATCCATGTGATCGATGCTGTGCTGGTTCCGGACGAGATCGTTGCGGCGTTGGATGCCTCGGCGGCGATGCCGGATATCGATGAAACAGAGGATGTCGATGAAGGTGAAGAGACCGAGGTCGCCGAGACGGTTGCCCCGTCTGACCCAGTTACTCCTCCTTCAGAATTACCAACAATTGCTGAAATCGCTGCGGGATCTGAAGACTTCACGACCCTGGTTTCCTTGCTGGATCAGGCTGGACTGGTGTCGACATTCGCCGCTCCCGGCAACTACACGGTTTTCGCCCCGACTAACGATGCCTTCGCCGCTCTTGGTGATATCAATTTGAGCGCATCCGAGATTGAGGCCATCCTTCTTTACCATGTAGTCAACGACACGCTGGTCCGCGATCAAATCGCGACGGATGACCTGATTCCGACCATGTCCGACGGCCGGCCTCTGTTCGTCAATCGCGACGGACCGATCGTTATCGATATCAGTGGCGCAAAGGTCCTGGTATGGGACATTATGGCCTCCAACGGTATCATCCACGTGATCGATTCCGTGATGATCCCATAAGACAATACATCTAAATTCTGATAGATTGATTTCTATCTCTTTAAAAAAGGCTCGTTGCCCGCGCAACGAGCCTTTTGTGTTATACTTACCGACCGACTATGAGACCTAAAAATTCCAAAGAACTTGCCCGAATGCGCGCCGCCGGCCGTCTTGTCGCCGAATGCTTTGCTATCCTCGAAGAGAATGTAAAGCCTGGAGTTACGCTCAACAGGCTTGACAAACTGGTTGAGGATTACATCTATAAACAAGGAGCGGAAACTCTATACAAAGGCTATCGGGGACGCGGTCGCGAGCATCCCCCTTTCCCGGGCGTGATATGCGCCTCAGTTAATCATGAAATATGCCACGGGCTCCCGGATGGCCGGATGCTTGAAGAAGGCGACATCATCGGCATCGATATTGGCTTGCGTTATCGCGGGTATTGCGGGGACGCTTGCGTCACCTACCCCGTCGGCCAGGTAGCGCCACATGTGGAACGGTTGCTCGAAATTGGACGCCAGGCGCTCCAAAAGGGAATTGATGCGGCGCAATACAGTGACCATCTCAATGCCATTGGACGCGCGATAGAAGAGTATGCCGATACCCAGAACGTAACGGTCGTTCATGAATGGGGCGGGCACGGTATAGGCCGGTCATTGCACGAAGATCTGAGCGTTTCCCACATCCGACAATCCGAGCCTGGACCACCTCTGGTACCCGGGATGACTTTTACCATTGAGCCAATGATCAACGAAGGCACCCATGAGTGGATTTTGCTGCCCGACGGCTGGACAGTCATTACAGCCGATGGAAAACTCTCCGTTCAGTTCGAACATACAATCGCCATCACCAAAAACGGCCCGGAGTTACTGACGCTCCTGTAGACTAATCCCACTTAAATCAAGAAGGAAACTTCGTTCGATCCCACATGCCTGCTTATTTGCTTCGCGGGCTGATCCTTGGCGCCGCCGCTGCAGCCCAACCGGGACCACTCCAGGCTTTCCTGTTATCGATCACAGTTCGCAACGGCTGGCGGCGGGCGTTGCCTGCGGCTTTTGCTCCCTTGATCAGTGATGGACCAATACTAATTCTGGTGCTGTTTATTCTGGCTCGGCTACCAGATTACTTATTGGCAGTCCTTCAGGCGGCTGGTGGGGTATTTCTTCTCTATTTAGCCTGGGGCGCATGGCAGGTGTTCAGAACCGTCCCAACGCCATCTACTGAACCGGCTGGCAATCAGCCGCAGACTCATGTCCTCAAGGCAGCGTTGATGAATGCGCTGAGTCCGGCTCCCTATCTTTTCTGGGCTACGATCGCCGGGCCGATTCTCATTGAGGGTTGGCGACAATCGCCGGTCCATGGTCTGGCGTTTTTAATCGGGTTCTACGCAGCACTGATCGGCGGATTAATGCTCTTCATCGTTGTTTTTGGAAAAGCGGGCAGCCTCGACCCGCGCATCAACCGCGGCTTGGGCGCGTTTTCCGCTGTGGCCTTGCTGGCCTTTGGCCTTTACCAATTCACTTCGGGTATCGGCAAGCTCATCGTGTCAATGGCCTGGTCGCCAACCATTTCCTTATAAAACGATATTGACCAGCTTGCCGCGAACGATAATCACCTGGCGCGGTGTCCGGCCATCGAGCCACTTCGCAACTTTCTCAGAAGACAAAGCGATCTCGCGTAATTCTTCCTCGCCAGTGTCGGCCGGAACCTCGATCTTGTCCCGTACCTTACCGTTGATTTGAACGATGAGGCTGATAATTTCTTCGCGAGCGATCTCTTCATCCCATTGTGGCCAGTCCTGGGTGTGAATGCTGTAAGGCAGACCGCGGTAGGCCCATAGCTCTTCAGTAATGTGGGGCGATATGGGCGCCAGGAGGAGCAACAGGCTCTTGACGGCTTCATCCCAGGCGGCCGAGGACACCGATCCCGTTCGCTGAGCTGTAATGATCGCGTTGCGGAGTTCCATGATGGCCGCTACGGCCGTGTTGAATGAAAAATCTTCCAGGTCCTGGGTTACCCTACGAATCATCTGGTGGGTCTTGCGCCGTAATGCCCGGGAGGCTGTTTCTTCAACAGCCTTCTCCACATACGTCGTGCGCGCGATCTCCCACACATCCTGGAGGAGCCGCTGCGGTCCCTTGATGCCTTCATAGCTCCACGGGCCACCCTGATCCCATTTTGCGAAAAACATCAGGTAAGCGCGTACAGTGTCCGCGCCATACTGGGCGACCAATTCGTCCGGATTGACCACGTTGCCCTTGCTTTTAGACATGCGCTGGATTTCCAGGTGGTGTCGTAACTGGTTGACATTGTTTTCGCCGGGAATGGACGGAATTTCAACGATGGTATCCGCGGACACTTCGACGATCGCGTCCTCGGCCGTTCCAATATGAACGTGCAGAACATTCTCGGTCCGTTTAACGATCTCGCCGACGATTCGATCCTCGGCTTTGCCGGGTATCAGCGTTCCTCCGTCGAGAACTTCAATACGCTCGGCAAGAAGCCTATTGTCCTCCCACCGACCACGGGCCAGGATGATATCTCCCTTGCGTTCAGCACCCAGGATTTGTCCCTGATTACGCAACATCATCATCGGTTCATCAAAGAGATCGGCTGAATCGCGACCACTGGAGGCCATGCTGGCCTCGGTATCTTTAAATATGCCCAAATCACGCAAGGCTTTGGTGAAAAAACGTGTGTAGAGCAGGTGCATGGTCGCGTGTTCGGCACCGCCTGTATAAACATCGACCGGCAACCAATAGGCCGCTTCTTCCGGGTCAAACGGGCCTTCATGGTAATTGGGGCTGAGGTAACGGTACTGATACCAGGACGAACACAAAAAAGTATCCATGGTATCTGTCTCGCGCCGGGCAGGGCGCCCTTCCGAATCTGTGGCGTGCAGAAAACCCTCATGGAAGCGCAGCGGGCTTTGCCCCGTCGGCACAAATTCCACATCCTCCGGCAGCAGTACGGGTAATTGTTTGTCAGGCTCCATCTCGATGGCCCCATCAATACAATGCAAGGCCGGGATAGGTGCGCCCCAGTAACGCTGCCGGCTGATTAGCCAGTCCCGCAAGCGGTAGTTAATCGCCTCGGTGCCCTTGCCCTCAGCTTCCAACCAATCAATGACGGCGTTAATGGCCGGATTGGCCCTTCCTTTGGCGACTGTCGCCGGGGTACCGTCGAATTGGGCACTATTGACCATAAGACCCGGCCCGGCATAGGCTTCAACCATCGTTTGCCCGTCAAACACTTCGCCTTCGGGCTGAATCACCGGCACGATATCCAGATTGTACTGGCGGGCGAATTCGAAGTCGCGCTGATCATGGGCGGGCACGGCCATGATGGCCCCGGTACCATAGGTGCTCAACACGTAGTCGGCGATCCAGATCGGGATTCGTTCATCATTGACCGGGTTGATCGCATATCCGCCGGTGAAAACCCCGGTTTTCTCTCTTGTCTCGGACAGCCGCTCCAGTTCGGTGGCCCGGGCCGCCTGCTCCCGATAGGCCATAACGGCCGCATGCTGATCGTCTCCGGTCAGCTTGTCAACCAGGGGGTGTTCGGGCGCCAGGACCATGAAAGTTGCTCCCCACAGCGTGTCAGGTCGAGTGGTGAAGACCTCGATTGCATCGCCGTGTTCGCTGGTAAAGATGACCCGCGCCCCTTCACTGCGGCCGATCCAATTCGTCTGCATCGATTTAATCGCTTCCGGCCAGTCCAGGCCGGAAAAATCGAGCAGCTCATCCGCATATCGGGTAATAGGGAAAAACCATTGTTCCATCATCTTCTGGACGACCGGCTGGCCGGTGCGTTCATCCTTACCGTCAATGACCTGTTCATTGGCCAGAACCGTTTGCAGTGTCTCGGACCAGTTGACCAGGGCTTCACGACGATAGGCCAGACGGTTTTTGAAGAAGCGCGAGAAAAACCACTCGGTCCAGTGATAGTAAGCGGGGTCACAACTGACCGCTTCACGCTGCCAATCGAACATCGCACCCATGCTCCGTAATTGTTTGCGCATACGATCGATATTGCTATAGGTCCACGTTTTGGGGTGGATGTTACGCTGAATCGCGGCGTTCTCGGCCGGAAGGCCAAAAGCATCGAAGCCCATCGGAAAGAGCACGTTATAGCCGCGCATGCGCATGAATCGGGCGCGGGCGTCGGAAGGTGTCATGGCGAACCAATGCCCGATGTGCAATTCACCACTGGGATAGGGCAGCATTGTCAGGGCATAGTGTTTGGGCTTGTCCCAGTTGACAGTGGACCGGTAGAGCTGGTCTGCTTCCCATTTTTGCTGCCATTTTGGTTCGATGGCCGCCGGATCGTATGCTTCACTCATTATTTTTCTCCGAATCGAATTAACTAGCGCTCAACGAAGATGATTCCTGCAAAAAGGTTACTGCCACAGGGGCGAATTCACCGGCATTTTTCGTGGCCGCATTATGGCCGCCGGTGGCATAGGTCACATTTTTAAGCGTCGGTACTGACTGGTAGTGAACCGCGAATTGAATCGGGATGACCGGGTCATCTTCGGCCCAGGCCAGCAAAAGCGGTTGCCGGAGGGCCGGCAGTCGCGCAAAGTCACTAAATGCCGGTGCTGATAGTATCAGCTTGCTGACGCGCTGGGGAAAATCAAGGGCGATATCCAGAGCCAACCCACCGCCCCAACTCTTGCCCATCAGAACTGCATCGTGCTCTGAACCAAGGGCCGTCAATATTGCCAGGATGCTATTGTGGGCATCGTTTCGTTCTATCGGACGATCGCTCAAGGATGGGCTTTGCCCCCAACCGGGCATATCGACTGAAACAACGTGAAACCCGGCATCCGCCAATGGCTCCATCAGCGGCTCCCATATGTGCCGGCCATTGCGTTGGCTCCATCCGTGAAGCCCAAGAACCAGAGGATCCATTTCTTTTCCGGTTTCCAGGGCACTGATTCGGCCGATCTTGGTCAAAATTACGATTTCATTCATGTCGCAAAAAAAAACCCCTTTCGTTCAGAGACGAAAGGGGTTCCGCGGTACCACTCTGATTGATGATACGAAAGTGGACCTGAAGGGGTTCGAACCCTTGACCTCCACAATGCCATTGTGGCGCTCTCCCAATTGAGCTACAGGCCCATACCATCCTCTTAAACACGTAACGTGTGCGACCCGGCGGCGGTTACTAATTTCTCCGCCGCGGCTCCCAGGCGAGTTCGGCGTGGGTGTCGTCCTTACAGCCTACGGAACGACTCTCTAGCGATGACGCCTACTACTCCTGATCACAGCCATTAGAACTTAAATTGTAAGGCTCAGACCCGCAGTTGCCGGGTTTTTGCTGAGTGGACCTGAAGGGATTCGAACCCTTGGCCTCTACAGTGCGATTGTAGCGCTCTCCCAGCTGAGCTACAGGCCCAATAGCATCCATGAGTCTATCTCAGGCAAGCGGTTTTGTCAAACGCGGTGAACGGCAAACCCGGCACCGATTCGCACCTGATTTCTCCTCTCGCACTCATCAAATCAGACCCCATCGCTCATAATGACAATAAGATGCCGGCAATAACAAAATAGATGAGCAAGCCGGTGGTATCGACCAGCGTACTCATGGCCGGACCGGATACGACAGTTGGATCGAGACCGGCCCGATAGACAATAATCGGCAAGATCGATCCCAGTCCATTAGCCCAAACGACAAGTGCAAAAATAGAGACTGAAACGGTAAGGGCTACCGGAGTGCCGGTGTTCCAGGTAATGGCCCGAATATAAGCCACCACGGCCATAACAATTCCTAGCAATACTCCCACCCCCAGTTCATGAAATAAGGGGGTCAGAAAATCACGGCGATCAATATCATTGACGGCCAGGGCGCGGATGATGGTGGTGGTGGTTTGGGATCCGGCATTGCCGCCGGTCCCGATGAGCAAAGGAATAAAGATAGCCAGCGTAACCACGGCCTGCAATTGATCCTCGAATAACTGAAGCACGCTGCCGGTCAATGTACCGGTCAAAAACAATAGTAGAAGCCAGCCAATCCGCTTGCGAAAGATAGTGAACGGGCTGGTTTCCAGATAGGGTCGATCCAATGGTTGGGACGCGCCGAAACGTTGGAAATCTTCAGTGGTCTCTTCTTCGAGGACATCAACAACGTCATCAATGGTGATAACGCCGACTAGAACACCTTGTGAGTCAACGACTGGAAGTGAGACCAGGTCATAACGTGACATGATCCGGGCACACTCCTCCTGGTCCGTTCCCAACGGCACTGATAACACATCGGTGTCGACAATATCCACGAGAAGCTTTTGCGGGTCTTCCCGCAGCAAATGGCGCGTGGTCGTTTCACCGATTAGCCGGCCCACCCGATCGACCACGTATATGTCATAAAGCTCTTCAGCATCCGGTTTCCAGCTAAGGAAAGCGGCCAAGGCTTCCTCAACGCTCATCCGTCGGCCTAATGCCAGAAACTCCGAAGTCATCAGACCGCCGGCGGTGTCTTCGGGGTGCAACAGGAGGGGCCGCACCTCTGCCTGGTCCTCCAGCTGGTTTAAAACGTACTCCTGATCCTGAGGCTTCAATTCGCCCAGAAGATCGGCCACTTCATCCGGTTCCATCTCGTCAATGATTCGTACAATGGTATCGCGAGGCAAGGAGGCGACGATTCGGGCGGCTTCCTCGTCATCCAGCTCTTCAAGAATATCGGCCGAATCCTCCGGATCTAGTCGAGGCAGCAAAGCTGCCTGTTCATCGTCTTCTAATTCGTTAAAGAGATCGGCTTGATCCGGCGCGCGCAGCGCTTCGATGGCGGCTACCGCTCCGGCTATATCGTCGTTCTCCAAAGAAGAGCGTACCTTTACCAGGATATCTTCCAGGTTCATGTACATCATAGGATACCTCCAAGAAGTGAATCTCCCTGGAGGCTTATCATCGGGGGAGTTGCCAACCAGGGGGGATTATTTGGTTGGCAGAAGCAGAAGCGCGCATTGGCAACTACTGCCAGGATCAGATTGATCGTTCACTCAAGTCTCCGTCTTCAGTGCGCGGCGGTTTAAAATGCCGGGAGGGCACCACCCGTAATCAGACGCAATCATCAATTATATGCCGGATTCGGGTCAGGGCAAAACCACTGATCAGTTTTAGGGCTACCTAGGCTTATCGAACGGCGTAAATCACCGCATATTTATCCCGATAGACTTCTTCCAGAAGGGGGTCGGCCGCGGCTTTTGCCAGGAATGCCTGATGTTCCAGATCGGAGAAAACAAATTGCGCGTCGAACTGATCTCGGATGACTTTGCCGGGTTGGCTGACTCTTCCACGCGTGATTTCCATCCACTCCTGGTATAAACTTTCATCATACTGTTGCATAAACGTCGGGTCTAACCCGTTGATATAGCGAACATCATGAAGATAGAAGAATTGCCGGGTGAAATCATCCCAGTCTGTCTGAAATATGGTAGTCCCAGCCGGGGCTTCGTGCCGCAACCAGAGCATGGCATCGGAGTAGAGATCGGCCGGTTTGGAATTGGCGACCAGGGTTTGAGCATCGCGAATGGTTATGCGAAGGGGTATAGCCAGAAACAGAATCGCGATCAGCGGAACAAGCAAACGAAAGCGAGAGGGATACTCGGTCGGCCGGTAGAACCATTCACGCACGATTGGAGCTGTTGTCAGGGCCAGAAAGATAAGAGAAAACGGCGGGAAGTATTCGATAAAGCGGCGTGATTTAAAAAGCGCGAATCCAAACACCACAACCAGTCCCAGCGCCACCAATGAGGCCTTATCGATTCGCTCTTGCCGCCAGCCAATGACCAACACCCCCATCAAGAAAGCTGCCAGAGCGAAGCCGGAATTTTGGACCAGCGTCCAGGTGCGATAGGGCGACCATTCATTACCCAGAGGTACGGTCGATTCACCTACTTTCGGCAAGATATGACCGGCGATAAATGTCAGATTTTCCGGAAAATAGGGGTTTATAATCAAACCTAATGCGATTCCGATGGTCGGATATGCAATGGCTTGCCACGGAATGTGACGCTCCAGCAACCATATCGCGGCGATATAGACGCCGGCAATAACCCAAAGCAACGGAAAGGCATTATAGAACCAGACAAATACGAAGCCTAACGGGGCCAACCAGCGATAACGCCCGGTCAACGACCAATGCAAAGCCAATACCAAGAAGATCAACGCGCCGGATTGGGCACGAGCCATGCTCATGCGATAGAGAAATGCCTCTGACACAGCAAACAAAGCGATAGCCCAAATGGTCGCATAGGGAACTTGCTGTTCGCGCAATAACCACCATGTAGCCATCACAGCCAGGGACGGCAAGATGACGGTTGCGATTTTAGCTCGTTGAGTCAGAGTCGCCCCACCATCCATCAAAGGATCAACTGGTGCAAACAAGGACAGGTACAAATGAAAAAGCAGATGATGGTCATAGTAAGCACCAGCATTGAGAATTGTAAATGGTAATGCTTCGAAATCAGGGGTTAACCCCTCCTGGCGCATCAGATACCCTATCTTTATATGATAGTAGCCGTCGTTGCCGACAATTGCCGGGGTTGACCATTGGATTAAGCTATACAAGACCAGGGCTGTCAGGAAAAGACCAACCGCGGTAACAATCGGCATCACGGCCATTACTTGGTGATTCTCCCATGCCGAACGACTAAACTTTTGCTCAATAGGTGTGACGGTGCTCATTATTTCGATTCTACCGATTTATTAATCATCGTCGTCGTCATCGTCGTCGTCATCGTCGTCATCATCGTCGTCGTCGTCATCACCCTCATCGTCCCCGTCATCAATAGAATCGTTGTCATTATCATCATCGTCAGGGATTGAAGTTGGCATTACCGGTGGCGCTGTTGGTTGCTGCTCAGGCGGTGATGTTGGCTGGGGCGGGAGTGCCGATGTCCTTGTTAGTAGAGGTAAGGGGGTCGATGGCTCGTTCACAGCAATCGTTTCTTCCGCAGCCTGTGTTGCCGATGGCTGCGGGGTTGGTGATATAGTCAAGGTCGGAGACGGGACGATATTAATGGTCGGTGTTGGAGGAAGGGGGACTGTCTCCAGCGGCACGGGAATCTCCGGACCGCTATTCAGAATCAGGATCAGCCCGGCATTTATAACCCCATTCCCTGTTCGACCGTCAACCTGGATGATCGATCCCACACGAGGTTCACCTTCGATTACTGTTGTCGTCAAGATGGTTATTGGTAGACCCTCAACCAACCAACGGCGATCAGCGTCCATCTCTTCCAGTTCGCCGGTTATCGTGACGTCTACTTGCCGTCCTGATTCCAGGAGAGCCGCTATCTCACGTAGTCGCTCCTGGCGGAATTGTTCGCGCAAATTTGCGATTTGTTCGGGATCATTGGTTAAGGCGATACGAATATCCTCAACGAATCGTTTTGAATCGTAGAGGACACTACCCGGCAAGGCTGAACCGGAAGCTCCAACTATTGCTGATCCTCCAAGGAATATAATCAACAAGGCGGCCATCACCGGCGCCAGCCAACGAGCCAATCGTCCCTGAACGGTTCGAACCGGTTTGGCGGTCATGGCCGCTGTCGCAGATAATATGTTCTTTTTCGACCGCTGTTCAGCTTCAATCGAAGGCTGGCTTGCCAAGCGCGTCAAGGCAGTAGCGGTCATGATGAAAGACTGTAATTCGGCCGCATGCGTGGGATGCCGAGCGATGATGTCATCAATCCCCATCCCCTGCTCAAGCAGATCCAGCGCCTCCATCAGGATTTGCTCTTTCACCTCTTTCATCGCTCTACCCTTTCAACGGCAAGACGCCGGGTTAACGCATTGATGGCTCTCACTTGCAGCATTTTGACCGACCCTTCGCTCTTGTTAACGGTTTGGGCCACATCTTTAATAGGCAACCCATAGCCGAATCGCAAAGCTAATACATGTTGTTGTTCCGGCGTCAGTTCAGCTATGGCTTCCCGCAACTCTTCCTTGTTCAAGCGGTCTTCAAGATGGCTTTCCGGGTTTTTGTCCGGTCCGGCCAATGAGTTATCTAATTCTGTCCAGTTCATCTTGCGCTGCTTGCGGTAATGCTCTTTGAGCACATTTTGGGCTGTCCCGAAAAGCCACCCGCGGATCGTATTTGGAGGGGCGCTTCGATCTCTAATAGCTTGGAGAAATCGGATAAATACATCGCCGGTCAAATCTTCCGCCGTCTGCAGATCGGAGACTCTGAAGGTCATATACCGATAAACTGACTGGTAATACCGATCATGTACTTCGGCCAATGCCTCTTTATCCAGAGCTCGCACTCGATTTAGCAGTGTTATTTCGTCGTCCACGTAGCGATGATACCGCGCAATTGCGCACTCTTGCCAGATTAACGATTACGGAAACTCCGGCGAAAGGACTGAGATATTACTGGGTTAGATGACCGAAGCAGATTTTATCTTTAGTCATTGTCGTTCCCGTTGTCATCGTCATTGTCGTTCCCGTTGTCATCGTCATTGTCGTTCCCGTTGTCATCGACGTTGTCGTTCCAGTTATCATCGACGTTGTCGTTCCAGTTGTCATCGACGTTGGTGTTCAAGTCGTCGTCATTAACATTCCCGTTATCGTTAGAGTCGTTGTCATTTACGTTTAAATTACCACTATCATTGTCACTCTGGTTGTCGTCACCATTGAGATTCCCATCTGATCCGGCATTTAATTCAACGGGGTTGTTCTCGTTTCCGGAATCGACCACCGGCCGCCTTTGAATAAACCTTTCGACAGCGCGATCATCGTTGTCATTTCGAAGATCATCCCGGTCATCGATGGAGTTAGCTCTTTCACTTCCTTCCAGGGCCGAGTCGGTCCGGTTAACCTCCAGAAGCCCCAGGAGGACGTTCAATCCATCAACTTGTCGAGGCGCTCGTTCGTTTCCAGCCGGTTGTTCAGTTGAAAATTGGAGTGTCTGGGTCGCTGATCGTTGTGCACTCGTATCTCGACCAGCCAATGCGCTGACCGCCAGGGCCATCATTCCCAATACTACAATAGCAATCGTCAAGATCCTTTTATTCTTATTCATTTTGTTCCTCCATCCATATTTTGATTTTGGTTTCCTGTATATGGAGTGAACAAAACATCGTAGAAGTAACGGGCGATGCCAGCTAATCCGCAAAATTGTTAGATTTGTTACTTAGTTGGGTGATCGATAAGGCACGAACTAGATGCGCCGCACCGACCGAGGTGGTGTGGGTTAATTAATTAGCTCAACTACCGTCAGTGTCGGGATCAAGGCTCCGGTCAACCCCTTTAAAAGCAGCGATCAAAGTAGCTTTCAGTTCCGGTCGCGATTCAATCGCCAGACGCAAATCTTCGGCCGAATTCACGCGCACGCCTTCAGCTGTTAACTCGGCTAGAATCGTTTCCAGCGATGATCGAATCGCGGGCGGCACTTCCTCCTCATGGATGGCTGCGACTTCCAGCGCTTTGGCGGCAGCGGAATTATTATCCAGGATGAGTGCCAGAGATTCGCGCGGGATACCGGTTACGCCTTTTTCGAGCCACGCTTCCGGCCACTCTTTCCCCAGATGCTCGCGTAACATCCCCAACAATGCCTCCACCTGCTCTTGGTCTTGCTCGGGAGTTGACCCTTTGGCCGGTGAAAACAACAACACCGGTTTGGCGTCGGGCCGGACAATCAGTAACGGCGTGTTCACCATGGCTGTGTGACCACAGGATGGGCAAACTATATTATGAAGGGTTCCATCACGCAATCGAGCCAGCAAGTCGGGACGTTCATTAATATCCACGATCGTCCACACGTCGACAGCAAAATACTGACCGCATTCCCGACAAGGCATCGTAGCCGATTCGACATGCGAGTGCGTCATTGCAGGTCTCTCCACAAATTAAGCATGCGTTCATTGTATCCCGGCAACGCCCTTTCCGCGATAGAAAATGGCGGCCGGAGTGTCATTACTCGATCGCCGTTTTCTCTCAGGCTCGGCGAAATCTCCAACAGGTTTCACGAACTGCCATTCACCACAAAGAGATGAAAATAGGATAACATCGCGACACGGCACCGTTCAGGTCGTTCTTTGATTCTGGCACTGCGAGTCCGACCAA
>JAWOHK010000297.1:0-6383 GCA_046485205.1 Chloroflexota bacterium | reverse complement strand
GCGGTGGTGACGGGCGGAACGCGCGGCATCGGGGAAGCAATCAGCCTGGCGCTGAGGGACATGGGAATCACGGTGGCGGCCAATTTCGGTGGCAGCGACGAGCGCGCGAAGGCGTTCACCGACCAGACCGGCATCAAAACGGAATCTCATCAAACCACACACCGGTCGCGTCATGCAGTGCAGCGATGACGGCCGGGGCCAGAGGCATATAGGGCATCTCCGCCATACCCCGCGCGCCCCAGGGGCCGAGCGGGTCGGGTATCTCGACCAGCACGGACTCGACCCGTGTCGGAATGTCCCTGATGCCGGGAATGAGATACTGGCTGAGATAGGGGTTGACGATATGGCCGTCCTTGATCTGCAAATCTTCCATGATGGCATAGCCCAAAGCCTGCACCACCGCACCCTCGACCTGGCCTTCGACCAGCGTACGGTTGATCACCTGGCCGACGTCATCGGCGCAGACTACCCGGTCGATGTGGATATGGCCTGTTTCGATATCGACTGTCAATTCCACCATTTCAGCCACGTAGCCATAGCTGAAATTCGGCCGGGAATAGCCCGTCTCCGGGTCATAGGGTTCGGTGGGTGGTGGTCGGTAGACGGCGTGGCCCACGGCTGGACGATCTTCGTCTTTCCAGGCGGCCAGCGCCTGTTCGGCGGCCATCCGGATCGCGTTACCAGCCATGAATGTCATGCGCGAAGCCGAATTAGAGCCGGAATTGCCGCTGGTGGCCGTGTCTGACAGAACCATATCGACTTCTTCCAGCGGCACGCCGACGGCCGCAGCGGCCATCTGCCGGAACACCGTGTGGGCCCCTTGCCCGGTGTCAGCTCCGGCGTGGCGAAGGATAACCTTCTCGATTTCCCGGCCGCCGACCAGTTCGATCGTCGCCTCACAGTTTTCCGGAGCGCCGAAGGAGAAGCCGATGTTCTTGAAAGCGCAGGCAAAGCCGCGGCCCCGGCGCAGAGCCCCCGGGTTGGCAGGGAGGCTTTGGAAGAGGGATCGCTGACTGTCACCCACAACCGCCTGTCCGCGGCTATTTGTGGTCCAGCCCGATTCGCGCGCGCAAGCTTCGACGACTTCGGCGATGCTGACTCCCTGCGGAATCTCAGTCTGGGTAGTCAGGAGACTGCCTTCCTGGAGGACGTTCTTCAATCGCAATTCAACGGGGTCCATGCCCAGTGCTTCAGCCAGCTTATTCATCTGGTTTTCGGCCGCGAAGGCTCCCTGCGGGCCGCCGAAGCCTCGGAATGCCCCGCCAGGCACATTGTTGGTCGTCACGGCATAACTATCGATATGCGCGTGGGGGATCTCATAAGGCCCGGCCACCATCAGGTTGGCGTTGCCCAGAACTTTAGTGCTGGTATAGGCATAAGCGCCGCTATCGAGGATGAGTTCGGCTTCCACGGCGGTGATCCGGCCATCCTTCGTCGCGCCCCAGCGCGTTTTTATCCATCCCGGATGGCGTTTGTGATGGCCAATGATGCTTTCTTCGCGCGACCAGATGATCCGGACCGGCCGGTTGATGCCCATCGCCTCCAACCGCAGGGCAGCCAGACCCAGGACGATCTGCAGCGACATGTCTTCCCGTCCGCCGAACGCCCCACCAACAGCCCGGTAGATGATTCGCACCCGGTCGACCGGCAAGCCCAGCGCATGGGCTACCTGGTGCCGGTCTTCATGAGCCCACTGACCGCCGAATTCAATCGTCACCCGCCCGTCTTCGTCAATATAACCCACACCAGCTTCCGGCTGCAGGAAGGCATGCTCCTGGTAGGGTAAGCGATATTCGCCCTCAACCACCACATCAGCCGCGGCCCATCCGGCGCTAATGTCGCCCTTGCGAATCTTGTAATGCGTGAGGATATTGCTGCCGTGCCAGGGGTGAAGGATGGTTTCGTCCTTCATGGCCTCGTGGACGTCGCCGATAATACTTCGTTGCTCCCACTCGATGCGGATGAGGCCGGCAGCGCGGGCCGCGATCGCCTCTGTTTCAGCGATAATCACGGCCACCTGGTCGCCCTCCCACAGACTAATATCGCTGTGGGCTTTGGCACTGCCCAAGCCGACAAGTACCGGCTGATCCGTTAATATCAGGCCGTACTCGTTGTTAGGTACGTCCTTGGCGGTCAGGATGGCCACGACGCCGGATACGGCCTCAGCCTCGCTGAGGTCCATAGAGATCATCCGGGCGTGGGGCTGCCCACTGAAAAGCACGCGAGCATGAAGGAGGTTATCGGGGGTTACGTCGCCGGGAAAGATAGCCGTTCCGGCAACTTTGGCGCGGGCATCCACCCGCTTGTCGACGTGCGATCGGAAGATGGTTGCGTCAGACATGGCTCACATCCTTTTTATCGTTGGCGAATTTCGGCCGCTTCGTGCACGGCGTCGATGATTTTATAGTACCCGGTGCAGCGGCAGAGGTTGCCGGAAAAAGATTGCTCGATTTGAGCCTGATCCGGATTGGCATGTTCATCTAGTAGCTTGGCTCCGGCCATCAGAAACCCGGGAATGCAATATCCGCACTGGACCGCGCCGGTGTTGATAAAAGCTTGTTGCAGTGGGTGCAGGTTGCCGTTGTCAGCCAATCCCTCAATAGTAACGATTTGGGCTTTGTGGGCGCGAGCGGCAGGCACCAGACAGGCCATCACGGCCATCCCGTCGAGAAAAACGGTGCAGGCGCCGCACTCGCCCTCGGCGCAGCCTTCCTTCGTGCCGGTGAGCAGGCCTTCTTCCCGCAGCCAGCGCAATAAAGTCTTATGGATGCCCGGCGCGCTGACGTGCCGGCCGTTCACGGTCGCCTCAATCGGCGTGTCCGGATCAAACCCGGCGGCGTACTCGGAGCCGGTCGGGAATTCACCGCCGGTCTCGCCCCACAGCATCGCCGGTTGGCTGGGCCACAGCTCGCGCTCGCGGCCGTCACGGATGGCGACGAGTGCGCGCCGGGCCATGACCTCGACCATCTCGGCCCGGTAGCTTGCCGGACCGCGCACATCGTCGATGGGTTTGGCGGCGCCGGCGGCCAGCCCTGCGGCGATGGTGATCGTCTCATCGCTAAGCACCTGGCCGGTCAGATAGGATTCGGCCGATGTCGCATTGATGATGGTCGGGGCTACGCTGCCCAGGGTCAGCCGCGCCTGGTTCACTGTCCGGCCATCGACGGCGAAATCGAGAACCACCGCCAAATGGACGACGGAGATAGCCTGGGCCCGGCGCAGGCCCAGCTTGACGAATATCCCGCGCGCTGTTTCCGGCAGCGGTGCGAATACTATATCAACCAGCATCTCATCCGGTGCCATCACTGTCTGGCGCACACCGGCGTAGAAGTCGGCCAGGGACACCATGCGCCAGCTGCGCACCGAGGCCAGGATGACCTGGGCATCCAGCGCCCGCAAGGGGGAAATGGTGTCATTGGCCGGGCTGGCTGTGATCAGGTTGCCGGCGACGGTGGCGCGGTTGCGCAGTTGCGGCGAGGCTACCTCCCAGCATGCCTGGGCCAGTGGCAGGGCTTGATCGGCCAGCAGCCGGGAGGCGACGACCTGATTGTGGGTAACCAGCGCGCCTAAATGAATGAGGCCGTCATCATCCTGTGTGATCCGGTTTAGGCCGGGGACGCGCGTAATGTCGATCAAGACGTTTACATCTTGTCTTTGGCCGCGCTCCATTTCGACCAGCAGGTCACTGCCGCCGGCCACCAGCCGGGCCGCTGGGCCGTGTTGGGCCAGCAATTTTAAGGCTGTCTGCAGATCGCCCGGTATCTCGTAACGGTGAATAAGGTGGGGAGTTTGATGGGTAAACATAATTAGAGTTAAAAAGTTGGACCACCGCGACTAGCCGGTGGTAGATGCCAGGCGCTCGCCGGATATGGCCATCGCCTGGCCGGTTCCTTCGCGCTGGAACATGATAATTTGAGCCATAATGCTGACCGCTATCTCGTTTGGGGATTCAGCATTGAGTTCGAGACCGATAGGGGAGGTCACCCGCGCCAGTTGCTCAGGCGGCACGCCGTCATCAACCAGCAGTTGCCGGGTTTCTTCCCAACGCCGGCGGCTGCCCATGACGCCGATGAATGGCGCGGGCGTTTCCAGCAGGGGGGGCAGGATTTGCCGATCGAGCAGAACATTTCGCGTGACCAGGGCCAGAAAGGTGTGGGCATCAACCGCTTGCGCGGCCAGGGCTTCTGATATGGGTCCGGAAAGGCGCACATCTGCGTCGGGGACGAGGTCGGGGGTGATCAATTCAGCCCGATCGTCCCAGACAACTACCCGGTAACCCAGCCAGTGGCCCAGCGAGGCCAGTGCCCGGCCGACATGGCCGCAACCCAGTATGTAGAGCGTCGCCGTTGCCAGATAAGGTTCGACGTAGATATCTACATTGCCGCCACACACACCGGGATCACCCCGTTGCGGATCGACCAGGGAATAAGGAACGATACGCGTCCGGCCGTCGGCAAGCGCTTCCTGCGCGGCCTGGATAACCCTCGACTCCATCTCGCCGCCACCGATCGTGCCCACTGTTTGTCCATCGTCATAGATGAGCATCTTGGTGCCCGCGTGGCGGGGTACAGAGCCCTGGTCGCGAATGATGACGGCCAGGGCGACCGGCCGTCGATCCGCCTGAGCGGTCAATAATTCTTCCAGTACCTGTCGATCCTCTCCCATCATGATGTCGTTCGTTTTACCTGGTAATTATAAATCAGTAGCAGGCCATGAATAGAACCCGTAATCCTTGATCATTGCCGCCTGCCGACCCATCTACAAACACGATGACGATTTCCCCCATCAGGGTCGTTCAAGGCACCATTGTGACACCCAGGCTGTTTTATCAACGGCTGTCACCCGATAAAAGGTATGGGGAAATGGGGTAGATTCCAAATAAAGGGGCACGCCATCACGGGCTGCGATCAACTCTCGATCGTTCGACTCGTTGACGATCACCACCGTACCATCCTCAAAAAAGCGATCGTGCATGGAGACGGCCGGGCCGAAGATACTGGCCAGCACCGCTTTGCGACCATCGGCCAGTTGGCCGCATTGGCCGTGTTGCGCACAGGTATTGTTACAGACGGTCAGGACTGTTTCATCGACGGCAAACGGGTCATCCCGGTTGCGGCAAGCGGCTGTGATGGAAAATACCATCAACATTAGAAAGACGAAGATGATAGGTCTCAGGCGCACAACCAACATAACACTGCCAAGTTTACCAGAACTATGCCGCAGGGTTCAATTTGAACGCAATGATCCCGTCTTTCTATCGCTCACCTGAACAAAAAGCGCGCGCGAGATACCCCGCGCGCGCCTGACTAATCCAATCAGTTAGCGGTGATTATTCCTCGATGGTAAAGATCATCCCTTCCGATCGGCCAAATACTTCTGGGAAATATTCCTCGCGCGCCGTCGCCGGCATAACCTGATAGGTGCCAGGGATATTGGCTTGCAGGTAATAGGTATACTGGTACGTTCCGGCCGGGAGATACTGGCTCAGGAAAACAACCTTCTCATCGCGATACTGGATATGGTCGAAGTACCACCAGCCCCAGTAACCGCGACCGAATTCACCTTCTTCCGGCACAATCTGACCACCCAAACCTGACTGGCTGGTCAGAAGATTCGGATCGATGGCATCGGTGCCGGCCGGGATGGGATCTTCGAGCAGGACATAGACGCGGTCATTGGGGATAGTCACCGTCAATTCGACGCGGACGCGCTCATCGACGGCGATGCTCTCAATCGGCTCGCACGTTTCGACTTCTGCGTCACAATCAGCGTCGAAGTAACGGCGCTCGACGGTGAAGCCCTTGTTAACGGGATCGAGGTATTCGACACCAATGGCGCTGTCG
This sequence comes from Chloroflexota bacterium, assembly GCA_046485205.1. Lineage (GTDB taxonomy): Bacteria > Chloroflexota > Anaerolineae > Promineifilales > Promineifilaceae > Promineifilum. Next base: position 540 of record JAWOHK010000297.1, on the reverse strand, counting down.
AGACGGAGCGTGTAGTAGAGACGGCCATCGCCCGCGCCACGCTGGAAGTCGAAGAAGTTTGTTTCCTCAACGACCAGTTGGTTAATCGGAATCTCGACTTCTTCGGATTCTGTCACATCATCCGGCGTGAAACGTCCCGATGCCTCCGGCTGCAAATTCACACGCAATTCATAGCCGTAATCCGCTTCCAGCTCGCCCGAAACCGCCATCCAGTCCGTAAGACCGGAGACGCTCCAGGCTGTCTGGTGCAGCGTTGGCCAGGTTTCGGCCGTTCGGGCCACCATCAACCAGCGCACCGCCGGCGGCAGCAGGGGGCTGTCCGGCTGCAAACGGGCCAAGGCCTGGATAACTATGGCCGTGCCGCGAATGTCGCTGCTCAGATTGGCCACGTCTTGTTCGTCGTCTTCCCAATGGGCACCGGTGGCGCATGACACCAATCGAGGTGCTGTTGGATGAAGAGGTGGTCAAGGTGATCGCCGAGGGTCCCAATGGCTCTTTCTGCCTGCTGCCGCGTCACATCGATTTCGTCTCCATCCTTGC
>JAWOHK010000293.1:0-32875 GCA_046485205.1 Chloroflexota bacterium | reverse complement strand
CTCCTCCACACCATGAATACGCTCTTCGTCACCGGCGGACGTTTCTGTAGGCGCCACTGTGTCCGGCACGGCGTCGGGCGGCGGTTCTCCGGTAGCTTCAACCGGGGATTCCGGTTGGGGCGTGGGAGCTGTGGTTGCCGCCGGCAGGGGTGTTGGGGACGGCGCGACCGTGGGCGGCAAGGTCACAACCGGTTCAGCCGGATCCAGGCGAGGGGAGGTATCTTGGAACAGGCCGGGTGTCAGAAGGATAGTTTCTCCACCCGGAAATCCAACACCGCCGCCAACTTCCGGGTCGCGCAGGTCAACGCCACCTAAATCGCCCGGCGCACGGCCGCAGGCCACCAGGCCCAACATGAATAATCCCAACCACATAACGATCCGTGCCCGACGGTTCACTTTTTCACCATCCTCATACCTGAATGGTCCAAATGATAGCACGCTTCGGATAGGCCATAAACCGGGTTACGCTGATCATGAGAATTCTTTGATTCTCCCCTACGGAACACATGCCGTATACTTGCAGCCCGATTATATTTCTGACCTGCCTGCAAAGGACACAGCCTCTACGTGAAGCGACTCGTTGACCACCAGACCAAGTTCATCGCTTCTCTGATGGGCGACCCTGACAGCTACTCTATGCTGCCAAAAAAAAATGCCCGCGAACTGGAGCAGTTGGAGCGGGAAAAGGACTGCGTTGAGCGTCTGTTGTTGAACATCATGCCCAAGTCGGTCTGTGAAGAAATGAAAGACTATGGCACAGAGACGCCGCAGTTATACGAGAGCACTTCCTTATTAATGGCCGATTTTGTGGGCCATACCGAGATGGCCATCGCCCGCGACCCGGCGGCGCTGGTGACGGAACTCAACGATATCTTCAAGTACGTCTATGATATCTTCGGCCCGGGTATCGATCTAGCCTCGCGATGGAAACCCTCTCTGAGGCCGGGCGCATCACCATTAGCGAGAGCACTTACGAGTTAATTAAAGATGATTTCATCTGCTCCGAGCGGGGTGAATTCGAGGTTAAAGGATTCGGTATGACCAAGCTGTACTTCCTGGAACGGGAAGTGCCGTCGCTGCGTAAAAAATGGGGCGCAAGCGCAACCTTGACAATCATCCCTGGTGATGATACCATGCCGCCATCATGAACGCTTATCGTTCAGGCTCTTTTTTTAGCTTTGTTTTTGCGAACACGTCCCGCGCCGCGACGGCCGAGACGCTCTGTTCCGCTTGAGCAAGGCCGGTAACAGAGACTCCCGAAAGACGCGGCGAACACCGCGTCTTTTTTATTGGGTCAACCATAAAAGTAAGTACGCCAAGACGCAAGAAAAATCACTTTCCTGGCGTCCGGCGCAAATCAACCCTAGAGGCGCTTATGTTGGCAGAACTCGAAAATCAATATGAACAGGCCAAGGCCACGCTGGAACAGGCCAATGGGCGCGACGCGCTGGAAGCCTGGCACCGCTACACGCTCGGCCGCAAAGGCAACATCTATTTGCTGACCCGCCAACTCGGCGCGCTCAGCACGGAAGAAAGACCTGTGTTCGGCCGGCGGCTGAATGAGATCAAGGCTGAGCTTGAAGCCGCCTACGACCGGCGGCTGGCTGAGGAAGAGACAGCCGAGCTGGCGGCCCAACTGGCGGCCGATGCCCTCGATGTGACCCTGCCCGGACGGCAGCCTGTTCGCGGCCGTCTCCACATCATCACCCAAACCCTGCGCGAGATCTACCGCGTCTTCGGCGACATGGGCTTCCAGGTCTATCGCAGCCGCGACGTCGAGACGGATGAGATGAACTTCGAGCTACTTAATTTCCCGCCTCACCATCCGGCGCGCGATATGCAGGACAGCTTCTACACCACCTCCGAAGGCATTATCCTGCGCACCCACACCAGTGGCGGGCAGATTCGGGCCATGCGCGAGTATTATCCGGAGCCGATTCGCGTTGTCTTGCCCGGAATGTGCTATCGCAACGAGCAGGTGACGGCCCGCAGCGAGATACAGTTCACCCAGGTCGAACTACTGGCCGTTGGCGATGACATCTCCTTCGCCGACCTCAAAGGCACTTTGACTGAATTCGCGCGGAGACTTTTTGGTGAGGAGCGCGAGACGCGCTTTCGCGCCAGCTATTTCCCCTTCACCGAGCCCAGCGCCGAGATGGACATCAGTTGTTTCCTGTGCAACGGATCGGGCTGTGCCATGTGCAAACAAACCGGTTGGCTGGAGATTTTGGGCTGCGGCATGGTTCACCCGGTGGTGTTGCGCAATGGCGGCTATGACCCGGATCGCTATTTTGGATTTGCCGCCGGAATAGGGCCGGAGCGGGTCGCCATCCTGAAACACGGCATCGACGACATCCGCCAGTTCTGGGCCAACGACCTGCGCTTCCTGGAGCAGTTTTAGGAATTCAACGCCAAGACGCCAGGACGTAATGACGCAAAGCCGTTTATATGTTGCGAACGAAATTTACTTCCTTGCACCTTTGCGCCCTGGCATTAAATCTGTTTGGAGAATGACATGCGTGTTCCCTTATCGTGGTTGCGAGAGTATGTAGACATCACGCTGCCGGTCGCGGAGTTGGCCCAATTATTGACCAATGCCGGGCTGGAAGTCGAGAACATCGAGACGATCGGCCTGCCTGGTGCTGAACTGGAATGGGATCGGGAGCGAGTCGTACTCGGCCGCATCCTGAAGGTCGAGCAACATCCCGACGCCGATCGCCTGGTACTGGCTACTGTGGATTACGGCGCGGCCGAACCCAAGGTAGCCGTCACCGGCGCGCCCAATCTCTTTCCCTACGTCGGTCGCGGCGACCTGACCAGCGAACGGCTCTACTCGCCCTATGCCCTGGAAGGGGCCACACTCTACGATGGTCACAAGGACGGCCGGGTCAAATCCAGACTCAAGGGTCGTCCCTTGCGGGGCATCTATAACGACTCCATGCTCTGTTCCGAGAAGGAACTAGGGATCAGTGAAGAACATGAGGGTATCATCCTGATACGGCAGGACGATTGGTCACCTCCGTACATCGCCGGGTTACCGCTGCAAGAGGTACTGGGCGACACAGTGCTGGAGATCGCCATTCTACCCAACACGGCGCGCGCGGCGGCGATTGTTGGTGTAGCCCGCGAGCTGGCCGCGCTGACCCGGCAGCCGTTGCGCCTACCCGACTTCGCGGTGCAGATGGATGGCCCGCCGGTCGACGGCCGCGTGATCATCACCACCGACGAGCCGGATCTGAACCCTCGCTTCGTGGCGTTGATCATCGAGGGTGTCAACCAGGAGCCCAGCCCCTACTGGATGCAATATCGCCTGCGATTGGCCGGCCAGCGGCCGATTAACGTCGTCGTCGATGTTAGCAATTACGTAATGCTCGAGATCGGGCAGCCCAACCATACATTTGACTACGATTATTTGCGTCAACGGGCGGATGGCTATGCACCGGACGGTCCCATCCACATCCATACGCGCCTGCCGCAGCCGGGCGAAACCCTGACGACGCTGGATGATGTGGAGCGCAAACTGGAACCGTATACGATCCTGGTCACCGACCCGGCGGGCAACCTCTCCATCGGCGGCATCATGGGTGGCGAGAATAGTGAGATAAAACCGGAGACGACGAATGTCCTGCTGGAAGCGGCAGCCTGGAACTTCATTAACATCCGTCGCAGCGCCACCGCGCTCGACATCCACACTGAGGCGGGTTATCGCTTCAGCCGGGGTGTCCATCCCAGCCAGGCACTGCTGGGAGCCAAACGAGCCGCCGAACTCTTGCGGCGGCTGGCCGGCGGAACGGTAGCCAATGGAATCATCGACTATTACTCCAATCCCCCGGCGACGATTACCATCGACTTGGACCCCACCTACGTGCGCAAATTAAGCGGCCTGGATTTATCATCCAGGGAAATCGCCGAGCTCCTGGGGCTGCTGGAATTTGAAGTTGAACGCCGCGGCGAGCGCCTGCTGGTGATCGTGCCCGATCACCGCATCGATATCGACGGCCCGCACGATCTGGTCGAAGAAGTGTGTCGCCTGTACGGCTATGACCGGATCCCCTCGACACGGCTGGCTGACTCCCTGCCGCCGCAACGGCGAAACGTCAAGCTCGAACGGGAGGAACGGGTGCGCGACCTGTTGGCTCGATTGGGCTTGCAGGAAATCTGGAGCTACCGGCTGACCTCGGCCGCGCGTGAGGCTCGATTGTTGCCCAACGATTCGCCCGATGATCGCCCCTACGTGACGCTCACCAATCCGCCCGCGCCTGACCGCAATGTCATGCGCCACAGCTTGCTGTCATCGGTGCTGGAAGCCGCCGCCCGCAACAGCCGCGACCGCCGGCACATCGCCCTGTTCGAAATCGGCGAGGTCTTTTTGGCCGGTGAAGACGGCCTGCTGCCCGACGAATTAACCCGGTTAGCCATCTTGCTGACCGGACAGCGCGAGCCGGAACAATGGCATGGCGCTTCGCCCGGCCTCTATGATTATCTAGATCTCAAGGGTATGGTTGATTCGCTCTTCCAGGGATTGCACCTGTTACCAATGGTCGAGGCGACCCAGCATACGAGCTACCGGCCCGGCCGGGCGGCACGGCTGCTGGTGGACGGCAAGCAAATCGGCTTCATGGGAGAATTGCATCCCGGCGTGGTCAAGGGCTTCGACCTGCACGCTGAACGCGGGCAGCCAGTGCTGGCTGCCGATTTTGATTTGGAGATGTTGCTACCTTTAGTGCCTGATTTCTACCCCTACCGGCCGGTGCTCACCTATCCGCCGGTGCGCGAAGACCTGGCTCTGGTGGTCGATGCGACTCTGCCTGCCGCCACGGTTGAAGGGGCTTTGCGCCAGGCCGGTGGCGCATTATTGCGCGAGGTGGTACTGTTCGACGTCTATGAGGGCCGCCAGCTGCCGCCGGGCAAGAAAAGCCTGGCTTATCACCTGACCTTTCAGGCCCCCGATAAGACCCTGACCGACAAGGAGGTCTCGAAGCAACGGGCGCGTATATTGCGGTTGCTGGATCAACAGATCGGGGCCCGGTTGCGGGAATGAGCCGGCGGCGCTAGGGCCGGTTCAAATCCGTCACCGACCCACCAAAGCGAATTCGGACGCGTTTCGTTTGGATGACGATGGGGTTAAATCATTGGCTTGGAAACCCATCGCTCTAAATTAATATCATGCCATCATTTCTCCGTTCGCTTGTTCGCGCCTTGGTGCGGTTTATTCTTAGTCTCGGCATCAAGCTGGAGATCGAAGGGTTGGAACACCTGCCGCCCGGAGGCCCGCTCATCGTCATCGGCAATCATTTCAGCATCTTTGAAGCCCCTCTACTCATGGTGCACCTTCCTTATAAAGATCGCCTCACCTGGCTGACGGCAACCGAACTGCAGGATTCATTCGTCCTGAAAGCCCTAATCCGGTTGTTTAATCTTATTCCCATCTGGCGCGGCCAACCCGATCGTGAAGCCCTGCGCCGGGCATTGGAATGGCTGGGGGACGGTAATATCCTCGGTATCATGCCCGAAGGCGGGGTAGACGAATCGCTGCGGCACATGACGCTGGTCGGGGAACAGACCGGCTTGCACGGCGGTCCCAGCTCACGACTAGATGCCCAACTGATTCCCGCCCGGCCGGGCGCATCTTATCTGGCCGTGCGTAGTGGCGCGCCGGTGTTACCCACGGCCTTTCTGGGCACCGAGCGGGTTATGGGCAATTTGCGACGTCTGCGCCGCACGCCGGTACGGATGATCATCGGTCCAGTTTTCGGCCCGCTGGTCATCGACCCCGCGCTTCCCAAATCAGCCCGGCGCGCGGCGCTGGATGAACTGGGCCACGAGATGATGCGCCACATGGCGGCGCTGTTGCCTCCGCAGAACCGCGGCCCTTACGGCAATTGACAACAACAACGGCATATGCTAAATTACGACAATTATCGTTGCGGATTCAACTTGTTTGCTGTCTTCGAGTAGGGAGCAAATGTGAGTGAACGGGTCCTTTTGTACGATAGGCTGAAAGAAACATTTCTACTGCTTGATTTTGGGGATCGCCAATTCCTGGTGGACTACGGTCTGACTGTATCGCGTTACTACGTTCTGGTTCATATCGCCGCCGAGCCGGGGATTTGTCCCAGCCTGCTGAGCAACCGGATGTTTTGTGATAAGAGCAATATCACCCGATTGTTACAAAGTATGGAAGCGGAAGGGTATGTCGAACGGCGCGCCCACGAAAGCGACCGCCGCCTGCACCGTTTGTATCTGTCACCGGCCGGTCGGCATCTTCAGCAGCGAGCTCAAACCGCCCATGAGGCTTATACCAGCCGACGGCTGGCTGGTATCGATAGGCAACAAATGGAACAGATGGCGGCAACGTTGGCCCAATTGAACCAGCAGCTCGACACGAATTGGGACGGAAGCAGGAAGTTCTTAATTGAAGAAGAATGAGAATCAACCCTGCCATTGGAATGAAAAGCAGTATAAATTTATGCTGGGAGATATTTCAGGATTCACCAAAACTTAGTATACTAATCAGCCAATAGTAGAGATTATTAATCCTGGGAGGTGATGCTATTCGCACGATTCAAACTACAGTTTCAACAAAACAACGCTGATATTGATATTTTTAAAGCCTGACGAGGCAAAATTGACAATTTTCAAGTGAGGAGAATGATGAAAAACAGTAAATGGTATTTGATAATGGCCGTGCTGCTTATTGGCGCGCTGGCCCTGGTTGCCTGCGGCGGCACAACGACCGAGCAGCCGGTGGCAACAGATGAACCGGTGGTCGTTGTACCAACCGAAGAACCGATGGAAGAAGTTCCCACCGAAGAACCGATGGAAGAACCCACTGCAGAAGTGGTTGAAGAACCAACTGTAGAAGTGGTTGAAGAGCCCACCGAGGAAGCTGACATGACCGGCGCGCCAACGCTGCGCATCTGGGCCGACAACACCCGCAAGCCGGCGCTCGACACGGTCGAAGCTGACTTCGAAGATGAGTACGGCATCGACCTGGTTATTGAGGAAGTTGGCTTTGGCGACATCCGCAACCTGGTAGCCACCGCTGCCCCGGCCGGCGAAGGCCCGGATATCTTCGTCGGCGCCCACGACTGGTTGGGCGAGATGGTGACCAGCGGTCTGGTGGCCCCGCTCGATCTGAGCAGCCTGGAAGCTGACTTCGCCCCGGCGGCCATCGACGCCTTCACCTACGGCGGCGAGGTGTACGGCATGCCCAACGCAACCGAGAACGTGGCCCTGTTCATCAACACCGACCTGGTGGAAGAGTGCCCGGCGACCTGGACCGAGGTGTATGAGCTTTCGGCCGAGCTGGCCGCCGATAACACCGGCAACGTCGACACCGACCAGTATGGCTTTGTCCGCATGGAAGGCGACCCCTATCACTTCTACCCGATCCAGACCGCTTTCGGCGGCTACATCTTCGGCCGTGATGCCGAGGGCAGCTACGACCCGACCGACGTCGGCGTGGGTGACGAGGGTTCCATCGCCGCTGCTGAGTGGTGGGAGCGGATGGTAACTGAAGGCCTGCAACCGCCGGCCGTCGACTGGGACACCATGCATGCCTGGTTCGAGTCCGGCCAGTCGGCCATGACCCTCACTGGGCCATGGGCTACCAGCCGTATCGTTGAGTCCGGCATACCGTTCGCGATCTGTGACATCCCGGATGAGACCGACGAGGGCAAGCCCTTCCTGGGCGTCCAGGGTTTCATGATCAGCGCCTTCGCCAATGATCCGCTCCTGGCCGAGATTTTCCTGACCGAGTTCGTGGCCACGCCGGAGATCATGCAAGCGCTGTATGATACCGATCCGCGCCCGCCGGCCTACCTGCCGGTGCTCGATGAGCTGGAAGATGAGAACATTTCCGCCTTTGCTCAGGCCGGCCAGAATGCCGACCCGATGCCGGCGATCCCTGAAATGGGTTCCGTCTGGGATGCTTGGACTAACGCGGTAACTATCGTTGCCCAGGGCGCCGAGACGGCTGAGAATGCATTCACCAATGCCCAACAGCAAATCATCGACGCGCTCGGTGGTGGCTAATATCTGATTGTCAGTGAGGCTGCCTCCCCTTCCGGAGAGGCAGCCTCATTTTATTATAGGCGGCGAACACCGAGCCGTCTTGTTGGAGAGCGGAAAACAGGGGCGATTGGTAATCGTTATCCATAGTAATTCGCCATATTTCTGCTATTCTCTCCTTTATAAAACAGAGCACCCGGCTTGGCATCCGGGCAGACATATTCAACCGGATAGGGTGACAGTCGCTTCCGACGGCTGTCCCGCATGCAGAGGAGGAATTCTATGACCGCTTTGCAGGTCGAGCCGGAGGATAGCCTCACCTCTAAAGCCGAACGGCCTACAACCATCACCGGTACGGTGCTGCGCATCCTTGGCCTGATTATCTTCACCGCCTTTTCCCTGTTATTTATTTACATGCTCCTGTCCGACGGCTATTGGCCCTTGGCCATTTTGATCGGCCTGATCGCGATCATGATCAACTATATATTCCTTAATCCGAGCGCCTACCCCATGCGTTGGATGGCTCCCGGCCTGGCGTTTATGTTGTTGATCTCCATTTACCCCATTGCCTTCTCTTTCTATATATCCTTCACCAATTACGGCACTGGACATCTTCTGCCCAAAGCGCAAACGATAGATGTCCTGGAGTCTCGAAAATTTCTTCCGGAAACAGGCCGGACATTCAACTACACGGCCTATACCAGTGAAACGGGCGAACTGGCCTTGTGGATCATCCAGCAAGATATCGGCGAGCCCGGCCTTTTCGCCACCGTCGGCGAAGTCTTCACGGCCGAAGAAATAGGCGCCGGGCCACTGGAAGAGGGGGTGCCCTCCAGTATCCCCGGCTGGCGACCTCTGACCCGCGCCGAACTGGTACGCAACATCAGTGCGTTCGGCGCGCTGACTTTCGGCGACGATGAGCGCGCGGTGCAGGTGACCGGCCGGCTGGGGATTGCCTCCGAGCTAGAACCGCGCTTCACCTATGACCCGGAACTGGATGCGATGGTTGACAACCTGACCGGCACCGTTTACTTCGCCAACATGGATACGGGTTTCTTCACCAGCGAAGCGGGCGAACAACTGCTGCCCGGCTTTCAGGTTGGGATAGGGCTTACGAATTACCAACGCTTCCTTACCGATCCTTCCTATCGCGGGCCAATGTTACTCATTTTCGCGTGGACGGTGGTCTTCGCCTTGCTGAGTGTCCTCTTCTCGTTCGCGCTGGGGTTGATGATCGCGGTGGTCTTCGGCCGGTCCATGCCCGGGCAACGCATGATCAAGTCGTTACTCATCATCCCCTTCGCCGTGCCCCAGGTCATCACCATCCTGGTCTGGCGCGGGCTGTTGAACCCGTTGATCGGGCCGATACCTCAAGCCATGCAGGAAATATTCAACCAGCCGGCCGGCTGGCCGCCGATCTTCGCCGATCCGGTTTGGGTGAAGGTCGCGCTGCTCTTCGTCAACGTCTGGCTGGCCTACCCCTACTTCATGCTCATCAGTAGCGGCGCATTGCAGGCCATCCCGACCGACATGTACGAAGCGGCCGATATCGACGGGGCCGGCGTCTGGCACCAGTTTAAGCGGCTGACGCTGCCGTTGTTGCTGGTGGCGGTCGGCCCATTGCTGATCTCGTCCTTCACGGTCAATTTCAACAGCTTCAACGTGATCTATCTATTCAACGATGGGGGACCGCCTATGGTCGGCACATCGACGCCGGCCGGCCATTCCGACATCCTGATCAGTTATGTCTATAAACTGGCGTTCTCACGTGGGGCGCAGGAACTGGGTTACGCATCGGCCATCACCGTCATCATCTTCCTGATGATGATCATTGTGACCCTGTTCCAATTCAGTCGAATGCGAACCTGGGAGGAAGTAACCTGATGACAACATCAACCGATACTGTGACCAGCCCGGTTGTCACCCCTAAAGTCAGCTGGCGGCAAAGCAGGAAAACCCGCGGCCGCATTTCGCTGGCCATCAAGTACCTCGTCGCCGCGTTGGTGCTGACCTTTTCGCTCTTGCCTATCCTGTGGACGATTTCGGCGTCGTTCAGCCCTACGAGCAGCATCTCCAACCAGACACTCATTCCCGACCCGATCTCGTTGCGCCATTATGAGACGATTCTCGCCCAGCCCTACTGGTTGTGGATGTATAATTCGTTCAGGATTGCGTCGATTTCGGCCATCCTGGTCGGTATCATCTCGCTGCTGTCGGCCTACAGCTTTTCACGCTTTCGCTTTCGCGGACGCAGCCAGTTGCTGCTGGTCATCCTGCTGGTTCAGGTTTTTCCGGCCATCCTGGCTATGGTCGCCCTGTTCGCCATGTTGCAGCAAATAGGCCAGTACATCCCCTGGCTGGGTCTGAACACCCATGGCGGCCTGATCCTCATCTATCTGGGCGGTGCGATGGGCATCAATGTCTGGCTGATGAAAGGCTTCTTCGACTCCATCCCGCGCGAGATCGATGAGTCGGGTATGGTCGACGGGGCGTCGCACTGGCAGATCTTTTGGCGACTGCTGTTCCCACTGGTGCGGCCGATCATGGTTGTGGTCATGATCCTGACCTTTTTCGGGGCCTACAGCGACTTCATCCTGCCCCGCATCATGATCACTCAAGCTGACAAGTTCACGCTGATGCTGGGCTTGCAAACATTCATCGGCAACAACTACGGCCAGAACTGGGGCGCTTTCGCCGCCGGCGCGGTCATCGGCGCCATCCCCATGGTCGCCATGTATCTGTTATTGCAGGATTACATCGTCGGCGGCTTGACCTCCGGAGCGGTGAAAGGATAAATAATCATGACCCATTATGCGGTTATACTGGCCACTTTTGAAGGCGATCCGGCCAAGGCTCTGCCTTACTTAGAGCGCTATGACGCGATCAAAGACGATATCTCCCTGATCGATGTGGTCGCTATCTCTCGTGAGGGCGATGCCGAGCCAACCGTCGAGCATCGCGGCAAAAGCCGCAAAGCGGCCGGCACCGGGGCGGTCATCGGCGGGTTGGTTGGCGTTCTGGCCGGGCCGGGCGGCGTGATATTTGGGGCGGCCGTCGGCGGGGCCGTTGGCGGGGCGCTCAAGTCTCTTTCGCATTACGGCATCCCGAAGGCCATGCTGGAGCAAGTTGAGGATGGAATGGCGGAGAATTCCTCGTCCGTCCTGGTCATCATGGAAGCCGATCGGAGTGACGCGATCATCAACGAGCTGAATCGCGACGGGGCTACGGTCATTCATTACCTGGCCGAACGGGACACGTTTGATTCTCTCTCGACGCCGAGCAAGAGTATTTCGGAACAATAAACCTGCCCGGCGCTCACTGGTTGTTTGTTAGGGGCATACGGCTGTATGCCCCCTTGTTTTATCCGGAGCTTGCATGCGACGACTCACCTTCCTGATAGCCATCATCGTAACCTTGTTAGTAGCCTGCGCTCCTGCCGGGCCATCGACCCTTCCGGTCGTCACAGTCGAGGAGGGTGCCACAGCCGTTCCGCCAACGGCCGAACCCTTGACCACGCCTGAACCCACCCCCACACCGGGGCCAATCACCGAAGGCACAGCCGACTTTCCCTGGTGGAACGATACCGTCTTCTACCAGATCTTCGTCCGCAGCTTCTATGACAGCGACGGCGACGGCATCGGCGATATCAACGGCCTTATCGAGAAACTGGACTATCTGAACGACGGCGACCCGAACACCACCGATGACCTGGGCATAACCGGTATCTGGCTCATGCCGATTATGCAGTCGCCCAGCTACCACGGCTACGATGTCGTGGACTACTACCAGATCGACGAGGAGTATGGCACCAGCGAGGACTTCCAGCGTTTCATGGAAGAGGCCCACAAGCGCGGCATCCGTGTGATCGTCGATCTGGTCATCAATCATACGGCGCGCGACCATCCCTGGTTCCAGGAATCGCAACTGTCCGACTCACCCTATCGTGACTGGTATATCTGGTCGGAGACTGACCCCGGCTATAGCGGGCCAGATAGCCAGCAGGTGTGGCACCGCACGCCCTACGGTTATTTTTACGGGGTCTTCTGCGACTGCATGCCCGACCTCAACTTCAACAACCCGGATGTCACCGAAGCCATCTACGATATCAGCCGCTACTGGCTGGAGGACATGGGCGTCGACGGCTTCCGGCTGGACGCCATCAAGCACCTGATCGAGAACGAGCGCCTGCAGGAATTTACCGGCGTGACCCACGACTGGTTCAAGGAGTACTACACCTTCTACAAAGGCGTCAATCCTAATGCCTTCGTAGTCGGCGAGGCCTGGGGGCCGACACAGCAGACGGTGAAGTTCGTCGGCGACGAGGTCGATGTGGTCTTCGAGTTCGATCTGGCCGACGCGACCATCAGCAGCGTGCGTAATGGCTCCAAGTCGGGCATGGGCCAGGCTATGCGCCGGACGCTCGACAATTACCCGCCCGGCCAGTTCGCGGCCTTCCTGCGCAACCACGACCAGGATCGAACCATGTCGGCTCTGGACGGCAACGAGAACAAAGCCCGCACGGCGGCCACGTTGCTGCTGACCTCGCCCGGCGTGCCGTTTATCTACTACGGCGAGGAAATCGGCCAGCAGGGCATTCGCCGCGGAAACACCGACGAAAATCGCCGCCTGCCGATGCAATGGGACGACACCCCGGGGACCGCTGGCTTTACAACCGGCCGGCCGTGGAGTTCTCCCTTCCCGGATTACCCGGAGCGAAATGTCGCCTTGCAAGACGTCGATCCGGACTCATTGTTGGACCATTACCGGCAACTGATTCGCCTCCGCGATGACAACGAAGCCCTACGGGTGGGCGAATTCACTTTCGTTGACAGCAACGCCGGTTCCATTGCCGCCTTTCTGCGCCACATCAACGATAACGTGGTCCTGGTCGTCGTCAATCTGGGCGCACGGCCGATTGAGGACTACCGGCTATCCCTGGAGGAAAGCTTCCTGACCGGCCCATTGACAGCCGAAGCATTGATTGGTGGGGGGCCGGTGTTCGCGCCGGAACTAAACACAGCCGGCGGTTTCGGTGATTACCAGCCGGTGGAGACATTGGAACCTTACGCCAATTACATCATCCGGCTGAAGTAGGAAACGGCACAGGCACAACCGGCGTAAAAAACTGAACACTGATGCTGATTGTCCCGCCCTTTCTATCATTTTCACGGAACATAAGGTATAACCAGTCCACTAAGGTAACCCATGAGCGAATCCCTTTTTGGCCGCATGTCAAACGTTGAAGTTCGAAGCGTTTATGCTCAGCAGCGCTTGCAGGGCGTCCAGCACCGCCGCCGGTTGTCGCCCGGCTCGCCGGCCGCCGGGCAGCAGCCGGTCGCCAGCGTCATCGTCGGACCCGAATTACCCGTGGACGAGGTCGTCTGTCTCGTCACCGCGCCGGAAGCGGCCGTCGTGCCCCTCTATCGCGTCAAGATCGAGTGGGACCTGCTGCTATGGGGCTATTATGAAGTCTGGGAAGGAGCTTTACCCGCCAACCCCGCCGGTTCGTTGGTGCGTTACCAGATCCGTGCCCATGATGAGGACAGCGGCGAATACTATTGGGCTGACGACGGCGCCGAGTATTCCTACCTGGTCGGTGACAGCGGCCCGCCGGCTTGGGCACTGCCGACCATTGTTTACCAGGTCTTTCCTGACCGATTCTCGCCCGGCAGCGGCCGGAACTGGAACTCGATCAGTACCTTGAGCGACATCCACGGCGGCACACTGCGCGGCATCATCGACCACCTGGATTATATCGCCAACCTGGGCTTCACGACGATATGGCTGAATCCTTTTTTCCCCGACAAGACCCACCACGGCTACCATGCCACCGACTATTTCGCCGTCAACCCACGCCTGGGCACAAATGACGACATGCGCGAACTGGTGGACCAGGCCCATGAACGGGGGCTCCGCCTTCTGCTTGACTTCGTCGGCAATCATTGGGGCAGCAATCACGCGACCTTTCAGGCGGCCCTGTCCGACCGCAACAGCCCTTACTACGACTGGTACTTCTGGAAAAAGTGGCCGGAAGAGTATCTCGCTTACTACAATGTGCCCGACTTGCCCAAGCTCAATGTCAACCATCCCGGCGTACGCGATCACCTGCTGCGCAGCGTTGGTTATTGGCTGGGCGAGGTCGGCTTCGATGGTTTGCGTCTCGACCACGCCGACGGCCCGACGTTTGACTTCTGGACCGATGTGCGCGCCGTGGCCCGCAGCATCAAGTCCGATGCCTGGATGTTCGGCGAAATGACACTGCCGCCGGACCAGCAACTTGTTTATGCCGGACTGTTCGACGGCACGCTCGACTTTCTGCTCTGCCAGGCCATGCGTGGAACGTTCGGCTTAGGGACGATGAACCTGGCCACTTTTGACGCCTTTCTGAATCGCCACGAGGCCTTTTTCCCGCCCAATACCGCCTTCAGCCGGCCCAGCTTCCTCGATAACCACGATATGGATCGCTTCCTGTGGCTGGCTAAAGAGGACAAACGCAAGCTGAAGTTGGCCGCGCTGGTGCAATTTACGCTGAGCGGCGCGCCGATCGTCTACAACGGCACGGAAGCCGGCGTGACCCAAAGCCGCAGTATCCACGAAGCCGGCAGTCAGGGCATGGAGGAATGCCGCCAGCCGATGCTATGGGGCGATGAGCAGGATGGCGACTTGTATTCATACTTCTGGTACCTGGCCCACTTGCGGCGCGATCACCCGGCATTATGGCGAGGGACCCGGCGCACCATTCATCTCGATTCAACAGCCCAGACCTATGCCTATGTCCGCGAAGACGGGCTCGATTCGGTCGCCGTGGGCATTAACATGAGCGATCAGCCGCGCCGGTTCGTTGTGCCTTACGTCGACCGGGGAACCGTTCTGACTTTTGATTTGCCTCCCTGGAGCGGCGATGTTGCCGTGGTCTGAGACGGTAGCACTCCAACCAGACAACGTCCACAGGCGTAGAGGTTAAGTGGAGCTTTTTCGGTAACTGCGGGCTGAAATCAACGGCCGTAAGATCTGTGCCATCTGTGTATCCGTGGATTCCTCCAAGCCTCCTCAAATGAAATCAAACGGTTTGATTGCCGGCGGCCTTTGGCGCTGGAGCATGGTGGCCGTCCTCCTGCTCGGCTTTTTCCTGCGTGTCTATCGTATCGGCGAACAGCGTGTTTGGTGGGACGAAGGCTGGTCGGTGTGGGTGGCCCGCTTCCCGGCGACCGAGATTTTGCGCCAGACGGGCAACGACGTTCATCCACCCCTCTACTTCGAACTGCTCCATGTCTGGCGGCTGATGAGCGGCGACGGCGAAGGCGAGTTGCGCCTGCTCTCGGCTTTCCTGGGCACGCTGACCATTGCCCTGACCTACGCGCTGGGCCGGGGTGTGGCTCGCGGTGTGCTTTCGGCGGGTCAAGCCCAAGCGGCAGGCCTTCTGGCCGCGATCTTTCTCACGGTCTCCCGCTTCGCCGTGGCCTGGTCACAGGAAATTCGCATGTATGCACTGGCGACAGCCTTGGGGGTGCTGGCCGTGTGGGCGGCGCGGCAGGTCTGGGATCGTGGCCGGCCGCTTCATATGGCTGTCTATATCGTGGCGACGACTGCCGGACTCTATACGCTCTACCTTTTCGCACCTATCTGGCTGGCCGTCAACATCGCCTGGCTGTGGGTGCTTCATCAGGCGGCCAACCGGCGGCGCGAATTCCTGCGCTGGGCAGCCTTACAAGCGGCCGTCCTGGCGCTCTTCTTGCCCTGGATGTTCTATGCCGCCGGCGGTTTCCTCAGCACAGCCTCGGCCACGCCCGTCCGTCTGTTCGACTTTGTGCATATCTATTGGACTGTGCTAACAGTCGGCATCCCGGTCGATGTCGGTCAATTCAACCGGCTGACCCTCCCGGCACTGGCTGTCTTCCTCTCCGCCGTCCTGGCGTTACTGGCCTTCGCGGTCCGGCCATCAACAAACCAACCGGCCGCTGGCCATCAGCCATCGGCTGCCCATTTCGCCACCCGTCGCGACCTGACCCTGTTGCTGTCGGTCCTTGTCCTCCCGGCCATCATCGTCTATATCGTTTCACTTCCCCGCCAGGACTTTTACAACCCGCCCTTTAACCCACGCTATCTGGTCATCTTCACCCCCTTCTATAGCATCGTCCTCGGCTGGGGGTTGGTCATGCTGGGACGCTTCGCTCGCAGTCAAGGTTTCAGCCACACGGCCGCCGGAACCATCACCGCTTCCCTGGCTGTCTACATGATCGCCGTCGCCTACGCCGGCCTGAGCCCGTACCATCCCGGCCGCGTGCTGATCGATGATTTTCCCTCTCTGGTCAGCACCATCGATGCCTACCGCCGGCCGAACGACGCGGTGGTGCTCTACAGCGACACCGACTGGCCCATCTTCGCCTATCATCACCCGCAGCCATGGCGCGGCGTACCTCACCAGTGGCTGGTGACACCGGAGACGGCCGACAGTTACCTGACACCGATCTGGGAAACCCACGACGCCATCTGGCTGGTGACGACGCCTTACAGCGGCGGCGGCGATCCCCAGCGCCATTTCCCTGCCTGGCTGGCAGAGAAGGCCGAAGTGATTCAGGAATATACGTATAAGGATATGGCTCTGACCCTCTATGCCCGGACAAACGAGCGAGCGGCTGTGGCCGGCCGCCTTTCGCAGCCGGATCCGCCGCAGCCCCTCGACATCCCCCTGTCTTCCGGCGGCCGCCTGTTAGGTTACAGCCAGGCCGCCCGCGATTTCAAGAGCGGCGATGCCATCCACCTCTTTCTTTTCCATCAGGGCAATGGCTTAACCTCCGTCGAGGTCGGCCTGATCGATGCGGCGGGCCAGGTGTGGGGCAATGTCCCGCTGACCTTGCCGCCCACAGCCGAAACCGCCCGGCAACAGGTAGATATCCTGGTGCCTCCGGAAGCCCCGGCCGGACGCTATCGTTTCTATGTGCTGGCCGAAGACCTGCTTCCGGCGGAATTCGGCAATCTGTCCCTGCAACAGAAGCAGGCGGAATACCTGTTCGAAAGTGACGTGACCATCGCCAACCGCCTCGACGCGCCTTTTGGCGACGGCATCCGGCTGCTGGGCTACGACCTGGCCACGCCGGTCGCCCGGCCGGGCGAAACGGTCGGGCTGACGCTCTACTGGTCATCCGATGGCGATATCCGCCAACGCTACAAGGTCTTTACCCACTTACTCGGCGAGACGTTCAATGCTGCCACGGGCAATTTCCTCTGGGGCCAGAGCGACAACGAACCGTCCGGCAACACCCGACCGACGACAACATGGCGCGGCGCGGAGGTGATCGTCGACCAACACGCCATTCCTGTGGCCGCTGACGCCTCGCCGGGGACTTACCGTCTAGAAGTCGGCCTGTATGACCCGTTGAGCGGCGCGCGTCTGCCCCTATTGGGCGGGGATAGCATGCCGGTTGACGACCACCTCATCCTGACCACGGTCGAGGTCGCTCCCTGATTGGCTCGCCGAAAAACGCGTGGCAAACGATTATTCTAATAGTTTGTGCCGGCGCCTACACTTTACCATTTCATCTTATGTGATAATTCCCCCTGCTCGCCCGGCGGGAGAAGAGTTGTCGATCCACGACTTCCGAGGATGAGGTTATTACGGCACCCTCCAGAACCGAACGTGCTTGGCGATTCGACCTGGTTCTCCCCCTATTTCTGCGGCCGCGGTCGGCGCTGACCCGCATTGCCATACACCATCGAGCCAACTGGCGCGCGCCGATCGCTCTGTTAAACGCGGCCGTCATGCCCGGCAAGCACACCTACGTGTTCAACTTCCATCCCCGCACGCATGATGTGGGCCTGACGCTCACCACCCTGACGGTACTGGCGGCCGTGGTCTGGGCCGGCTCGGTGCGCCTGAAGAAGCGTGTATGACTCCTTGATCCTTCACTTGCGGGGAAACAGAATGGTGTCGATTAGCAGTTTGCCGATATAAACGATAAAGACGAAGACTGTCGCCGGAACCTGCCAATAGAGGAACCAATTGGGCGTCCAGGCAGGCAGAGGTGCGACAGCGATGAAAAAGGCCATAGCCACGGCGATGATCGCTCGCTGAAAGAACCAGCCCCAATTTCGTTTTTTCATCTACTCGAAACGCAATGCTTCAATTGGACTGAGCGCCGCCGCCCGCGAGGCCGGATAGATCCCAAAGAACAGGCCTACCGCCACCGAGAAACCCACAGCCAGGGCTATGGAGTTGAGGGTCACAGACGTATCCAGCTCTGGCACGAAAAAACGCACGGCCGTCGCGCCGATCACGCCGATCAGGATGCCCATTAGCCCGCCCAGCATCGCCAGCACAACCGCCTCGGTCAGAAACTGGCTCAGGATGTTGCTGCGTCGCGCCCCGACCGCCTTGCGCAACCCGATTTCGCGCGTCCGCTCGGTTACTGACACCAGCATGATATTCATGATGCCAATGCCGCCGACCAGCAACGAGATGCTGGCGATGGCTCCCAGAAAGAGCGTCAGTACGCCGGTCACAGCCCCAAAGGCCTGAATAAAATCTCCCTGCGTCAATATCTGGAAATCATCGTCGTCACGAAAGGCGATGTTGTGATTCTGGCGCAAAATATTCGAGGTATCGATGATCACTCCGTCGATAGCCTGGTCATCAATGGCCTGGATGAGAACTGCATCGACCAGGAAGGCCCCGGTGCGCGCGCTGCGGGTATTGAACAAGCGCTCTTGGGCGGTGGTGAGGGGCAGGATGGCGATATCATCCTGGCTGCCGCCGACGCCGGCCGCGCCCTTCTCCGCCAGTAAGCCGGCAACCCGGAAATTGATGCCGTTGACGCGAATGTCCTGGTTCAACGGATCGATGTCGGCGGGGAACAAAGCGGCCGCTGTATCGGGGCCGAGCAAGATAACCCGCGAGCGGCTGTTGTAATCCGTCTCGTCCAGGTCGCGACCGCGTTCGATGGTCAGGTTATTGATGGCGGTGTAATTGGGCGTGGAACTGCGCGCCAGCACGGTGTGGGTGTTGCCGCCGTACTGCAAGTCGATTTGCCGGAACATGACCGGAGCGACGGTCTCGGCCCCCGGCACCAGATCAGGATCGGCTAATAGTTCGGCGTCGCGCAAGGTGAGCGACGATTCACGTAACGGATCACTGCCCGGCGGGCCGGGAGCGTCCTGTTGGGGGATGATAAAGACCAGGTTGGTGCCCAGCCCTGAGAACTGATCGGCGACAAAGCGCGTAACGCCGTCGCCAATGGACAGAAGCGTGATAACCGCTGCCACACCGATCATAATGCCGAGCATGGTCAGCGCGGCCCGTAATTTGTTGGCCACCAGGCTGCGCAGAGCGATATGGATATTTTCGATCAGAACCATGGCTCACTCGTAACGTAGCGCGTCGATGGGATTCAGAGCTGCCGCGCGCCGGGCGGGATAAATACCGAAGAACAGTCCGACCGCGGCCGAAAACACGATGGCCAGCACCACGGAATTCCAGGCCAGCTGTGGCTGGAGGGTGTCGGAAAGACTGCCGACCAGCGAGGCACCGGCCGCGCCCAGCAACAGTCCGATCAAGCCGCCGATGCTGGCCATAATGATGGCTTCAATCAGGAACTGCCATAAGATGTCGCGCCGCTTGGCGCCCACCGCTTTGCGCAGGCCGATCTCTCGCGTTCGTTCAGTGACGGAAACCAGCATAATGTTCATGATGCCGATGCCGCCCACTAGCAAGGATATGCCGGCGATGACCCCCAGGAAAATGGTCAACACCCCGGTAATCTGGCTCAGCGCGCCAACCACCTCGGCCTGGCTGAGAATCGTGAAATCATCCTCATCGCGAAACTCAATATTCCGGGACTGGCGCAGGGCTATACTCATGTCAGCGATCGCCACGTCCTGGCGGTCTTCGTTGGCCAGTTGGGCCAGAATCTGGTCGACGCGAAATTTGCCGTCGGGCCGCCGGGCGGGAAACAGGCGGCGCTGGGTGGTGGATAACGGCACCAGAATAACATCATCCTGATCGTTAAAGCCGGAGCCGCCTTTCTCTTCCAGTAGACCGATCACCCGGAAATTGACGTTGTTGATGCGAATGGTTTCGCCGACTGGGAGCTCTCCGCCGGGGAACAGTTTTTCATAAACCGTCTGGCCGATGACGGCGACCCTTGCCGCACTGGTGACATCCTGATCGGTGAAGAAATCGCCGAGGACGGGATAGAAGTTACGCACGCCGGTGTAATCGGGGGTGGTGCCGGTGACTGTCGTTCGGGCTTCCTCACCGCCCCGGGTGATAATGGCCGGGCGGCCGTAAGTCGGCGCGACGCGTACCAGGTCGGGCACGTTAAGCGGGTCGGCCAGCGCGGCGACATCACTGTTAGTCAGGTCCACGCCGCGAGCCGCCGCGCCGCCGAAAGTAGCGTTGGCATCCGGCCGACCGGGGATGACGAATAGCAGGTTGTTGCCCAGGCCTTCAAACTCCGAAATGACCACGTCTTCCACGCCCTGACCCACGGACACCAGGGTAATGACCGCGGCTACACCGATGATAATACCCAGCATCGTCAGGGCGGACCGCAGCTTGTTGGCGATCAGGCTGACGAAGGCCAAGCGGGTATTGTCAAGCAGATTCATGCCGGCAATCCTTTACTCAATGGACCAAGGCCTCATCAGACGGGCGGGTCGACTTTCCGGCCACTAACGGCTCACTCACCACCTCGTCGCGCACGACCACGCCGTCCGACAGCGTGATGATGCGGCGCGTGTGCCGGGCGATCCAGGGGTCGTGGGTAACAAACAGAATGGTGATACCTTCCTCCCGGTTGAGACGCTGGAAGATGGACATGACTTCAGTGCCCGACTTGCTATCCAGATTGCCGGTCGGCTCGTCGGCCAGGATGATGGCCGGCTCGTTGACCAGTGCCCGGGCGATGGCCACCCGCTGTTGCTGGCCGCCGGAAAGCTCGCTCGGCCGGTGGTGAGTCCGGTCACTTAATCCCACTAATTCCAACGCTTGCCGGGCCCGTTCGGCCCGCTGGCTCTTGGCTGCGTAAATGAGTGGCAATTCCACTTGCTGGATGGCGGGCATGCGCGGTAGCAAATTGAAACTCTGAAAGACAAAGCCGATCTTCCGATTGCGGATATCGGCCAGATCATTGTCGCTGAGGGCGCTGACGTCGATCCCGTCCAGCAGATAACTGCCGCTCGTCGGCTGGTCCAGCGCACCCAGCATATTCATCATCGTCGATTTGCCCGAACCGGACGGTCCCATGATGGCTACGAATTCACCTTCATGGATCTCCACCGAGACCCCATTGAGCGCGCGAACCTCATGCTCGCCCATCTGGTAGACCTTGGTCATGTCCCGGATGAGAATCACAGTCTTTTGGCCATTTGACGATGGTTGTGTTTGGGTAAAGTTGTGATCAGTGTTAGTCATGGTCAATGGTTGCCTAACCCCCACCGAAGAAATTAAAGCCCTCGCGCTGGTTCGTCAAGACCACCACATCACCCGGGCTGAGACCGCTGACGATCTCGCTGAATTGTTCGTTCCGCAATCCGGTTTGGACAACCACCTCTTCCACGGTTCCATCAGCTTGCTTCAGCAATACAAATGCTTCGCCTGTCTCGCGATTGAGGCGGATGGCCCAGTTGGGAACGAGCACCACGTCATCAATTTCCTCAACCGTGATGGCAGCGCTGGCGCTCATCCCTGATCGCAGGTCGTCTGTTTGCGCCTCGTCGATGTTGATCGTAACCAGATAAGTCACCACGCCGGACGTGCTCGTGGCCGTCGGCGCGATCTCGCTGACGACTCCTTGCACCGGCTGGTCCGGCAGCGCGTCCAACGTAATCTGCACCGGTTGACCGACCCCGACCCAATCGATGTCGATCTCATCAACACTGACGGTGATGTGGTAGGCGTTCTCATTCAGGACCGTCATGGCCGGCGCGCCGGGCGTGGTCTGTTCGCCTTCGCGCACCAGGACATTGGCCACACGCCCGCTGATGGGAGCGATCAACTGGCCCTGTTGCAAGCGCATTTCGGCCAGTTGCATGTTGGTCTTGGCGCTGTTCACCTGGGCCTGCAGCACGGCCGCCTCAGCATCCGATGGCCTCTCCAGCTGTAACGCATAGGCAGCCTGGGCCCTGGCTAGCTGAGCTTCGGCCGCGGCCACACTGCCTTCACCGGCCTGGGCCTGGGCCTGAGCACTGGCAATGGCGGCATCAGCCGCCTGAATGTCGGCTGAGGAAGCCGGGTTTTGTAAATCGGTTAGTTGAGCCTCGGCGGCGCGCAGAGACAGAGTCGCCGCCTCCAGCGCGGCCCGGGCCTGTTCCTCCGGCGCGCCCAATCCCGGGCAGACTGTTTCCTCGGTCGCGCTGCCCGGTGGGGTGAAGGTGACGCATTCAATGGTGCGGTTGTAAGTTTCCTGGGCCACCGTCTGCTGTTGTTGGGCCGAGGAGACCTGAGCTTCGGCCGCGGCGATCTGCCCGGGCGTCGCGGCGTTCAGCAATTTGGCTTTTTGGGCTTGGGCTTGTGCCACCCCGGCCCGGGCCGCGGCCAGATTGGCCTGAGCCACTTGCACGTTGGCCTCGGCTGCCTGGATATCGGCTTGCGAGGCGGCCAGTTGCGCTTCGCTTGGTTCGCTGTTCAGGCGCTGCGCCATCGTCAACTCCTGAATGCGCAGGGCGTCGGCGGCTTGCTGCACGGCGAGGGCCAGTTCGCTGGTGTCCAGCGCGGCCAGCACCTGGCCGGACTGTACTTCCTGACCACGAATGGCGGCGACCTCCGATACGGTGCCGCTCAGGCCAAATGTGAGAGTTACCAGTGATTCCGGTTCAATGGCCCCGGTCGCATTGACGGTAGCGCTGATTCGGCCACGGTCAACCGTGGCTTCGCGCAGAATTTCAAATTGAGATTGGGCGCCGGCTTGCTGGCGTTGGTTGAAAAAGAAAATTCCCGCGCCAACCAGAGCCAGAACCAGGATTACAATAAGAAGAGTCCTGATATTTTGTGACATAAATTGTTTCCGATCCAATGGCCGGGCTCCGAAGGGGATACTCGGTTGAATTCCTATCAGTCTATATACGATCCTTTCCGGCACGAGTTACTCACGCCAATTAATGATTATAGGACAAAGGTAGGGGGGAAACAGTAAATTTAGCGGGCGATCATAATCTGTGTCATGGAGCCCATTTGAGGCACAGGCAGGATGGCCCAGCCAGGATTTGCTGTGGTTATATCGCTCAATACGCGCCTTGCCGCGACATCAGATGAGGAATCGTCTGCAACAAAATTCGCAAATCCAGACCCAATGACCAGTTCTCAATGTAATAAATGTCCAGCAAGCATAGTTCATCGAAGGTCAGGTCAGATCGGCCGCTGACCTGCCACAACCCAGTCAGCCCCCCGACGACCGCCAGGCGCTGCATGTGCCACAACTTGTAATCGCGCACTTCCTCCGGCAGCGGTGGCCGCGGTCCCACCAGGCTCATCTGGCCCAAGAGCACATTATAGATCTGGGGCAGCTCATCGAGGCTCAGGCGCCGGATGAAACGGCCA
This sequence comes from Chloroflexota bacterium, assembly GCA_046485205.1. GTDB lineage: Bacteria > Chloroflexota > Anaerolineae > Promineifilales > Promineifilaceae > Promineifilum. Next base: position 9,330 of record JAWOHK010000293.1, on the reverse strand, counting down.
ACGCGGGTTAATCGAGGGTCATCGCGGATCTTGAAAAGTGGCCCGTCGGCCTCATTATGTTCCAGCAGCATCACTTTCTGCTCGTCCGCGCCTTGAATCATCGACCGGAATTTGTACATTTTGAACAGGCGGCCGTCGCGCCCGACCCGATCGCTTGCGTAGATGACCGGCCCCGGCGAATCAAACTTGATGGCCACGGCGACCAGCGCCATCAAGACCAGAGTGGGGATAGCTAATAGAATGGTGAGCCCCAGATCGAGGGCGCGTTTAAGAAATTGACCGGAGCGGGTGAGGTGGCCGAAAGTTGTCACATCGCGAATACCGAGGACCGGAATGCCGGCCATATTGGTGACTTCCACCCGGTTCAGGCTCAATTGCAGCAGGTCGGGAATGACCTGGGCCCGGACTTCGTACTTCCGGCAAATCTGCAACAGTTGCAGGTGTTGGACATGCATTTCGCCGGGCAGGGCGATAAAGACAGTATGCAAAGGTTGTTGGGCCAATAGAATGGCGTCGAGCTCGCTGTAGGTGCCCAGGTGGGGTATGCGGCCGATGCCGATATTATCCTCATCATCCCCGTCATCCAGATAGCCGATGGCGGCGAAACCCAGATCGGGTCGAGCCAAAAGGGTTCGTATCAATCCACGGCCTGTCTCGCCGCCGCCGACGACCAGCACGCGGTCCACCGCGATCCCGCGCCGGTAGAGCGCGTTCAGCAGCAGGCGGCGGAATAGCCGAGCCGCGCCGATAAACAGCACAATGAACAGTAGCGCCCAGAACAACAATAAACGCGAGAAAGGCGCCGGCTGGAAGAAAAAGGTGACGGCCATCATCAAAGTAATGCCGGCGGCGGTGGCGGTTCCCGCCCGGGTCACTTCTTCCAACCACGATTCGCCGCGCCGCCGCCGCCACACGCCCGTGTATTGAAAAGCCAGCGCCAGCAACAAGGTCAACAGCACCTGTTGTCCGAAATAATCACTGTAGGGTTCGCTGAAAACCACCGGTCGCAGCCACTGCCACACGTAACGCGCGACATAGGCCAGAGCGAAGGCCAGATTGATGAGAAAGAGGTCGGTGACGATTGTCACCCAGCTGACAACCCGGTTTTTCATCCTTGTCGTCGCCCCCCAACTAGCTCTTCCAACCTTAAGGCACGCCGGTAGACAGCGGCCGTCTCTTCTCCGGCGCGCGCCCAGGAAAATCGCGCCGCCTGAGCCGGACCCTCTTGCCGCAAACGCCGGCGCCACGATTCGTTACCGAGCAAGTTTACCAACTGCCCGGCCAATTCGTCCGGCGAAAGCGGATCAAAATAGAGGGCGGCCGCGCCCCCGGCTTCGGGCAACGATGAATTATCGGCTGCGATGACCGGCGTGCCACAGGCCAAAGCCTCGACGATGGGCAGGCCAAATCCTTCATAGCGTGAAGGAAGCACCAGGGCTGTAGCGGCGTTGTACCACAACGGCAGTTCGTGATCATCCACATAACCGGCGAAACTCACCTGGCCGGCTAACCCCAACACCTGCACTTCGGCAAAGATGGTTTCGTAGAACCAGCCCTTGCCACCGACCAGGACCAGCGGCAGATCATCTCTCTCCATCAGGGTCAAGGCTTTTAACAGTACCGGCAGGTTCTTGCGGGGTTGAAGGGTACCGACGTGTAACAGGAATTGCTCCGGCAGATTCCGGCGTGCCCGGAAGGCTGTCACTTCATGATCCGGTAAAGGCCGATAATCAGGCGATACGCCTGGTTTGACCACATCGATAAGCTCCATGGGAACACCAAAGAGATGATGTACATCCCCGCGACCCGACTCGGAAATGGTGATGATTCGTTGGGCCAAGCGGCATGATCGAGCCGTTTCGTTGGCCAGGTAGCGACGCTGAGTCGCCGGATAGTCTTCAGGGTAGCGCAGAAAACTCAGGTCGTAGATGGTGACGACGGCGGGACAAGGGGCCAGACGGGGCAACACAAAGGCCATGCTGTGCATGAGTGACAGCCGGTCGCGCCAAGCCTGAAGGGGCCAGATAGCCTGTTCCCAGACAATACGAGCCAATCGGTTTTCGGTTGGCAGGCGTGTGGTGGCCAGCCGCCAATCAGGTCGTGGGTCCCACCCTTCTGACTGCTGGGTATAAATCGTGAAACGAAATGGGCTGTCCTCATCCTGGGGCAGGTGTCGCAAGACCTGGTAGATATACTGGTGGATACCAGCACGCCGATAGCCCGCCTGGCCGGAGAGCAGATGAGCGTTTATGCCGATATTCAGCCTGGCAGGCAAGTTCGTTATCGGATCTTCGGTCACGCTCGCGCACCCCCACCGTCGCCGACTTGACGACGCGCCATCTCATGCGGCTCATTGCCGTTAATCATTCCAACAATTATACGATTAATCGGCTGTCCGACATCTTGCCCCAGCCGTCACACTATGTTAGACTACGTTATGTTTACACGTTCGCCCGGCAATCATAGTTATGCCAGTCCGGAAAAAGCGCGAACAAATTCTATCTACTCTCCTGGTAGAGGTATCGCTTTAGTGTGCACCAGAGGAGGTTACGTGTGAAACGCACAAAATTGAATCTGCTATTGACAATGTCAGTGCTGGTGGTAATGATGGCTCTGAGCGCCTGTGTGCGGCCGGTCCCAGACAGTGTTGATCCATCCACGCTCATCACGCCTACCCCTGATTTGGCTATTCAGCCGACTTTTGCCCCGATTGCTACGTTTGATCCCGCCAGCGTCTATCCGGGCCCTGACACCTTGGCCTCGCCAACACCGTTTACCGACCAGCCCCCCGTCGAAGGCGGGGTTACTCCTCCGGCGGAACCAGCCCCGGTAATCGTAGCACCACCGGAAGAACAAGCGCCGCCACCGGAGCAACCGGTCACATCCAGTGGTGAAACGATTCATATCGTCCAGCCCGGCGATAACTTGTTCCGTATCGGCCTTCGCTACGGCTTCACAGCCCAGGAATTGGCAACCTATAACAACATTCCCAACGTCAACGTTATTTACGTTGGGCAGGAAATTCGCATCCCGCCGCGATAGGATCGGGGTTACACTCTTACCTATCTGACTTAGAGCGTTATGGAATTGCTACAATCCCGCATTGTCTGGGAGGGCAAGTGGCGGTTGCGTGTCGAATCGTTTCGCCTACCCGATGGCCGTCCCTTTGAGCGTGGCTTTATTGAACATCCGGGAGCGGTCGTGGTGTTGCCGATAGTGGCGCGGCCGGACGGCGGGTATGACGCGCTCATGCTCCGTCAATACCGACCGGCCCTTAGCCACACCATTCTTGAAGCACCGGCCGGTACCCGCGACGGTGACGAGCCCTGGCTGCATTGCGCCCAACGAGAATTACAGGAAGAAACCGGCTATCGCGCCGCCTCATTTACGCCATTGGGCGAAATCTGGCCCGCCCCGGGTATCACCGACGAGCGCATGGCTCTCTTCATGGCCACCGACCTGACGGCCGATCCATTGCCAATGGATGTGGATGAGGAAATCGCCGTAGAATCTTGGCCGCTTAAGGAACTGGCCACGATGGCCCTGGATGGACGTCTGGAAGATAGCAAAAGCGTGGTGGCCGTCCTACGCGCCATTCAATTTCTGAACACTCATCCCCAAGCGCTTAGCGGCTAATCTTGATCGGTATCTTCGGTGTCGGTGGTGTCGCCGGTCGCGCGGTTACCGGAAGCGGATGAGTCGTCGCCGAAATTTTTCAGCTCAATCGCCAGTTCGCGCAATCGCTTTTTGACCGCGTAATGGACCGTCCCTTCCGGATATTCACCGTCATCATCTTGCTTGCCCGCCGGCAGCCCGGTCAGGAGCTCGATACCCTCATCAATAGTGATGACAGGCCAGACATGAAACCTCCCTTCGGCCACGGCTTGGACGACATCTTCGCGCAGCATCAGATTGGGGATGTTAGTTTCCGGAATGATAACGCCCTGATCGCCGGTCAATCCGCGTGCCTGGCAGATATCGAAAAAGCCCTCGATTTTTTCGTTCACCGCCCCGATCGGCTGAATCTCGCCGCGCTGGTTGACTGACCCGGTGGCGCTGATCCCTTGGCGCAGCGGAATCTGGCTCAGGCTAGAGATGAGCGCGTACAGTTCAGTTGAAGAGGCGCTGTCGCCATCCACTCCGCCATAAAATTGCTCAAAGGTCAGACTGGCGTTCAATGACAGCGGCTGGTGCTGGGCATAGGTTCCGCCGAGGTAGGCATAGAGAGTCAACACTCCCTTATCGTGAATGGGTCCAGACATGTCCGTCTCGCGCTCGATATGGATTACGCCATTGTCGCCCATGAAGGTACGGGCCGTGATTCGCCCCGGGTGGCCGAAATTAAACTCGCCGATTTCGTGCACGGACAACCCGTTGACCTGCCCGATAACACTGCCTTCTGTAGCGATGAAGAGCGACCCTTCCAGGATATCTTCGCGATGCTCCTCGGCGGCCTGGCTGATGCGATGGACGCGCTCGTCCAAAGCCTGCCGCACATCATCGGCCGTTACGAAGTCGTGGCCGTTCTGACCAGCGTAGTAGTTCGCCTCGCGCGCCAGGTCGGCGACGGCTCCGAAGCGGGTGCTCAACTTGCACTGGTGCTCAGCCAGGCGCGCTCCTTGTTCCACGATTTTGGCCACAGCATCACGCCCGAAAGCGCGCAGGATCTCTTCCCCACAGCGGGCGGCAATAAATTCGGCATAGGCCAGTTCATTGCCGGCATCGCGGGGCATGGTGTCGTTGAAATCCGCCCGCACCTTGAACAAGTCGCTGAACTCTTCGTCGTTGTCGAATGTAGAATAATAAAAACGTGCGGTGCCCAACAAAATCAATTTCAGGCGCAAGGGGATGGGATTAGGCCAAATGGAGTTGGACATGATTGGGCCGTCGGATTGGATGGGGCGCATTTCCACTTCCTCGGCTTTTAACGCTCGCTTCAAAGCCTCCCAGGTCTCTCGCTGCCGGAGGAGATCCGACGCATAAATCACAAGATAGCCGCCGTTAGCCCGGTGCAGGTCACCGGCATTTATCTGGGTATGGTGGGTGGTGATCGCCGGGCCTTGGGCTTCATATTCCAGGCGGCCGAACAGGTTCTCAAAAGTGGGATTGAGTTGAACGATAACCGGCGCGCCATGGGCGGCACTGTTGTCTACCAGGACGTTGACTTCATAGCGACGCAAATCAAGCGTCTGATCCAGATCCTTTTCATCCAACGTTGGTGCGGCGCGGGCCACCTGTTCAAGCAGGTCTTCCCACACAGCATCCAGATAAGCCAGTACCTCATCCACGCCGGTGTAGTTCTCGCGCAGGGTCTCGAATTCGTCGCGAATGGCCAGCTCGGCCACTTCGCGGTCTAGCTGGCGGCGTTCCTCGCGGGATTCGCGTTCCAACCGGCGAATTTCACGCCAGATATTCTGCAGTTCGACCTGCAAGGCGCGTTGGGTTTCGCGACGAGCCTGAAGTTCCCCGTTCGCCTCGTCCGGCTCTGTCGATTCGCCGTCCTGGGCTACGACTACCAGCCCTGACTGCATATCCTGCAGATTAAATCCCTGCTCGTTGGCTTTCCGCTCCAGGGCATCGAGCATCCCTTCGCGCTGTTCGTCGAGTCTATGTTCCAGATTGTGGATCGTGTCGCGATAAGTGCTGCTTTCTAAGGCCTGGTTCAGGGTAATTTGCAACCCTTCGGCAAAGTTCTTCATGTTGTTGCGAAATATTACGCCCTGACCGGGCGGCAGGGCGATCGGCAGCGGGCGACCGTTGGTCTCAAAGTTATAAAGATAGACCCAATCGTCCGGCGTGGGCTCGGTGCGGCAGCGTTGTTGCAAAAAGTGGCGGATGACCATGCTCCGTCCGGTGCCGGGCGAACCCATGACAAAGATGTTATAACCCTTGCTCTTCATCCCCATGCCGAATTCAAGGGCGCGGGTCGCCCGGGGTTGCCCGATGATGGCCGTTGTCGGCTCGAGTTCGGCCGTTGTTTCAAATTCAAAACCGGCGGGTTCGCAGGCCATACGAAGGCCTGTGGCCGGAAGGGGTTTCATTTGTCGCAGCATTGGTAATCCGTTTGGGTAATTCATCCTTGTGGCTTGGCGGCAATCATACTGCCTGTTAGAACGGTGGGCAACAATTTGGCATGTCGATGAGCCGAAACCAAGTCCCAATCTTCATATAACGCAACCGGATAATCCTGAAAAATATCTCAGTAGGCGTGAAAGGTTTGCCGATTTATGATACACTATCGAATTGTATAGGCTCCTGTGAGAGTAAGATAGTGATTTGAGGAGAATATCTAGGGCATGGGTAAGTCACAACCAAAACGCCGCACGACGACGCGGACGCATCAATCCGTTAAATCCGCCGGCGCCAAGAAAAAGAAAGTCAATTGGATGCAGATCGCGGCCATTATCATCGGGGTCGTCATCGTGATCAGTATGATCCTGGCGATGGTCATGGTCCCCGGCGCTTCGAGCCCTGGATTTTAGCCGGGCATCAACGGGGCTGTATGAGGTTTCATTTATTGGGAGCCCTGTAGCTCCATTTTTTATTTTACCCTGTTCAGGTAAGGAAGCGTTTCTCGACAACGAAGGTTGGTACAGTAGAGCCGCCGCCGGCCGAGACATTCAACAGGGGATCCGTCGACAACCGCGTCAGGCAACCATCCACATATTCCCCGTGGAACACAAATGGCGCGGTGTCCAGCATGCGATTGTAGATCTGGAGCCGGCCGTCAACCAGGCTGGGGTAAGGTTCGGAAGGGATACGCACTCGTTCCTGAGCGACATGCGGCGACTCTATCGCCACCTTTAAGGCCTGTTCCCAGCCGGTGGCGTTTGTCTGCCAGCCCAGAATGATGCCTCGCCCACCATAATCATCGTTTGGTTTCAGGACGAACTGCTCGCGATACTTCTGCAGGAATGGAATCAGGTCAACCGGCATGCCCTGATACGTAGTCACCCGCTCTTCAACGACTCGCGTCCAAGGTATATGCTCCTGAATCGCCCGTGTTTCCGCTTTGGTAAACATAGCTGCGTTGCGCTCGTCGCTCATCACGGCCAAGCTGGCTTTCTTGTATAGCAACTTACAGGTGAAGGGATTCACCATACAGACATCCCCGTTGCGCACCGCTTTAACAATTGGGCCATCCAGCCCGCCTTGCTCAATGAGCTCGGTGATCAGCACTCGCTTGTAAATCAGATCGATGCGATAGTCTTCGTCGTATAGGCCATCCTGACGATATTCCACGTTTCGCGGATCGACGATGCGGCATTCCAGCCCTTGCGAATTGAAGTATTGCAGGAACAACTCGAACTCGCTACGCGTGGGAACCTCCTGCCAGTCGAGGATGGCGATCTTTGGCTTTCGGCTGCCGCCCCATTGCCGGAATGATTCCAGCAGGACATGTAACACACTGTGGCGAGTCGGCAACGGACGGACAGCATAATGTTTCAGAAATTTACCCATGACCGGCAACCCAAAGAATACATCATTCAATACATCGTTGTAGGCTGAGGCCGCCGGCACCTCGGCATTGTATTCGGTGAACTTCAACGCCAGCCCTTCGCCGTCGGTAACGAAAAAAGAATCCAGACGACTGAGTGGCGCGTGAACCTTATAGCCGGGATCATCATGGATAAGCTGCTCTTCCCAGTCATACAGGCCGAACTGGCCGCGAAAATCGGCTTCGGCTACGGCAGCCCGGGAGATTTTTTCAAAGGAACTGAGCAAAGGCCGGATGCGGCTACGCATGTAGAGATATTGTTCCGGAGTTAGAAACCGTGGCCGTAAGACCGTGCAGAGCGGTCGCTCCCCGAAGTACAGGCCGCGCGAGTGCAGTTGCTCATCGAGTTGAGCCTGCGAATCGGCCGCCACGTCCTCGGTCAGAAGATCGTGGTAAGTAATGATGGCTTCGGTCAGCGACATAGGGACACCCAGGTTATCAGTTAAACAAAGCGCTCCATTTCAATTCGGCCAGTTGCGGCCGAGGATTATGAGCCAGGTCAATGGCCATATCGGCCATACGCCGCACGCACCATTCAAAATAGGTGGGCGTCAGTGAATTGATATCCATATCAGGCGCCGGGTTCATGAAGTCGATGGCATAGGGGATGCCGTCTCGGACGGCAAACTCAACCGTGTTCATGTCGTAGCCCAACGCCTTGACCAGCTTCAGGGCGTCTGCGACCACTCGCTCGCCCAGTTCCGGCGACAGGTGCGCGTGCTCGACGATGTAACGCCGGGCGTGGGGATCATACTTCATCGGCAGCACCTCTTCCTGGCCCAGGCACATGCACCGGACATAATGATCCCAGCGAATGTACTCTTGCAAGATCATGGTGTGCAAACCGGACTGGTTATAGGCGTGCCACAGATCTTCCATCGTGTGGCAAATGAACACATCCTTCCAGCCACCGCCGTGGGCATCCTTCAAGACACAGGGCAAGCCAATGTAATCGAGCAAGCCGGCCCAATCGAGAGGATAGCTTAGATTACGTAGGCTCTCGTCATGGACGATGCCAGGCACATAATCCTTGTTGGGCAAAACTACCGTCTTGGGGTGGGCTACGCCCAGCTTTGTCGCCAGCGACGCCTCGAAGAATTTGTCGTCGGCCGTCCACATGAACGGGTTATTGATGACCGTCGTGCCTTGCAGCACGGCGTTTTTCAGATAGGAGCGATAGTAGGGTACTTCGTGAGAGATGCGATCGATGATAACTGCGTACTCGTTCGGTTCATCCATCTGCGTCCCGCCCAGCTTGACAAATTCGGCCGTGACGCCTTCGTTGCGACGGTTTACCTCATCGATAAATGCCGGCGGAAACGACCATTCTCGCCCGACGATGAGTCCTACCTTTAATGACATATTACCCTCTCCTCTGTTTCTCAGTTTTCAGTATTCGCTATCCAATGTTCAGAGTTTGGTTAAGCGAGGATAATGACTGAATACTGATCTATTGAATCATTCAATCATGCCCGCCAATATACAACCGGATCATCTGGTGCCACCAGGGCCAATCGTGAGCCCAGCCATCCCAAAGTCGCAGGGCATTGCCGACACCTTTTTCCCACAATGCGGTTGACAATCGCTCACTGCTGTGACGCAGGCTGTCGTCGCGGCCGACAGCCAGGATAATGTCCTGCCGGCGCAGCAATTCCAGCCGACCCCAATCTTGCTCTCCGGCAATAAAATCACAGGGGCTATTGAAGTAAACGTTGTCATCATAATGACCGTCGGTCCAGCTCAGCAGCGGCCAGTCGAGCACCGGTTCGGGATCCGCGAACGCCGTCTCCACCGCCGTGCGGTGCCGGCGCCGCGAATCGATGAACAGGTTG
>JAWOHK010000246.1:0-5009 GCA_046485205.1 Chloroflexota bacterium | reverse complement strand
TCTCGCGTCATGCCGCGGATCAGAATCACGAGGCGAGTTCCGTCGCCGCCCAACAACGCAGTCCCGTGCGCCGGCAGTTGCTGGAAGAATTCAGCGAAGGACTGCTCGCGGTCACGAACGATCCGAAGCTGGCGGATTTGTTTCCCAGGCGTTTCTATCGGCTGGCAACAACCGGCCGCGCGTCTGAAAATTCAGTTCCCACTGTCCCCTGCCCTGCCATTCATTACGCAGCACCCAAGGATCGCTTGCGTTACAACATCGTGCAAAGCATCCGCACGCTCACGCTGTTGCGGCAGGCACATCCGGAGAAGGGAAAGAGCAAGCCGGTTTTGGCCTACGTACTGACCGAGGGCAGACCTGTCAGGTCTTCTGAAACCTGACAGGTCTTTATCGATTAGTAAAAGTCACGGCTGCGGCGGCGGCCCGGCATCAGGCGGGATGGGCACGCCATCGGGAATCTGGCGCAATTCATCGCAAGTAATAAAGCGAACGTCGCGCCAGACATAGCCGCGGTCCTCAAAAGTCGCGATAGTGTTGACCCAGCGTTTCTCGCCATCTTGTAACAGGTAAATGTGCGGGCTTTGGGCACACTTGAGCAGGATCGGTTCGGGGTTCTGGTCGATAATGCTCTGCACTCGCACCGGCAAATTCTCTACCGATCCCTGGCGGACGCCGAACAGCCATGGCAAGGCCAGGATCATCAACAACGTCCAGGCGGCATAAGCCAGCGTGCCGGCGGCGAAAGCGCGGTACAGTTGCGGCAGCCACTCCCCGACTTTGGCTTTGGCCTGATAGTACAGGAGCAGCAGAAGGAGGCTGATGTTGATCACGTTCCAGCCGATAAAGGCCAGGCGATTGGGTGTCAGCCGGTCTATTACAGTGCGGTAGACGATGGCCGCCAGGGCGTAGATGCTCACCAGCACAGCCAATGCGGCCAAGGCGATGATCCCCCGCCGCAGCCAGACTGCCAGCCGCGGTGACAAACTGGTACTATCCACCGGCGTCGCGCCGACTATCAGGGCGATGACGGCGAAAAGCATGATGTTGTAGGTCACCAATACATCGCGGTTATTGAAGGGTTCCAGGAAGTTGAGGGGGATGAAGGCGATGTAAACCAGCAATACCAGCAGCGTCAGGGGCAACAGGATGCGGGCCAGCAAGGCCGGTAATTTGCTCAAGCCGTCCTCGAATGATTGTCCCGCCGGAGGCTTGTGAGGATTATAGACAACGGCGACGGCCAGCACCGGGAGCAGTCCCGCCCCGCCGGCGATGAATAACCGTTGGACGACGGTGGGAAATTCGATGTTGAGCGCCGCGAACAGGCCAAAGGTGATTCCGACGAAGATACCGCCGGCAATGGCGAATAGCCCGCCCATGATCACCACTTCGACTGATTTGATCAGGAAGGCGAAGCGGTTCACCGGGTCGCGCCTGGGAGCCAGCAGGAACGCCCCCACCCCCACCCAAGCCAGCAGCGGTAGGTGGAAGGCCATCAAGGTCAGGTACTGTTCCTGGAAGGGTCGCGTGCCTGTCTGCGGAAAGACCCACAAGACGTAAACGCCGGCAGCGACCAGCCCGATGCTGATCAGTACGCTCAACCGCCAATCTCGCCGCCCGGTGGCGGTGAGATAGATCAGAATGAACACCGCGGCCAGCGGCGCGGCCAGCAGGAAGAGTATGGGAATATATTCCTTCGCGTTCTCCGGCCGGATGGTCACGAGTTGGGTGATGAATAGCTCAACATCGGATAGCCACCAGAATAACAGGCTATTGAGGACAGCCAGGGGGATGGCCCAGGCCCAAGCGACAAACGAGGCCTTGGCCCGTTTAGCGGCATAATGCAACCGGTGGTACCAGGCGGCATAAAGCAGGTTTTCCGGAGCGCTGGTCTGGGCGGCATAGATCGCCTGTTTGAAGTTCTCAACTTCGCCGGCTTCGACAGCCAAGTGGTAAAGGGCTTCCAGTTGTTCGGCATCCCCGGCCAGCGTGCTGACAGTGTCTTGGTAGGTCATGATATTCACCCCTTTCACAAATATAGTCAGCTGATATACAGTCATAGTGTACACGATGCGTGTTACGAAACGTCTTTCTTAAGGTATACTAACTGGTGGCTTTTAGCCTACGGCGATTGAAACTATGTTGCCGGGTGACGATAATTTGGCGGTTAAAAGTCAATTTATCTAAAATCCTCACAATTTATTACGGATGGCCACCTCCGCAACTCCGCGGAGATTATGGAAAATGAGGATGGTTTCTTAGTAGGAACCAATGGGAGCTTAACGGAACTTGATCACGCGCGAAATCTTCGAACGGCTGACCCGAGTTTTACCGCTCTTGCAACGGGCCGATCCGGATATGACCCGCGAGTTCATGGCGACAGCTTATCTGGCCCGCATTCCGGCGGGCCGGGACATCTTCGTCGAAGGCGATCAGGCCGACGCCATCGCCTTGTTGCTGACAGGCGTAGTGCGGGTCTACAAGATCGGGGAGACGGGCCGCGAGATCACCTTCTATCGTTTCGGCCTGGGCGAGTCGTGCATCCTAACCGCCAACGCCATCCTCAGCCGGCAATCCTTCCCGGCCATCGCCACCATCGAGCAAGACGCCGAGGCTGTTATGATTCCGGCCGCCGCTTGGCGCGACTGGGTACGGCGCCATGACCTGTGGCGCGATTTTTTCTTCAGCCTGCTCTCGCAGCGGCTCGTGAGCGTGATGGCCGTCGTCGACGAGGTGGCTTTTCGCCGGATGGACTCGCGGGTGGCCGGATTGCTGGCCCGGCACGGCCGCGCGGAGAACCCGGTGCGCATCACTCACCAGGCCATCGCCGCCGAGTTGGGCAGCTCCCGCGAGGTCATCAGCCGTATCCTGGTGGACTTCGCCGCCCAAGGTACCATTCGCACCGGACGGGGGATGATCGACATCCTCGACCCCGCCGCGCTGGAAAACCGCGCCGCAATGTGACTATGTCACTGACAGGAACCCGCCTATCCCCTAAGATGGAGTCATGATACAAAACCATGACCGAAAGGAGATAGTGACATGAACCCTTTTATCGCATTTATGGCCTCAACTGCAGGCCGCATCGTTCGCATCGTCGCCGGTTTAGCTCTCATCGCTTGGGGTGTGTGGGGACTGGGCGGGACGACCGGCATCATCGTAGCCGTCGTCGGCGCAGTACCGTTGCTGGCCGGTTTATTTGACTTCTGCGTTTTCGCGCCGCTGTTCCGCAACCCGTTCAAAGGGGCTGCGATCCGCGCCGGGAAGTAAATCTTCAGTTGGCATAAGCCGGGCTTCTCGAAAGAAGCCCGGTTTCTTTTTAAGCCTGAAACAAGTACGCCGTCATCTCACGCTTTCCTATGATAGTCGCCGGAACCACATTGAACTACCTGGAAGCTGACCCTCTAGACCCGCTTGGATTTTCAGGCGGACTGTAATTCGGCCGCCATTTCTGGCCACATAAGACAAGCGCCGATATGGTTGGTCGTTGGGTTTTCAGTCGCGTTTTGTTTAGAGACGCCGCTGAAGCGCCTACTATGAACAGATTGTGGTTATTAGCGTAACAGTGTATTAAAACCTGTCGTTTCCTTCTGTAATCATTCTCACTATATCCACCGGCCATTTGCCGCTTGCGTCTAACCACATACAATTAGCCGCCTGGTCGACCGGCCCAAGCTCGATGCCGGCGATACCATTCTCCGGCAGGGTTCATCTTTAGTCGGCAAGAAGGTGGTGATTATGAAGGAGACTCAACACCCGGATACCTGGGCGGCCGGTGACCTTTATGAACCGTTCATGGGTCGTTGGAGCCGGCTGGCGGCTCGCCTTTTCGTGCACTGGCTGGCCGCGTCACCGGAGATCGACTGGCTCGACATCGGCTGCGGGACCGGGGCGCTCACCCAGGCGGTTCTAGACGATGGGCATCCCCGCTCGGTAGCCGGTATCGATCCGTCGCCCGGCTTTGTCGCCCACGCCAGCGCCCATATCACCGGCGGCCGCACCGGTTTTTCGGTAGGCAACGCCCAGCATCTGCCTTTTCGCACCAACGCGTTTGGTGCGACTATAAGCGGCCTGGTCCTGAATTTCCTGCCCCAGCCGGCCCAGGCAGTGACTGAGATGGCCCGGGTCACACAACCGGGTGGGATCGTCGCCGCCTATGTCTGGGACTACACCGAGAAGATGGAGTTTCTGCGAATCTTTTGGGATGTCGTGGCCGAATTGGACCCGGATGCGAACCAGTTCGATGAAGGCCAACGTTTTTTTCTTTCCCAGCCCAAAGCCCTGATCGAAGTGTTAACTGACGCCGGATTGGATAAGGTCGAGGTTCAACCGATCGATTTCCCCACAATTTTCCGTGATTTCGCTGACTACTGGTCTCCATTTCTGGGCGGGCAGGGACCCGCGGCGGGTTATGTCATGTCCACCGACCGGAAGCACCGGAATCGGCTAAGAGAACGAATTCGTTTCCGATTGCCTTTTGCGGAAGACGGTTCCATCCCCCTGGCGGCGCGAGCCTGGGGGGTTCGCGGACGCACGGTTAAAGCACAAAGTTAATCATACTCAGGTGCCCCCTTTGGCGCTGCCTGGGAGGCTGCAACCGAGGAAGAAGATTTTGACGGCCGCGGGGCAATCCTATACGCTGTGCCGCGTTGATAAACGGAACATTGCCGGCCACGCCTAATCTCCTACAATTATGCCCATGATCGATCTGATTGGCTTCGACGCCGACGACACCCTCTGGGAAAACGAGTTGTATTACCGGCAAGCCCGGGAGGAGTTCAACACTCTCATCAACGACCACCTCATCGCCGACGGCCGCCCGGAAAGCGCAGCGGCCGAACTCGATGACCTGGTGGAGGCGACCGAGCGGCGCAACCCCGGCATTATGTGAGTTGACCCCGCGTAGTTGTCACACTCGTCAAGAACAAGCCAAAGGGGCCCCGCCACCCAAGCGGCTTCAAAGATCAACGCCGCTTCCGAGTCATCGACCGAACAAAGCGTATAGACTCCGC
>JAWOHK010000202.1:0-10292 GCA_046485205.1 Chloroflexota bacterium | reverse complement strand
TGTGGTAGAGAAATAGTGAACAAATCCATATGCAAACCTTCCTGTCCGCACTAGGACGCTTGAACCCCGCCAATAAAAGCGCAGTTGATTAAAACCGTTACACTCTATACGGGGATTGAGTGCCTTGGTTGCGCCATATATGCTGTTGGGGATGATTATAGCATATGAAACACTAAATATGGTCTGCCTATTATCAGAAACTGATTAGATCAGGCGGAAAATAAAAGGCCACCACACTTTGTGCGAAAGTGTGATGGCCTGATTCGATTAATTACCTCTGTCGTTTCCTGCTTGTCCGGCTCCGTATCCTTAGTGTTATAAGGTATTACCGGACGGTTACATCCGTATACGTTTCGACCCGATTGCCGTCGAGATCTTCAACGATGAAGCCGATAGCGTAATCTCCAGCCGGCCCGTCAAGCACCTCATAGGTCCATAGTCGATCGCTAAATATCAGGCTGCCGCCCTCTTCATAGGCCATATCATCTATCTCTCCGGAGGCGTCCAAATCGAACCACCGTTCAAACACGGTGAAAGAATCGCCTGGTTGTGGCGTGATCTCGCGGGGCATCGGTGTCACCTCATTCGGCGATCCGTCCTGCCCTTCGTTCAGAAAAACGACGACCTGGGAGAGTCGCTCGTCGCTAAATAAGGCGCGCGCCAGACGGCTCTCGCTTCCGTCGGCAAAAGAGTAGATTCCGTCCACCGCGTAAACGGCGAGTTCCGGCGTAGCCCCGTAGACGAGCGGCTCCAACAACGCCAGGACCTGATTTTGGCCATCATTAACGGCGAATACAATCGGATCCCACACGAATTCGAGAGTGAATTCACCCTCGCCCCATTCAGGGTAATATATGCCGTTTACTTCGCGCGTTTCACCACTATCGATGAAATCCATGTCGATAATGTTGACCGAGTTGGCCTCGCGGTCGTAGAAACCGGCGAATAGGTAGATATAACCAATGTTATCCCCATCGATATCAGCGCTCATCAAGATCGGTTCGCCCGGCGCGGCGTTGGTCGAATCAACCGATAAAGGCGAAACGGAAATCGCCCCGGCCCCAGGCGCTTCAATGGCGGCGTTTCGGTCGGGTATGGCCAGCGAGGCGGCCGTATCCTGGAAACCTCGCCCGGTATAATGGAAATTTAAGAAGTCGTCCCACAAGGATGCCGAGGCGAATCGTTCGGACACGGGGATATAGGACTGCGGCCCAGTGATTGGCGAGCTGTAAAGTTGCGAATTTGGAAAGTAAATGGATAGCCCGGTCGCACCTGGTTTCTTGGCCCCGCGCTTGTTGGCGACGATTGCATTCTCGAACGCACCGAACATGTTCTGGACAACGGCCCGCAGTTGTTGATCGCCCGACTCCCGGACCAACAGCGCGGCAAAATGGGCCAGGTCGATATAAGATTCCGGAACATTCTGGCCGAAAATGCTGGTAAATGACTGGGCATAATTCCGGCCTTTAGCTACAACACGTTGGTCCATATTCTGTAAATAGAGGGAAAATTGGTTCAGCCCTTCAATCGCCGCCGGCATCTGGGTTAGATCAACCGCCGACAAGGTTACGCCCTGTTCCAATTGCGCGGCCAGCGCTTCGGCTGACACATTGCCCCGGCCGATGAATTGCTGCCGCGCGCGCGGGTCCTGAACCCGCTGGTCGCCGATAATGTAGGAGTCAACGATCCACTGGCTCAATTCTCGACCGGTGACATCCGGGTTGCGAACCAATTCGCTCAGAAAGGCCGTATAGGCCCACCCAACGGCCGGTTCTACTTCCTGCGAGGCAACGGCATAACGACCGTGCGGTGCCAGCGCCGTAAATACTTCCATGTGGCCCATCAGACAGGCATCCATGCCGATTAACTCAAACGCCTCGATGCCAGTCTGGTCCCGAACGACCTGCAGCGTGGCATCGATATCATGCAGGTAAAGCGCATCGCCAATCGCCTGGCCGATCGGAATTCCCTGACCACCCTGACCGCCACGTGGTTCCTGATCGGTCCAGCCACCCGGCCAGCCCATCCCGTGATCGGACATGATCAGTACATATTTATCGGCCGGATAGTTGGTAATGGCCCATATGGCAAAATCGGCCAGTACTTGAGGATCAGACATATCGACCTCCCCGATGGATTGGCAGGGCGAGTTGATCCGCTCCAGGTCGTCGTCCTGTTGCAGGAAACACCGCCGCGTGTCGGTCCAATTGCCGTCCCCGGTAAAACCCCCCTGGTAGCGGTCGATTTGGGATACAATCCTGACCCGATCGGTTGAGCCAACCCGCTCAGCCTCGGTAAAGTCTATGAAAATGTCCTGTTCGAGCACCTTGTCATCGGCATCCTGGTAGAGCATTATCGTCCAGGTCTGCCCCGGGGTAACGGTACTGCTGCTCGCCGCCGGTAAGGAACTGGCCGCCGGTCCAGTTACCCCACCTGAAGAGCCCTGGAAAACTGGGGCGCTCGTTGGCCCACCTGCGACCGTCGTTGGAGTCACATCGGCAAAGCTCGGCAACTCGTCAACCAGCGTTGGATCATCCTGCTGGCTCGCGCCACTTCCATTGCCGAATGGGTCGTCACCCTGCCCACCACCAAGCCCACCGCCGAAAAGCACATAAGCGATGATGGCACAAAGAAAGAGTAAAATGCCGCCACCTCCCGCTGCAGCCCTGGTGCCCCCAGGAACTCCAGGAAAGCCTCCTATTCCACCGCCACTCGGGGGTGGAGGCGTAAAACCCCCGCCACTCGACGGCGGTGCGCCAGAGCCTGCGGGAGGTCGTTGATCCCGCTTGGGCGCTTCGGCGCGGCCGCTGGAAGGACGCTCACTTCCCGGGCGGCGACGCTGGCCCTGAACTGTTCTTTTTTGCGGTGATTGGCCTGAGCCTCCGCCTGATGTTGTCATGTTTAGCCTCCTCGCTTTATGATAAGAGTAAGTGTAGTAAAATACCAGATTAAATACCTATGCCTTATTCACGGGTTCCATTCGGAAAAAAATAATGAGTCGTCAGGCGATCGCCGCTGCTGGCGAAAAAGAGAATAATCAGAGTGAATACCATTGGCCTTTGATCTTGCGGATATTTCTGAAGGCGGCTTTTTTATTTTTGTTCCTCAATGCCGGATTTGCCGCATCAACACCGCTCGACGGGCTGGGCCGTTTCTCGCTATACAATCATCTGTTTCCCGGCCGAGATCGGCTGCCGTATGGAGAAGTTCCGGCTGAAGATTATAACATGACCCTCAATAATCTCCCGGCTATGTTCGCCAGCCATACCATCAGCCAGCCGAAGGCAACTGACGAATTCCGGGTGGTCCTCCTGGGCGATTCAGGTACCTGGGGCTGGTTTTTAACTGGTGAGGATACCCTCGCCGGGCAACTTAACGAGATGAATTTGCAAACACCGGACGGACGACGCGTCGTCGTCTATAACCTTGGCTATCCGGTAATGTCATTAACTAAAGATTTATTGATCCTGGATGAGGCCATGGCTCATGATCCAGACTTGATCCTGTGGCCGATCACGCTGCAATCCTTTGCCCGCCAGCGCCAGCTTGACCACCCGCTACTACAGAACAATGCTGACCGGGTGCTAAGGCTTGCTGAAAATCACGAAGTCCAGCTTGATCCGGACGATCCTCGCCTGATAGATCGATCTTTTTTCGAGGAAACAATACTTGCACGCCGCCGCGATCTGGCCGATCTGGCCCGACTTCAGGCCTTCGGGTTCGCCTGGACCGCGACGGGCATTGATCAGGCTATCCCTACCGAAATTCCCTTGCGGGCGACGGATCTAAGAGACGAACTTAGTTGGCTGGATATTCCCGAGCCTCGCCCGTTTACGGATAACGACCTAGCCTTCGATGCCCTCAAAGCGGGCATCGAGCGGGCGGGAAACGTACCCATCGTGCTGGTTAACGAGCCGATGTTTATCAGCGATGGTGCAAACAGCGACATTCGGTATAACACTTTTTATCCACGCTGGGCCTATGATGAATACCGGCAGCTCATGGCGACAAGGGCTGCGGCCGAAGGTTGGACTTATCTGGACTTGTGGGACGTCATTCCAACAGAAGCGTTCACCGACACACCGGTGCACCTGACTTCAACCGGGGTGCGACAGATGGCTGATATCCTCAGTGAAAAAATCAGGTCTTGGCAAAGAGAATAAAAATCGGCGGCAAGCAAATTGTCAGCCTAGACCGTTGGCCGACGGAACCCAACCCGAAACGATCGTGCCGGTTCCCGCCGTGGATTCAAAATCAAATTGACCGCCAACCATTTCGATCCGCGTCCGCATCGACTGGACGCCAAAGCTTCCCTTTAAGGAAGCCTGTCGTCGTTCCTCATCGGTGGAACCCTGACCATTATCTTGTACTGAAAACATGACGCGATCTTGTTCTTGGTGCAAAGCAACTGCCACCTGAGTCGCATGAGCATGGCTGACTGTATTATCAAGCGCCTGTTGGATGACACGATAGAGGGCATGGCGACTTTCAATCGTCGTGCTGTAATCCAATTCTTGATCGGCCAAAACCACGATGTCCAACCCTTCACGCTGTTCCACCTGGGAAGCAAGTGCCCGCACCGGTCCAATCAGGCTGGTTTCCAAGTGGTTGGGAGCCAGGCTGACCCGAATACTGCGCAATTGAGCCGCGGCCCCTTCAACATCGGTCAAACAACGTTCGAGTAGATCGGCTGCTTCATCGGGCTCTTTCCGGATCAGGTCCCGACTGACAGCCAGATAGAACGGTAAACGCCCCAGAAATTGCTGGATAGTATCATGTAACTCTCCAGCCAGTCGATAACGCTCGCGCTCCTGGGCTTCAGCGACAAGCCCTGGTACGCGTCGCAATTCCTCGACCTGCCGGGCAGCCAGAATGAACAAGGTGGCCTGCTGGCCGATTAACTCGGCGACGGTCAAATCTCGGGCATCAAAAATTTCCTCATCCCACCGTCGCCCCAAGCCAAGGTACCCGATTGCCTGCCCTTTTTCCATCAGAGGAATAATGACCTCGATCCCACCATGATTCGCGGGAATGCCCAACCAACTGGGGGTACTGGCCGCTGCCACATAGAGCGCTCTTCCGGAGGTCGGGATCTCTCCCGTCGGGACCAGTCTGGCTGAAAGGGGCGGATCATTGTTCCCGGCGAAAGCAACCAGATCGTAACAGCCATCCCCCTCCTTCCATAACCAGACACAAGCTCGCTCCAGTTCCAAGTCGGTAACCAGAGTCCGAGCCAATTGATCGGGCAAAACGCGTAAATCTGTCGAACCCATCACATGCGCGCCAAAGGAACGGGCAGATTCGTAATTCCGGTCTTCGCGATGCAGAAACCGGCCAAACCAACCCTGCCAATAAGTCGCCTGGCTCCAGAACATGCTGGCAATAAGGATAACGGTGAAGAAGGTCACAAACGGCGGCCGAACGGCCACACCGGACAGATCGGGTTGGAAAAACCTCCAGACCCAAACCCCGACCGCGGCCAACAACGCGCTGAGGGCGAGGATTATCACCAGGATGAACAGACGCGACGGAACCTGAAAGGTTTGGTATCGAATGATAGCTAACGAAAAGGCGATGGGAACTGCCAGTAACAAGTAACGCAAATCCAACCCGTTCCAGAAAGTGGAATTGGTCAGGGAAACGTCCGGGAAAAGATCTTTCAGTAATAAAAATAAGGACGGTAGGGATATAATCAGGCCGATCAGCACGATGCTTACCATCCGGCTCTCTCGCTTCCTACCGCTGGAAAAAACCTGAAACCAGACCAGCCGGGTGAAGAGCACAATAATTGCTATCAGCGTCAAGATCAGTTCAATATGGTAGGCCAGCTGATCCATGACCGGTGCAATATCCCCGAAGGCCGCGGTGACGGCTGGTATCCGGAGGATGGCCAGAACGAGTCCGCTAATTAACCCGGTTGCATAAAGGATTAAGAGGGCTCGCTTCGGTTTTCGTTGAAACGGCTTAGGAAACTCAACTGTGAGATGGATTGTTAAAGGGGCGATCAGTCCGGCCGCTATAAGATGGACCATCGTGATGGAGAGCGTCAGCGGGTCAAGATCTATTGCGATTGAGGGGCTGACGGTTAGACGATGGATGGCCACACAGGCGGCGAGAGCGGCGAATATGCGATTGACTGGTTGGCGAGAACCGGCGTTCAGCAAAATCACGGCCAGCAAAATGAATGAAATCCCGACAACTAATTCCGGTAAGACCATGTCCACGAAGTCGAACCAGTTAAATAGTGTTACAGGCAACGCCACCAACAATAGTTGACCGCTGGTGATGCGAAATATCTCTAACTCGACTGGCCGGTTGGTTTCATATGCTGCTTGATAAGCCTCCCAGCTATGAGAATAATAGGGTTGTCCGTCTATTAAGGTGAGTTGGTCTACGTATTGGAGCGTATCGCTCCGGATAAGCTCCCACCACTCGGGCGTCTCTTGTCTGAGTACTGTTACATCGTTGGCCACCACGGTGTAGCTGAGAAATCCACCAAATGGTTTGCCAACGTCCATAGCCAGGCTTATAAAAGCCAGTAAGCCCGAAAAGATGGCTACTACAACCAAAATACCGGCCGGATTCAGAAGCCAGGCGAAACGATCGGCTAACTGACGCGACGTCCGTTCAACTAGGCTTTCCTCCAAAGTCGACGAAGCCACCCCTGATCTCTTACTGAAAAATCGTTTGCGATCGAAGCGCGTTGCCATTGGACGGCTTCAGTATACCACAGTAACCCATCCGGCCTCACGATAAGACAGTTGCTTGTTGCTTCTCACGCGGCTTTGTTACAGAATTAAGAAAAAGCCTTAGAAAAAGGATGTAATCATGATTGAAACCGATGTCCGCGATAAACTGCGCTCCTTTATTGTCACCGAACTGATACGCGATCCGGGCTACCCATTGGCTGATGACGAGGGTATCATCAGTGGCGGCTTGATGGATTCGTTCTCCCTGGCCGAGCTTGGCGTTTATGTGGAACAGGAATTCGATGTATACATCCCTGATCCGGAATTAACCGTAGATCGTATGGACACACTGAATCAGATAATCGCTAGGGTAATGGCAGCCTAATGAAGTCCAGTTGTACCCAATTACCTGACCTTATTTCATCAAAAAACCCGTGTTAAATCTGGCTAACCGCGGAACCTTCGCGACATTGCTCGATGCCGTAACCCTGCGCGAACCGGATGACAAACCGGCCATCATTTTCATTGCCACCGAAAACGAACCGGTTATCGTCTCGCGCCGGGAAATCAGCGAAAGGATCAGAGCGACAGGCGCGGCATTATCCGCCCTTAATATCAGGCCACGCGACCTGGTCGTCATTGCCCACACCCAAAATCTGGAGAGCATCTATGCGTTTTGGGGCGTGATGATGTTGGGTGCCATACCATCGATGTTTCCAACACTCACTGAAAAACTGGACCCTGGTGTTTACATGCGCAGCATGGCGGAATTGGTGCGACTGTCGAACGTCGCTGCCGTCCTGACCACTGACGAGTTTGCCACGCAGTTGAGTTCAAACGTTTCCTGCCCGGTCTACTCTTCTCGTGACCTACAACAGGCGTTTGACCGGCGAGATAATATTGCCTCAGGTGAACTCCGGCCATCCGCCTCCGATTCAGATATCGCCTTTTTGCAACATTCCAGCGGCACGACCGGGCTGCAGAAAGGGGTGGCTCTCAGCCACACCGCCGTGCTTAACCAGATCGCCGCTTACAGCGAAGCCATCGCCCTCACAGAAAACGATGTTATTGTAAGCTGGCTACCGCTCTACCATGACATGGGCCTGATCGCCGGTTTTCTTTTGCCTTTATTACAGGGGATACCCTTGGTGCTCATGTCGCCGTTTGATTGGGTGCAACATCCGGCCCTGCTGCTGAAGGCCATCCACCAATACCGGGGAACGCTATGCTGGCTGCCCAATTTCGCCTATAACCATTGTGCCCGCCGCATCCGCCGGCGCGACAGTGAGGATTTGTCGCTCAATTCGATGCGCCTATTCATTAATTGTTCCGAACCAGTGCGGCATGACAGTCATCAGCTATTCCTGCAACGATTCAAAGACAACGGTGTCCGGCCGGAGATGCTTGGAGTCAGTTATGCCATGGCCGAGAATACCTTCGCCGTCACCCAGACGTCGCCCGGTCGGCCCGCCCGCCTTGATTACATCCAACAGCGCGAACTTGAACAAAATCGCCGGGCCTCACCAGCCGATTCTCAGGACCCTGCGGCCGAAATTCGAGTCTCCTGCGGTCCCCCTATACCCGGAAGCGAAATTCGCATTGTCGACGAGGATGGGCACTCCCTTCCCGACCGCCACGTGGGTCAGATCGCCCTGCACAGCCCCTACTTGCTAACCGGCTATTACCTGCGACCCGACCTGGAACCGTTTATAGACGGCTGGTACATGACCAGCGATCTCGGCTACATAGCCGATGGCGAGGTCTATGTGATCGGCCGTTCGAAGGACTTGATCATCAACGCCGGCAAGAATATCTATCCACAAGACATCGAAGCGGTCGTGAACGAAGTTCCCGGCGTTCATGCCGGACGAGCGGTCGTATTCGGCGTTCCGGACGAGCGGGAAGGCACAGAGCTGTTGGCCGTCGTAGCCGAAGTCAGAACTCAAGATGAGGCGGAGCAACAATCAATTCGCCGGGCCATACGCCTAGCTGTTGTCCATCAGACATCTGTAACCGTGAGTTATATTCACTTGGTAGGCCCAAAGTGGTTACTGAAGACATCGAGCGGAAAAATCGCTCGTAGTGCAAACCGGGAGAAATGGATAAAAGAAGTCAGGGATGGGAAGGATTAACCGTCTTTCTCGCGTTCCAGTTCAAAACGCTCCTTCTCAATTTTCAATCGCTCGCGTTCGATCTCCAGTCGCTCACGTTCCAAGGCCAGCCGATGAGTTTGGCTGAGGCGATTTTCCTCCCGGCCACGCCAGACCTGGGCCAGAATCAAGCCCAGCAGGCCAGTGATGGCAGTGATGAGGGCTGCCAAAGCCAGGGCCAGCTCCCTTAGCTCCTGGGACGATACGTTTGGAAAGCCCGGTATCTCCGGATTGATTGGATCACCGGTATCCGGTACGATCAGACTGCCTTCTCCGGTCAGAGGCCCGCCGTCCTGTCCAGCGAAGTATCGGGCAAACAATCCGCCGGACACCAGCAAGCTGATGATAACAATTAACGCCAATAGCCAGATTAATGTGTCCCTCCGGGATTGAATGGGTTTGTCTTTCATCGCGATCACCTTATGGTTATCTGTCCTGATATATAGACGAATCAACCCGCTTGATGGTTCCCCTAGGGTAATAGTGACGTCATTAGACGAGATCGAATTCCGGCTGGTAGTAGGCCGTGCCACGTACCCCGTCTAACGCCCCCGACACCAGTTTGGCGACCATAAAAGCGTCCGACGGCGCGTTATGCTCCCAACGGATGCCCAAGGGCTGTGCCGGCTTGAAACCGAATCGGGGGTAATAGGTCGGATGCCCCAGAACGATGACGATCTTATAGCCTAACTCACGCACGTAATTGAGACCCGCGCGGACCAATTGAGAGCCAATACCCTGGCTTTGGAAGCCGGGCAAAACGGCCATCGGTCCCAGCGCGGCGATCGTTAGTTCGCTTTCACTCGACCTAATCGTCGCCGGCGAAAACAGGATATGCCCGACAACCTTATTCCCAAGTTCGGCCACAAGCGAACACAGGGCGGAGTTTCGTTGTTGCAGTGTCTCGACAAGTTCAGCCTCCTGCGGACGGCCGAACGCCAAGAGATTGACGGCCCACACCGCACCGCGATCTTCCGCCGTCTGATACCGTATTTTGATTTGTTGTTCAATGTCACTCGGTGTCATAGCGTCCCATTGTGTTAAATCTTGCCTAAATCGAAGAAAAGACTGCGTGAAACTCTCGTGTTGCCGTAAGGTTCTTCGCAAGAAATGTAAACTACTTTATAGAAGCTCCTTACTCCTTCCCACCCGATGGGAACTGTTCATTTTTGTGGGTGGCGCCATTCCCAAGGTGGCGCCACCACCCCTTTTTCAACAATTTTTCCTCTGAGTGTTTAAAAATAATCCCCTTACACCCTTTGTGCCACTATGTGGGCCCGTTAGCAAGTTGATCGAGCAACAGTGGAATGTAACCTGTTTTGAGACTAAGTACATTGTAACCTAAATAATCGGCACTTCCATGAACTTGGAATTAGCTTCGTTAACAATCGAATATCGCGAATTCAGCTTTTGACGGCACACCTCGATCGAGAACTGCCAGTTGATCTTGATG
>JAWOHK010000125.1:0-4252 GCA_046485205.1 Chloroflexota bacterium | reverse complement strand
TAACCTCATATTCCACCCCTAGGCGGTGGGCGACGATGACGGCAGTCTCAATAGCCCGCAAGATCGGGCTGGTGTATATGTGATCGAGCGATCTGAATGCTAGCGCTTGAGCCAGGGCCGCCGCTTGTTCTCGACCGTTAGACGTTAAGGGATGCTTAAGTCCGCGGTTGGATATCTCGTGCAGGATGTTGGCGAGGCTTTCGCCGTGGCGGGCGAAGATGAGTTTCATCACCTGCCTCGACGAACTTGCTCGCGCATATGGACTAAAATACGCTCGGTAGAAGTTGTGGGGAATATGACGACTCTAATCATCAGGTGATAAGTCTTACACCGGCGCCAGCGTACCGGCAAAGATCAACCAAGCCAGGACGGTTTTGGCCGATAAGCTCAAGATGATATAGACGCGCTCTCCAAACAGGTAATCCTTCCAAGGTCCAACCTTCTTATACTGCAACACCATATTAATGGCGAAAATGTTGAAGAACACGAAGAGAATCGGAACGATAGCATATACAAAGGGCGGTGGCTTGCCATCCCCGGAATTAACCGCGCCCACGAAATAGAGCGTGATCACGACCCAGGGTACGATGCCGGCGATGCAGCCATAAATGAAAGCCGTCCAATTGACACGCTCGGTGTGCTGATTGTGATACTCCATCATGATGCCAAACAGGTTCATCGTGGCATTGAGGGTGAAGATCAGGATAATGGCGCCGAGATCCCAGATTCCTGTCAGCATGCCAATGAGCACGATCATCAGCGATGAACTCAAGGCATACTCATAGAAACGGATGGGATTCATGCCCACCTTCAGATTCTTGACGTAGCGATGGTAGCCGATGGTGGCCAGATAAAAATGGGCCACGGCCGATATGAGCAGGAAGGCCGCCACAGCCGGTCCAAAACGCAGTTCATAAAGGAGCTGCGGATTCGGTGACAACGTCAAGGTGGTGACATCGAAGTTCAAAAAATTGGTGTATATAGGGTAAGTTGTGTCATTGCTAACCACGATCATGAAGATACCCTGAATGAGATGCAAGAAGCCCATGATCAGGTTAAATCGGCGCAAGCTGAGGAACCTGGCTTCTACGTCCCCGGCAGTTGTAACTGGAATTGTATTGTCCATCGTCATACTAATATTTCCTTGGTCAGGTTGGTTAATCCGCGAGCGAGTTACCGGATCCATGGCTCCCTACGCGGACGATAAGTTGAGATGGATCCATAATATTGAGTATGTCAAAAAAGTTGGTTTTGTCACTCTTTTGAGATAATGAATTCTTTTTCTGGTGTGCCGACATCGGTCTTAACCGAGCCTGTTGCCAGACGAAAAGATGCCGATCTGATCCTCTGGAGCAATCTATAAGCCGCGATCTTCAAGCCAGTGCAATACCACCGCGGCGGTATCTTGCGGCGCTTCGGCCGTCAGCATATGGCCTACCTGATCCAGCTCGACAAACGTCACCGCCGGTTGCAGGTTTTGCCAGAGTGCCCACGCTTCCGGGAAAAGGGTGTCCGATTCCGAACCGCGCACAGCCAGGGTGGGATGGCTGATGTGGGGAATCTCGTCCCACACGTTAGTAGGGGGACGCGAATAGAATCGGGCCTCCCACGCTTTGGGAAAGCTTAACACCAGGTCGCCGGTAGTTGGATCGTCGTGCAAGCTATAATTGACATAATCCCACAAAGCTTCATCCGTCCAGCGGCTGAAAACACTTTTCTCGCGGAAGCGGTTGAAGGCTTCCTGTCGATTGGGCCAGCGGTCGCGACGGCGATAGGCGGCCAGGACAAACGGCTGCTCGCCCGCGGCCTGGGGGTTGGCGCGGGCCAGCTCCAGCACGAGTGGCGGCAGGAAAACCGGCTCAATGAGCACCAGCGCCTGAAAACGTGACGGTTCCATTCGGGCGGCCATCATCGTGGCTACCGCGCCGAGAGAATGACCGACACCGATGACTGATTCCAGTCCTTGCTCTTTCAGAAAACGCAACAAGTCACGGGCTACCGCGTCCCAATTCCAGTCGATGAAATCCTCCGGCGGGTCAGCCTGCCCATCGGGCGCGAGATACCATAGCGGCCGGTGGTGGGCGGCCAAAACGTGGTAACGTCTTGTGAAAGGGGTCAGGAATTGCCGGAAGCAACCCGGCGTATAGGCATTGGGCGATGAGAAATGTAACACCGGGCCGCGGCCGCCGAAATCATCATAGGGAACCGTCATGGGTCAGTAGTCATTGGTGAGCGGTCGGCGACCATAATGAACGGGTACCATCAACTCTTTACTATTGATCGGCGTGTTCCTCGCTCGTCACTCTCCGATCGTAACTCGTATTTCGTACTTCGTATCTCGAATGTCATTCGTTCCTCGGTGTATAATTTCGCTTCAGCCACGTACTCAGCCCGTCAAGGCCGGGGAAGAGCACGCGCTCGGTGACATTAGCCTGATCGAGTTTATCGCGAATTTCCCACTTCAACCTGGCCGGAATAATGTAGCGGGCACAAAACTCCGGATGCGAGTCGAGCCACTGATCGACGCGATTGTTGGCTCGTGACATGACCGACAGCAACGCATACTGGTTCACGACCCGGTCATCAACTGATGGCGGTTCCAGGAAAAGCAGAATTGGCTCAGGGCTGATGGCTTCCAGCGCGTCAATCGTCGGCACGACCCGATCCAGCATCTCGACCGTAAATAGATCGGCCCCTTCCAGGGATAATTCACGTCGTAAAACATCCGGCAGCGACTGGTGCACCTTGGTATAATCCACCGCCCAGATGATGCCGTCACAGCCGAACTTTTCCAGATTCGCAGTGGCAAAATGCATGGCGACATACGGGGAAAAGGTCCAGTCCAACAACCGTGTCGGCAGGCCATGGTGCTGGGCCATGGTCAACCAGTTCCAGTTGGAATCGCTGGGAACGGCATCGCGGTGGGCATACTTGCGGAAATTGCGGAGCAGGTGCTTTTCCATTTGCTCGTAACCGGGGCCGATGCGAATGAGCGAGGTGGTCAATTCATAAGCCGCATCGGACAGGCCGCGATAGGCTAGTTGGGCCCGAAAACGGTTGATGTCCGGCTGCCAGGCACGTTGAAAGAGCTTGTCATGCAGGTCGAGCCAGTTTTCGACAACGATATCAGTCATCGTTTCCCCGCCAATCCCCAACCCAATGGACTCGGTTCAGGCCGGCCTCTTGGGCGGCGGTCGCCAGGCGGCGATCGGCTGTCCAAAAAGGCGCGTTCTCATCTAGTGCTAGGGCCAGGTAATGAGCGTCGTAGGCTTTGAATTGACCGATCCGTTCAGCGAGGTTGAGTGCTTGCGTGGTGAGGTTTCTGGAGGGCGGCACCATTTCAATGCCCAGGGCCAGGAAGATATCCATCCCTTCCAGCGCTTCGGAATAAGTCATAATTCTGAGGGCAATCGCCCGGCGCAACGCGGTGGTAATCTCATATTCGAATAATACCGGCGCGAGTAGTCGTTCCTGATCGACCTTCCACGAGCGCATCAGCTGTGTTGCTCGGGGAGTGCCCTCCATCGGGATGGCCACCGCCGCTGCGAGGTTGGCGTCCAGGATAATCGTCATGGGTTATTTAAGATAGTTTGCTCCAGCTCTCGTTCGCGTTCGGATCGTGCTTCGCTGACCAGATTTCCATCATACACACCATAACGAGCCTCAATTTTTTCGCGAAAGGCTATCAACCGGTCGAGCGCGTTTCTCTCAAGCTGTTCCTCAGCTTCTTCCGTCTGCTCGATTAGATAACCGGCTACCGCCTCGCGAATGATCTCGGACATGCTGCGCCCTTTGGCCTCAGCCATTTGTTGCAAGGCTTGATGTTGGCTACGCTTCAGCAAGACCTGGGTACGATATAAATCTCCCATAATCCATCCCTCTTAGACCATTATACATTTACACATGTGTATACACAATCTTATTGAATGACGCCCGGACTGACTGAGTGGCACTTTTTAGTTCGCCGGCCTGAGCTATAATGTACCGATTGTGACTCAAATGATTACTCTTTCACCTCAAGATGTTCGCCGGTTGGCCGTGGCCGCCCAAAGACTGGAAATCCCAGCGGCCCGACCTACCCGCGCGGATATACTCGATACCATTCGCCAGATCACTTGCGTGCAGATCGATCCGATCAATGTGGTCGCCCGGACGCAGTTATTGGTGCCTTACAGTCGCCTTGGAGCTTATGATCCAGCCGAATTGGAAAGTTTGCTGTGGGAAGACAAGGCTCTTTTCGAGTACTGGGCTC
>JAWOHK010000037.1:0-6814 GCA_046485205.1 Chloroflexota bacterium | reverse complement strand
TGGAAACTCAGAAATACATGGAGGTAGTCAGGAGTAGAGGTGAGCGAAAGCTGCCGCTGAATCGTGTGTAGAATGTCACCACAAGATTCATGCCGGCACTTACGACGGCCCGAAACTGAATTAACACTTACCGGAGAGCGACGTGATACGGAAACGGTCATGCGTCGGTCGGCGGGGGCTTACTGGAAAAGCAGGTAATGCTGCTCGCTGGTTGGCTACCCGACAAAAACCCCATTCGGCATCCACGAGTTACTGCCCGGCAAGCCCCGCACCTTCACCATCCTGCGAGACCCGGTCGAGCGGGTATTTTCCTATTATTATCACGCCCGGCGCGACCCGGATCATTACCTGTACCAGTTGATTCACGAAAACAACTGGTCGCTCAAGGAGCTGCTGGAGAGTGGCGTACCCATCATGATGAACGACGGCCAGGTACGTTTCATCTCGGGCATCTTTGACAGAGCGCCATACGATAAAGTAGATGAAGACTTGATGCGACAGGCTATCGACAATTTACGATCGTGCGCGGTCGTGGGCCTCACCGAGCAATTCGACCTGAGCCTTCTCCTGTTGCAACAGGCTTTTGGCTGGCGCACCATTCGTTACAAGCCCACCAACGTCGGTCATAACCGGGTTCCGACCGAAGATCACGCGCCGGAAATTGTCGAAGCGGTCCGCCGTTACAACCGGCTAGATCAGCGTTTTTACGAGGCAGCCCGGCGGATACTGGCCGAACAAGCCGAAAGCGGTGGCCGGGAACTACAGCTGAGATGGGCTATCTTCCAATTGCTGCGGCGAATCCCTTACAATCGAGCTTGTTGACCGCCGACTCGTTGACCGCCGGCATCAGGCAAACAACATAGGGGAAGCGATCTTGGCACGCTTCCCCTATGGCTCGACCATGCCGATTCCTACCGGATAGCAACCGGCAGAAAGACCTGTAAATTCCCCGGCGGATCGCTCAGATAGAGAACCAGCGCCGTCTCGCGCGCCGCGTTGCCGCTATTATCGAGCAATTCGGCGCGCACAACTACCTGGCCCTGGGCGTCGGGTTTCTTGACAAAAGTGGCATTCAACCGCCCGTTGCTGTTCGTCGTCCCGTCCAGCACCTCGCCGCCGCCGATAGTACCCTTGTCGCCGTTATCATCGCCCACGCTGAGGCGCACCTTGGCCCCGGACACCGGATTGCCGAATTGGTCCAGCACGGTCGCGACCAGCGCCGATTGGGCGGCCTGGCTCAAATTGGTTGGCGTGGCCGTCAGGAGAATCTTCTCGGCCGCCGGAACCGCCAGGGTGATGGTCGTTTCCGCGGTCAGGCCGCCTTCGGCTAGGGCGCTGATTGTGGCGATTCCGGGTGACGTGCCGGCCGTGAAAATCACCGTCAGGCGGCCATTGTCGTACGTGCCGGTCGGCATGGTAATCGTGCCGCCGGTGACCGTCAACTCACCGTTAAACGGTCCGGAATAGCCCACGACCTGGCCCAGATCGTCGATCAGATTGAGAGTCAGTTCGACTTTATCCGTACCATTAGGCCGCACCGGGCCAATCTGCCGGTTGTCGAATTCAAGCGAGGCCGGACGCCGGAACATTGTCACGCGCGCTGTTGCCGACGCCGTGATCGCACCCTCGTCTATCTCGGTCATGGTCAGGCCAATTTCGCCAATTTCACCCAATGCTCCCGAGCTGAGTGGCTTGCTCACAGAAGCAAAGATCGGTGTCGTGGTATTGGCTGGGATGCAGATGCTCGGCGCTTCCGGTGAGGACAGCGTCCAGTCGTCCGGCTTGGTGAATTCAATCGCATAACAATGGCGAACCGGGCGAAGATTCTCCGCCCAGAATGTAACCGTGATGTTGTCGCCATAATATCCCTCTTTGTCGAGCGATTTCCAGAGATGGAGCGGCTGAAAGTTGAACGGGACCGGATCAGAGCGCTTGAATTTGACACCGCCGATGGTTCCCTCTACCCAAAGATAAGCCGCGCCTGCCCGGGGCAAAGCGAACGGATTGGCTCCGAACCGGCCGTCATTCGGCTCGCCGTCGTTGTGTGCGCCGTCGTCATAGAGCGTAAACGAGTTGCCGAAGGGAAGACCGGCCGGCGTCTGGAGCCAGCCTTTCAGTTGGCCGTCATCCGTCGCGCGACCCAGGTCAACCAGGAAGCCGTACGGGCTCTTCAAAGAGATGGTGTGTTTGCCGGGGCTGGAAGCGCGCAGATCGCTGGCCGCCAGGGCATTGAACGAGAAGGTGCCGCCGCCGCTGGGGCCAACGGCGATCGTCGCCTTGTACAGGCCGGGCCGTCCCTTGGTGTTTACCTGGATGAATTGCACCATCCGGTCACCGGGCTTGTTGTTGACCGTCAGGCAGCGCACGTTGGCCGTGTCATTGCAGTTCACGGACGAGCCGTCGGGATACTGCACTGCCATAGGCGCAAAATCACCGCTATAGCCGGTCTGCAGAAAAATGACGCCCTCGATCAAGGGATCGACATCGACTTCATAAACCTTCGACGGCTGCGGTGGCGCGGGGGTGAACTTGTAACCCATGCCGTTCGCCGCGCCGCTCACGTCATTTTTGCTGACCAGGACATTTCCTCCGGCGAAGATAATGCCCGCTTCCAACCCGATTTCGGCCGATGCCGCCTCGTTACGCAAGCGGTCGTACTGGAATCGAATTTCGCCGGTCTTGGCATTGATCCAGGCCTGGTAACGGCGGAGGGCGAAATCGCCCGGCGACCCCGGCGGGGCATAATTTGCCGTGCCTTCCGTCGTCAGGATAACCCATTCGTTACCCAGATTGGCCGTGTACACCCACACCTGGTTGCCGGACTCATCCGGCGCCTGAACACCCGCCGGCGACGGGTCATTAGGCCCCGGGGTGATGAAGTACCACCGCAAATCGGTATACAGGAGATTCATGAACTGGAAGTTCAACGACGGGCAAAACTGTGGATTGGCCAGGAGGCAGGGATTCATGCGGATGTAGCCATCCTCATAGACATCCACGGTCTTGGTCTTGTCGCCGTAGAAACTGACCTCCAGGGGCAGGGTGACCCTCAGGGCAGTATTCGTCGGCAACTGGCCGGCCAACTGGCTCAGGTCTGCCGGGAACCATTGATATTCCCATGATTCGAGGCGATCCCAGCGATAGGTATATTGATTGCTAACGTAATCGCTCCAGCGGCCGGCCCCGGCGGTGTGGCTGAGTTGGGCGCGAACCATGTCCACGGCATTGGCCAGCTGGTCCGGCGCGACATAAATGAATTGGCCGCCGCTCATCATAGATGTCAACAAATAAGGCACCAATCCGCTCGGCTGGGAACTGTCGGCGGCGAGACCCAGGTAGGTGCGCTCCGCACCGGTTACATCTGATTGTTTGCGGGCAATCGACCCGCAACCGCCCAGCAAGACGATCGATGCTCGGACGCGGCGCTGGTTCAGTTCTAACCGCATCTGCTCCGGCGAATTCAGACCCGCGCTGTCGCCGTCGGTGTAGAGCCAGGCGTCGCCGTCATATTTATTCTGAATTGCCTGGGATAGAGCGCCTAAGCCCGGCGACGGGCAGCCGCTGTCGGGGCCGTTGGCCGTCAGGTTGTTGACCGGCGGCAGAATCTGGTTGGCGAAGAACCGCCCCTCGACCAGCGGGTTGATCCTGCCGTTGACCGAGTTAAAGGTATAGATATTAAATTCGGTTCCGCCGGGGCGAGGGGCGAGGTCGTTCACCTGCTCGGCAATGATCGTCTTGACGGTATTGATCTTGGGCGCGGCCGGCGGTCCGGCCATGCTGGAACTGTTATCGATCACCATCGTCACCTGGTCCCACCAGCGGAATTCCAGGGGTGGCGCCGCCGCGGGCGCGGCCGGTTCGGCCGGAGTATCCGCGGCCTGGTTCGCCACAACCGCCGCGATTGGCGGCAACGATCCCAGATTGATGTTCACGTTCTGCACGATGGTTGCCGCCGTAGCTGCGTCGGTCGGCAGGCTAAGTTTGCGCCACACCTGCAGGAATCGATTCAGGTCGCATTGCGCATTCCCGCGAAAGTCGCCATCGGCAAAAACGCGCTGGATAGCGGTATGACCGTGACTGACCGTATCCTGGTTATCGTTGACTGTGTCATGAAAATCCCATAACAGAGCGGCGATGGCGCCTTCATCCAGGTTACTCGCCGTCACACCGCGCATGTTTTCCAGGTCGACCGTCGGCCCGCTGGGATCGACATAAAACGGAGCTGAGGCTGAACCGGGCATGATGGTTCGGGCAACGCTCTGGTAATAATCCGGATAACCCTCGCCCCAGGCCAGCTGGTTGCCATTCAAACCGGCATTGACGCCGGGCAAGGAGTGGGCGCCACCAGGATTTTGATTACAGCTGAACTGGTGATCGGCGAAATGGCCCCACTCGTGAATAATGACCGAGTCGTCCCATTCATCGGTGCTGGATGGGTCATCGGCGATGACCATTGCTGTCTGGCTGTCGGAATAAAAGGAACCGGTCGCACCCTTGCCGCCCTGCCAGTAAACCGTGACCGAGCGATCCATGACGGGTGAATTGAGGTTATTATTATTCCAGAAGCGCCATGCCCAGTACAGAGCGTCAGCTATATTAAACACGGCCGCCTGCGTTTGGTTGAGGCGATAAACGGACAGATCGAAATCAACATTTCCGCCTTCGGATTCGATGATGTTGGAATCCCAACAGTAGAGTTCCCGATCGTCGGTGTGTTCGATCCGGGCGATGAGGTTAGATTCGCTGCGAACCTCGGCACATACGCGAAAATAGAGCTCCAGTTCGTCATCCAGGAAGCCATCATCGTCGCAGAAATTAAACCGAAAATTACCGTTGGCATCGGTCACTGTGTGGCCGTATGAGTCGTCTGATACAGTATCTTCTTCGCGCATCTCAACCAGGATGTGATGTACGGGCACAGCCGACCCTAGCTGATTCTGATACTGGCCGGTGTAACGCGGGACGGCCGGCGGTGGTGGTCCTTCCGGCACCACGACAGCCGCCGGCATGCGGTTCTCGCGACTCAAGATACCCTTGACAGTAAAACAACCATCGGCCGCGCGGCCGGTCATTCCCGCCAGGTGAGATTTGTCGACGGTCCGCTTAGCCGCCGGCGGTTCATAGATCGGTGTGCGCGGATCGAGATCAGAAGCCGTTGGGGCGCCTGGACGGGTCGTGAAGAATAAGACACCGGTCGCCGCCAGGGAAGTGGCATCGTTCGGGAAATAGTAAGCGCGGGCGCGGACGCTGAACACGCCATCGGTGCTAAACCGCGCCCGGCGAGTGATATGGATTTGCTCCCCCGCGGCGACACTGCCCAATATTTCGCGCGCCGGGCCGTCGAGCAACTCTCCCCCGTCGGGCAATTCCCACTCGACAAACACTTCCGGCGCATCGCGCAGCGGCCGGGCAGTCAAAGTGAGTGTGACCACCTCACCCGCCGCCGGCGCTCTGTCGGCCGCCAGCGTCACCTCAATGCCGTTATACGCGTCGCCGGCATGGTCGATGAGAACAGATTTCTGGGCATCCGGGGACGCAGAGCGAACGGTAATTGGCAGGAGAAACGCCAATAAAAAAAGGACCGACAACCACAACAAAGGACTAAACCTTCTCATGGGACCTCCGCGCCGAAGGGCGATATCGATTGTTGAAATGGTGGCTCGTCCCGTGAAGCCTAAATGCTAACAGAACGATAAATGAATAGCAACAGACGACCTATCCCATCACCGGCAACTCAATCGATCGCCGGGCTTGCCGATCACTCACACTGGTCACCGGCGGGCACTCCCAGGCCTCGGCCGGTGTCTCGCGGCGCAGGTCCTTCAGCTTGGGCAGGATGCCGCAGGCGAAGCAATGGTGGCGGCAGTCGATGCGCGTCTCCTGCTGCTGGCTCATCAGATAATCCTGGGTCAGGAAACGGCGGGTGACGGCCACGTCGATGTGGTCCCAGGGGAAGACCTCGTCGATCGGCCGCTTGCGGTGGGTATAGAAGGCCGGGTCGAGTCCTTCTTCAGCCATCGCCTCATACCAGGCGTCCTGCCGGAAGTGGTCGAACCAGGCGTCGAACTTGGCCCCCTTGCGCCAGGCCCGCTCGACGACCTCGGCCATGCGCCGGTCGCCGCGGGTCAGGATGCCCTCGAAGACCGACTCGTCCGGTTCGTTCCAGCGCAGCCGCAACCCCGGCCGCTTGAATTCGCGGATGAGGTAGGTCAATTTGGCGTTGATATCATCCATCCGGCCCATCGGTTCCCACTGGAAGGGTGTGTGGGGCTTGGGGATGAAGGTACTGACGCCGACGTTGACGGCCGCCTTGTTGCCGTGGAAGCGCCGCCCCTCGGCCAGCACCTGCCGCGACAGGTCGGCGATAGCCTCGACATCCTCCATCTCCTCCATTGGGTGGCCGATCATGAAGTAGAGCTTGATCGTCCGCCAGTCGCGGCGGTAGATTTCGCGCGCCGTGGCCAGCAGGTCCTCGTGAGTGACGTACTTGACTCCTAGATAACGACTTGGAAACGGCTAGAAACGTTGCGGTTCAACGGCTGCCGTTTAGTATTTTTAGCAAAAAGACGAACCACAGCTAATAACCCGGATACCCTGTCTGCTATAATAGCGGTTTCACTAACGCCTGTCAGCAAATGCTGACCATTGCCACAGGCAAAGAAGTGGCTCTCTTGTTGTTTCACACGCCCACGAAGTACGGTAGCGACCGCTTCCGCCAAATCTTCATCGACCACTGGGCACAGTGGTGGGATTATCGCCAGGAGGAGATACCGGCCGATCAGCGAGCCTACGTGCAGAAGATGGTCGAAAAGAT
>JAWOHK010000411.1:0-10266 GCA_046485205.1 Chloroflexota bacterium | reverse complement strand
GCCTCGGTGCTGGCCGGTTGCACAGACACCTTTGTGGCCGACACCAAACACCGGGCGCTGCTGACGATGCGCTCGGTCATCCCCGGCTTGTGGAATCCGCTGGCCTACATTGCCGGAGGGGGGCAGGCACTGCGCTGGTTTCGCGACCAATTCATGAACGACCAGCCGACAACTCGCTCGGTTGACGATATATACGCGTCGATGATCGGCGAAGCTTCGGCCGTGCCACCGGGTTCGGATGGGTTGTTCTTCTCGCCCCATCTGGGTGGCCGCATCTGCCCGGCGACGCCGGAGATGCGCGGCGCGTGGCTGGGCTTTTCCTTCGGCCACGCGCGCGCCCATTTCTTCCGCGCAGTGCTGGAAAGCATCGCTTATGAGTACGCCTATTACCTGCGCATCTTGCAGGAATACATCCCTAACCTGGAACTGACCGAAACGCGCGCCGTTGGCGGCGGGGCACGGAGCGGCGCCTGGAACCAGATCAAGGCCGACGTGCTGGGCGTGCCCTACCAGCGTCTGTCGCGCAACGAATTCGGCACGTGGGGCAGCGCGATGATCGCCGGGAAAGCGGCCGGTATCTACGATGATTTGGCGGCAACCGCCATCGAGCATGCCCAACCGGCCGGCGCGCCGATTCTTCCCACGGATGAGAATCACGCCCTTTACAAGCCTCTGGTAGACCGGCATATACGGCTTCAAGAGCAATTGGTTGAAATATTTATTTAGAAATCCGGCATTTTCGAAGACACCGGGTTTCCGGACAACTCTGGAGAGCGATATTCAATGACTTCAACTGTGCGAATCTGCATGATCGGGGCCGGGCGTGTCGGCAAGCTACACTCCGGCACGCTGCGACGCCACGTCCCCGGCGGTGATGTCGTGGCCCTGGTGGACCCTTGGGCTGAAGTACGAAACACGACCGGCAACGAATTCGGCATCGACCGGCGCTATGCTTCCCTGGAGGAGGCGCTGGACAAAACTGACTTCGAGGCGGTTGTTATTACGACACCCACGCCAACCCATCGCCAGCTGGCCGTGGCCGCCGCCGATTACGGCAAGCACATCTTCCTGGAGAAACCGATGGCCCTGATGCTGGCCGAGTGCGACGATATCATCGCCGCTGTCGAGCGCAACGGCGTGATCTTGCAGATGGGCTTCATGCGCCGCTTCGACCCCGACTTTGCCGCCGCCTGGGAACGCATCCAGGGCGGGGAAATCGGCGAGCCGATGATGATCAAGTCGCTGACCCACGGGCCGGGCCTGCCGCCGCCCTGGGCCACCGACCTGAAGACTTCCAACGGCAACCTGGCCGAAGTCAACAGCCATGACCTGGACAGCGCGCGCTGGCTGATGGCCTCCGACCCGCTGCGGATGTATGTCGAAGTGGCCAACTTCAAGGGGGCTGAGCGCGGCGTGACCAGCGAGCATTACTATGACAATATGTTCGCCACAATAAAGTTCAAGTCAGGCGCGCTGGGCAATATCTCCGGCGTGTGCCCCTGCGACTACGGTTATGACAGCCGCGTCGAGATCATCGGCAAGAAAGGCATCATGCAGATCGGCCAACTGCAGGGCCAGGCTATTGTGGTTGGCATCGACCGCGATCACGGGCTGGTGACGCCCATTTTCCGCCGCTGGCCCGACCGCTTCCGCTGGGGCTACATCCAGGAACTGGAACACTTCGTTGCGTGCATTCAGACCGATCAGATCCCTAAAGTGACCGGATCTGACGGCCGTTGGGCGGTAGCCATGGTTCTGGCGGGAACCAAAAGCTTCCTGGAGGAACGGCCCGTTTATCTCAAGGAGGTCACGGCGAGTGACGAATGACGAGCGACGAGTGACGAATAACGCATCACAAGATATCTCTTCATTTCTAATTCGTAATTCCTAATTCCTAATTATGGCCAACATATGATGACCAACATGCTTGCCGCCGTCTATCACGGTCCCAGCGATATACGCGTTGAAGAAGTACCCTTGCCCGCCATTAGCCCGGACGAGGTATTGTTGCGGGTGTTGCGGGCCAACATTTGCGGCACAGATTTACGTATTCTGCACGGGGGCCACCGCAAGTATCCGCCCGGCACAATACGCATTCCCGGTCACGAAGTCGTGGGTGAAGTGGTCGCGGTCGGGGAGCGCGTCAGTGGCTACGCCATTGGCACGCGCCTGTTCGTGGCCCCCAATATGGGCCGGGGTGACAGCCGCGAGACCATCTCCGGCAACAACAACCTAGACCCCAACTTCGATGCCATCGGCATTACTTTGGACGGTGCATTTGCGGAGTACCTGCGTGTGCCGGCGGCGGCTATCCGGCAAGGCAACCTCATGCCGGTGGCGGCAGGCGTTGATTCGGCCGTGGCGGCGCTGATCGAGCCGCTGGCTTGCGTGTGGCGCGGCCAGCAAAAAATCGACGTTGGCGCGGGGGATATCGTCCTGGTGATGGGCGCAGGGCCAATCGGCGTCATGCATGTCATGCTGGCCCGGTTGCGCGGCGCGACGCGAATAATCGTCAGCGAACCGGCTGACAGGCGGCGCGAGCAGGCGCTAGGATTGGGAGCCGACCGGGTTGTCGACCCACTGAATGAAGACCTGGCCGCCGTGGTTGTGGCCGAGAGCGACGGCCGGGGCGCGGATGTAATCATCACCGCCGCGCCGGTGAAGGCGTTGCAGGAACAGGCGCTCGACCTGGCGGCCATGGGCGGCCGCATCAACTACTTTGGCGGGCTATCGAAAGATGACGCCGTCATCCAATTCAACAGTAACACCGTCCACTACAAGGAATTGATCATCACCGGCACAACGGCTTGCAGCACCTATGATTGCTTGCGCGCGGCCGAGATCGTCAATAGCGGCCGGCTCGATTTGTCGCCGCTCATTACCGCGGCGTTTCCACTGGCGCAGGCCAACGAAGCATTCATGGCCGCTGCAGACGGAAAGAATCTGCGGGTCACCCTCGTTCCCTGATCATGCGAACCATCACCACCGTCCTCGGGCCTGTCCCGCCCTACGCCCTTGGCGTCACCGATGCCCACAGCCACCTTTATATCGGGCCGGTGGTTGGTGGGGCCCTCGACGCCCCGGTTTTAAACGACGTTGAGGCGGTGGCGCGAGAGCTTGAAGGTTTCCGGGCGATGGGCGGTGGGGCGATCATCGATTGCCAGCCGGGCTTTGACTGCGGCCGCGACGGTCGGGTCTTGCGAAATTTATCTGAGCGTACAGGCATTCGCGTGGTGGCGGCGACCGGCTTCCATCGTCGCCTTTACTACCCGCCCGACGCGCCGCTGTTTCATATGACTGCTGATCAGGCGGCCGATCATTTCCGCGCAGAAATAAATGACGGACTGGTGGAGACACGAGACACTCGCCGTCCTGTTTGGCCCGGATTTATTAAAATCGCCGCCGAGGCTACACTGGCGGATTCCCCGTTAGCCTTGTTTGAAGCAGCGGCGGCCGTCTGCAAAGAAACCGGTTACGCTATTGAAATGCACACCGAGCGCGGCGCGGCCGTCGAAGATTTTCTGGCCTTTTTCGGCGGGCAGGGCGTATCGCCACGGCGGCTAGTCTTTTGTCACGTTGATAAACGACCCGATATTGGCTTGCATCGCGAGCTGGCCCGCGCCGGAGTGATGCTGGAGTACGATACCTTCTACCGGCCCAAGTACCGGCCGGACGAGACGGTCTGGCCGTTGTTGCGCGAGATGAGCGCCGCCGGCTTGGCGAGACAGGTGGCGCTGGCAACCGATATGGCCGATCCTGCACTTTGGGTCGAAATCAGGGCCGAAATCGGGGCCGAGATCAGAGGCGGGCCGGGATTGGCCGGGATATTCACGATGATCAAGCCCCGCCTGATGCGGATGGGCCTGCCCGAGGAGACCATCGCCGGATTGCTTGGCGGTCACATCGCCGGGCGAATAGCCGTAGAGGAGGATGATGACTGACCACAGACCACGGATCAGCCTTATTATCGTAGTTTGCGGTCCGCTGTCTCCCATCCGATTCGACAACAGGAAAAACCATGAACAATAGTCCCTACACATTCACCCTGAACACGCCGGTCTACAGCCCGTCGCACTTTGACAACCACATCCAGCGCCGGCTGAGCGCCATGAAAGGGCAGTATCTGGATCAGAGTACCTACGATGAAATGCTGGCAGAAGAGGATACGCTGCTCTATGAGGTTTATGAGTTGCAGCGTCCTCACGTTGAAGGCGAGATCCTCCATGGCATCTCTGTTGTTCATCCCGGCAAGGTCGGCGACGAATATTTCATGACCAAGGGCCATTTCCACACCGTTCTGGAGACGGCCGAGATCTACGTCTGCCTCAACGGTGAGGGATTTATGGTCATGGAAACGCCGGAGGGCGAGACGGCCGTGGAGCCTTTGACCAAGGGGCACATTCTGTATGTCCCGCCGCGCTGGGCCCACCGTTCGGTTAACACCGGGCCGGACGAACTGATCACCTTTTTCGCCTACCCCGGTAACGCCGGCCACGATTACGGCACAATCGAGCAGCGAGGGTTTCGCAAGCTAATCTTGGAACGCGATGGCCAACCGGCCATTGTCGACAATCCAAGGTGGGGTAAGTGACGAATGACGAGCGACGAGTGATGAGTGACGAATTCGGGAAACCGGAAGGGCTTAATCGGATGAAACTGTTGCAGGAATGCCACGTGTTGGTTACGCCGACTTCATACGGGCAGCATGATGAAGGGCTGAAGCGCG
Source organism: Chloroflexota bacterium (assembly GCA_046485205.1). GTDB lineage: Bacteria > Chloroflexota > Anaerolineae > Promineifilales > Promineifilaceae > Promineifilum. Next base: position 5,540 of record JAWOHK010000411.1, on the reverse strand, counting down.
ACCTTGAAGCCCAGGTTGGCCGGGTAACGTATAACCCGACCGGTAAACCGCTGACATCGAGTCAATTAGCCGTTCTGCTGCCGGGCGTCGACGGCTACATCGCCGGGCTGGACGCTATCGATGCCGCGGCACTGGCCGCAGCCGATGCCTTGCGCGTCGTCGCTCGCTATGGGGTCGGCGTTGACAACGTAGATCTGGAGACGGCTCGAGCGCACGGAATTGTCGTCACCAATACGCCCGGAGCCAACGCCCGTTCCGTGGCCGAATTGGCGGTGGAGATGATTCTGCTGCTGGCCCGGCCGGTCCTGCAAGCCGCGTCCGAAACGCGCGCCGGCGGCTGGCCGCGCCTTACCGGCTTGTCGCTGGAAGGTAAAACGGTCGGGCTGATCGGTTTTGGGGCCATCGGCCGGCAGACGGCACGGCTCCTCAGCGGCTTCGACTGCCGGGTGCTGGCCGTCGATCCATTCGCCGATACGGGAGCGGCCGCGGCTCTGAACGTAGAAATGGTCGATCTCGACCGGCTGCTGAACGAGAGCGATTTCGTTTCTCTCCACGCACCGGTGCTGCCGGAGACACGCGGTCTCGTCGACACAACATTCCTACATAAGATGAAGACCGGCGCGAGTCTGGTCAACACCTCGCGCGGCGAACTGGTGGATGAAGCCGCGCTCTATCGGGAGCTGGTGAGTGGCCGGTTGCGCGGCGCGGCGCTCGATGCCTTCGCCGCCGAGCCCCCGGGCGCGGAAAATCCTTTACTGGCTCTGCGCAACGTCATCCCCACGCCGCACATGGGCGCCCACACCGACGGAGCGACGACGACGATGGGCCGCATGGCGCTGGCTGATTGCCTGGCCGTGCTACAGGGTGAGGAGCCGATTTATCGTGTGGTATAAGCAAGGGCGCGGTGAAGTTGATGAACCGATGGGTGACACAATTGCCCATTTCCCGGTCCTCAACCCCTACTGACCGATAGCGGACAATTATGAGCAAACAAGAAACTCTGAACCGCCTGCATGAACTCGGTATCGTGGCCGTCATTCGCGGACCGTCGCCGGAGTTGACCGTCCGGATGGTCGAGGCGCTGGTGGTCGGCGGCGTCACCGGCATCGAGATCACCTACACAACGCCCAACGCGATTGCAGTCGTCCGGGAACTGGATCGAACTTTCGGCAATGACATCCTGCTGGGCATGGGCACGCTGACCGCCCCGGAGCAGGCGACCGAAGCCCAAACCGCCGGGGCGCGCTACCTCGTCAGCCCCGTCACCGACGAGGCACTCGGCCGGGCGATGGTCGGAACCGGTTTGCCGGTGATGATCGGCGCGCTGACCCCGACCGAAGTCTACCAGGCCCACCAGTTGGGTTCGGACGTCGTCAAGCTATTTCCCGGCTCGGCCGTCGGACCCGAATACGTCAAGGCGCTGCACGGACCGTTCCCGCAGATCAAGATCATGCCCACCGGCGGTGTCGACGAGCACAATGTAGGCCAATGGTTCAAGGCCGGTGTTTTCGCCGTAGGTGCGGGCAGCCAGCTCTCACCGGGCAAGCTGGCCAAGGAGGGGCGCTTTGAGGAGATCACCGCCATCGCCCGCCGTTTCGCCGCCGCCGTCCGCGCCGCCCGGGAGCAGTAGGCGATATCCATTATCCAGGCTCCCTTCTTTCGTATTTCATATCTCATCCTTTATGCTAGTTAGGAAAGGCCAGAGCCTTGATTTGTAGGAACATAGGCTTGTCCAATAGACGATTCAGGTAGACACACAGAGTATGGGCGGTGAGCTTGGCGTGCAGTCGAGCCGTCAGCCCCCAGAACGTGTGGGCGTGATTACGTTGGATATTGAATTGCTCACTCAATTGGCTGTTGACCGTCTCGATAATGAAGCGAGCCGCCTTGAATGGTCGGTGAAACGCTTTGGGCAGCTGCACACGCTGGTTGCGGCGGGGCAGGGTCAGCAGGTCGATGTGCTGCTGGGCGCGCAGTTCCGCGGCTACGGTTTTGTCAATGTAGGCCTTGTCACCCAGAACGGTCAGACCATGTCGATTGGCCAACAACTCTCGAGCGATGGGCAGGTCATGGACCGAGGCTGGAGCCAGCACATAATCCAGAATCAGTCCTTCGAGGGTAACCAACAGGTGCAGACGAAACCCGTAGAAATTGCTTTGCCGCGAGGCCGACCAACCGTAATCGGCTTGATAGACCTTCCACTCGCCGGTGGCGCGCGACGCATGATGAAAGGAAACGACCGGCAGCGGATGACTATCCAGCGCGCACAGCTGTTCCATCGCCAGATCCAGTTGCTGCAGCAGCCTCTGCCGCATAAGGCGCAACGCATCACTCAGTTGTCGCCGCCGACGATTGAACCGGCTTTGCGAAGGCTGCCGGGGGAACAAGTCCCGACGTTCCCGCCAGTGACTCAACATCTCCGTCTCCACATCCCAACCGCGACACTCGCCCACCAGGACCATCGTCAGCAACTCGCTGTCACTGCAAAGCGGTTGCGGACCTGGTCGACTGAAATAGGCGCTTATTGTCTGCCACATGTCATCCACCGTGACGTACATCCACAAGCAAAAATCGTCAAACGTGTTTATCATCACCCTATCTCCTGGTTTGGTTGTTGGTTTAGGCACTCACAACCTTACCGGGAGATGTCTTTTATTCAACTTCAACTAGCATAAGGACTATCTCGTATCTCCAATCTCGTATCTGGAGGTCGGGTTTTCCTCTCGCCCCACCATCCCGACGCGGCCGCGGCCGAGGCGGTGATGCTCCATTACAGTATCAACCGGCCGGTGGGGGCGCTGTTGGGCGAGTCGGAGCTGGCGGCGGTGCTGCCCTGGCTGCACCATTACAGCCGCATGCTGGAGGACCGGGTGCGGCTGAATTGGGCGGCGCGGGCCTTTCTGTGGTTTGTAAACGTGCCGTCAAGCCGGGTGCAAGAGAAGGCCGAGCAATATGCCGTGCCGCCGGAGCCGGGCAGCATCGTGGTCCACGACGACGGCGAGCAGTGGTCGATGCAGGCGCCTAACCTGCACGGCCTGGACGCCCGCCACGACCTGCGCGCCCTGCGCCAGGCCATCGCCGCGGGCAGCGGCCAGCCGCCGCACTGGCACGGCGACGGCGGCGATCTGAATCGGGCCGTGGCCCAGGCCATGCAAGACCCGGCGTTGCGGCGGCTGCGGCGGCGACAGCGCCACGCCCGGCATGTGGTCGTCGATCTGTGTCACACGGCCTATAGCCGGGCTTACGAGCTGGGCCGGGCCCGGCGGCGGCCGGATGAATCGCTCATCCGGGTTGACTTGCCCGACATCAGCCGCGAAGACAACGAGAGCCTGGCCCGCGCGGCCGAACGGCTGACGGCCGCCTTCGGGCAATTGGCCGGGGCGCTGCCGGGCGGGTCGCCGACGTTGGCCGGGCAGATGCTGACCATGGTCTTCAAGTTCGCCGGGGAACCGCTGTCGCCGGGATTGGCCAGCATGATATTGGACGAATTGAGAGATACGAGATACGAGATACGAAATACGCCCGGAGCGTGAATGTCGCATCTCGTATTTCGTATTTCGTATCTTGAAAAGAGAATAGACCATGACTGAACGACGAACATTTACCGGCCGGCTGATCGCCGCGGGGCCAACGCGAACGCTGGCCGGCGGGCCGGGGCGCTATGTGGTGACGGCCGAGGCCATTCGCGCGGCCGTCGACGAGGGCTTGTTTCGCGGGCTGGCCTGTTTCGCCGACCACGCCCCGGACCGGCAACCGTCCGTGCGGCGGCTGGTGGGGGTGTGGGATGAGGTGGCCTGGGACGCGGCCAGCGGGGCGGCGGTGGGCCACTTGCGAGCCTATGAGACGGCCGGCACAGGGCCGGTGCTCGATCTAGTGGAGCAGTGGCTGGCCGATCAGTCGGCCGGCCGGCGGGATGGGCCGGACCTGGGTGTCAGCCTGGTATTTTACCCGGGCCCGGCGCCTGACGGGCGGACGATCGCGCGCATCGAGATGGTGGAGTCGGCCGACCTGGTGATGTTCCCGGCCAGCGACGGGGCCCGGATCGTGGGCAAGGGCGAGCGGCCGTTGACGCCGCCCAGGAGTCGGCCAAGGGGTGAACAGACGGACCGGGGAGCCGTGACGGCGCTGGCGTCGTGGTCGGCCGGATATGCTTCGCATAGCGATTATAGAGAGAGGGAGATGGGCAGCATGACTCAAGAGACGGACACGATGGAGAAGGTAGCGATGCAACGAAAAGAGGAAACCGGAGCTTCGGCCAGCGGCGGTGACGCGGTGAAGGCCGCCAATGGCGCGACAGGCGCGGTCGCCCCCTGGGGCCGGGGCGGGATGACTGATGAATGGGTGGAGGCGTTGCAAACGGCGGCGGCCGTGGCCATTATCGCCTCGTCGGGGCTGCCGGTGACCGTCCAGCAGCGGCTGCGTGAAAGCCGGTATGACACGGCCGGGGCGGTCTACGAGGCCGTGGAGCAGGCGCAGGGCGAGGTGGCGGCCCTGAAGGAGGCCGGCGTGGTGAAGCTGGGCGGCCGCCCGCCGCGAGCCAACGGGCACGGCGGGGCCATCCGCCTGGGCGACCCGCTAGATGAGGCCCGCGATCTGGTGGGCTTTTTCTTCGGCGCGGCCGGGGCCAGCCCGCCGCCGCCCAACCTGCGCAATTTCGCCGACCTCTACGTGGCCCTGACCGGCGACGTGCATTTCCGCGGCGTCTTCGACGGCTCGCGGGTCCAGTTCAGCGGGGCGACGACGACCACGCTGGCCAACCTGGCCGTCGACGCCATGAACAAGGTCATCGTCCAGCAGTTCCAGGCGCTGGACCACTATCGCTGGTTCGAGCGCATCGCCAGCGTCGAGCCCAACGACGGCCGCCTGCACGACATGAAGTGGATCACCTTGGGCGGCATCGGCAACCTGCCGACGGTCAGCGAAGGCGCGGCCTACACCGAGTTGAGCGTGGCCGATGTGCAGGAGACGGCCGCTTTCGTCAAGCGCGGCGGCTATATCGGCATCACCCGCGAGATGATCAAGAACAGCGACATCATGCAACTGCAGGCCATCCCGCGGGCGCTGGCTGTGGCCGCGGTGCGCACTCGCTCGGCGGCGGTGGCGGCGTTGTTCACAGCCAACAGCGGGGTGGGGCCGACGCTGAGTCAGGACAGCAAGGCCCTGTTTCACGGCGACCACAGCAACCTGGTGATGACGGCCCTGGGCACGGACGCGGCCGCCTGGCGGGCGGCGCGACAGGAGTGCTTCAAGCACGCCGAGGTCAACAGCGGCAAGGTGCTGGGCATCTTCCCGCGCTTCCTGCTGGTACCGGCCGAGCTGTATGACACCGCCCTCAGCATTCTGGGCTACGGCGAGGGTATGCCCACCGTCTATACGCCCGAGGCGCAGGATCGCGGTTTCGCCGACCCCCGGCCGGTGCCGCTGGTCGTGCCCGACTGGACCGACGCCAACGACTGGGGCTATATCGTCGACCCGGCCGTCTACCCGGTCATCCAGATGAGTTACAGCCAGTCGCCCGGCGGCCGCCGCCACCCGACGCC
>JAWOHK010000369.1:0-6039 GCA_046485205.1 Chloroflexota bacterium | reverse complement strand
GATTCAAGGTGAATACCGGCGCGGCCGACGCAGCGTTGTTCCAGAGCGAAATTATCAACAAACTCGGGCTGACAAGCCACGGTCTGGAATTTCGTGAAAACCCGGCTTTGCTATTCGCGCCTCAACCGGACGGCAGGGCTTTAACGATCTGGCGCGACCAACAACGAACGGTGACCGATCTGTCAGTATTCAGTGCTGCGGATGCTGAACGCTACCCGGCATTTAAGCACCAGGTCGAACAGATGGCAACCATCTTGAGCGGGATGATGATGCTCACACCGCCGGATCTGGTCGGTTTAAGGCGCGGAGACGCATTGTCATGGGGACCACTGGCCTTGCGGCTCAGGCGCTTGGGCGGCGACGATATGATGGAATTCCTCCGGGTGTTGCCCATGGCCGTTCAGGCATACCTGGACGAATGGTTTGAGAGTGATGCGTTGAAAGGCGCATTAGGCGGTTCGGCCATTACCGGCACCACCTTGGGACCGCGCGGCGCGGGCACCAACCTGCTCTTTTTCTATCAAAACTTGGGCGGTTTGCTCAACCAACGGTATGTCGCCGGCGGCATTGGCGAGTTGTCGGCCGCCTTGGCCAAAGCAGCACAGACGCATGGCGCCACTATTAGGACCGGTGTTTCCGTACAGCAAATTATGGTGGGCGGCGATCTCGAACCGGTAGCCGTTGGCGTTCAGCTCGAAAACGGCGAGGAAATTCGGGCGGCGACCATACTCTCCGGCATCGATGCCCGCCATACGTTATTGGGCCTCGTCGGCCCGCAGCATCTTGAGCCGGAGGTGATGCGTCAGGTGCGCAATATCATCTACCGTGGCAGCACTGCCAAAGTCGACCTAGCGCTCGACGGGCTACCGGCTTTTATCGGCCAGGGCGAGGTTGACCAACTTGGCGGCCGCATTCGCCTCAGCCCCAGTCTGGATTACCTGGAGCGCGCGTATGACGCGGCCAAGTACGGTCGATTTTCCGAGAAACCTTATCTGGAGGTGGTCATTCCGACGCTGCATGATGCCTCGCTCGCGCCGGAAGGCAAACACATCCTGTCGATCACTGCGCAATACGCACCTTATGCTTTACGCGATGGATCATGGTCGTCCATTCGGGAATCGTTTACCGACACGGTGCTGGACACCTTGGAGCAATACGCGTCAGGCACACGAGCGCGAATGCTCCATTGCCGTCTAACCACGCCTCTTGATTGGGAGCAAGAGTACGGACTGACCGAGGGCAGCATCTTCCAGGGTCAAATGAGCCTGGACCAGTTGCTGGTGATGCGGCCAATTCCCGGTTGGAGTCGTTACACAACGCCGGTGAAAAATCTCTATCTGTGCGGTTCCGGAGCGCACCCGGGGGGTGGGGTTACCGGCGCACCCGGCTATAATGCCGCTCGGGCTGTACTGGGGGTGAATTAGCCAGGACCCGTCGACACTCAAAAACACCTGCGGATCGGTTCTCACAACTACGGACTATCTATTTGCGTAGTGGTATATAGGCGCTTGATTCGCCGAGGAGATCGCCAAATGATTCGCAAATTCCTGCCGGGATTGTTGTTGCTGGTTCTGGTCTTTTCGTCTGCAATTGCCCAGGAGAAAGCCTACGACGCTGAACGTTTTGATGTCGATGTGTGGGTTCAGCCGGACGGCTCGCTCCTTGTTCAGGAAGCGGTCACGTTTAATTTTCAGGGCGGGCCGTTCAGCTATGTCTTCCGCGAACTTCCGACCAACCGAACTGACGGCATCGTCGATTTAACAGCCGGCGTTGACAGTGAAATCTGGCCTGAAGGAACGGGTCCCAATCAGATCGAGATCAGTGGCCGCAACCCGATTGAAGTCGTCTGGCATTTATCGCCGACCTCCAACACCAGCCGGACATTTGGCCTCACTTATCGGCCGCTCGGTGTCGTGCAGCGGGAGGATGCCGCCGAGACTCTCGTCTGGCAAGCATTGCCCGATGACTATGACTATGCCATTCGCAACAGCCGGGTCACGTTTCATTATCCGCCGGGCGCCGTACTCACCGGCACTCCCCGGGTGACGGCCGGGACTGCCACGGTCGAGGCAGGTAACAATCAGGTTGTGTTTAATCTCACCGATCTTGCGCCGGGCGATCCGCTGGTTGTGCGCCTTGATTTCCCGCCTGGCACGTTCTCCGGTAACCCTCCAGCCTGGCAAACTCGCGCGTCAACCCATTCCAGCCGGGCCTGGATATGGATATCTGCAGCGGCTGTGGTTTTGGCCGGTGGGTTACTGGCCATCATCGCCACTACCCGCAACCGCTATCCCCGTCCGGTCAAATCTACTGCCCTGGCTGACAGACCGCCTATCGATCTGCCTCCGGCTCTGGCCGGCTATCTGTTCAACAGCCAGATTAGCTGGCAGCACGGTTTAGCGACGATGTTCGATCTGGCCGGCCGCGGGTTGATCGAGATCGAACAAGTCGGCGAGAAAAAATGGCATCGGCCGGACGAATTTTTCATTACATTGCTTAAGCGGCCGGATGATTTACGGCCTCACGAAAATGCGCTCCTGACGATCTTATTCACTGATAAAGCGGGGGTTGAACAAGAAACCATTACCGTGTCAGAGATGGGCAAGCTGATCACCTCATCGCGCTGGAAGGGCTATAGCGAAAGCTTGAAAGATGAGGCTAATCTGGAAGGGTTCGTTGACTTGGATGCCCGTCATAGAGGCCGGCAGCTTTCGATCTGGGGAATCGTGTCGATGCTGCTTACCTTGCCCTTGATGGTACTTGTCTTTCTTTTTGAGCCTTTCTTCGGTTTCTGGTCGCTTATCCTGGTCGGAGCGTTGTTTTTGGTGGGCGTGATCGCCACCATCGCCGGGGCGGCAATCCCCACGCTTTCACAACGCGGCGTGCAGCTGGCATCGGCATTTGATCCATTTCGCCGCCACCTTCAAGCTGTTTCCAAAGGTAAAGCCGACCTGTCTGACCCTGGTTACTACGAAACCTACCTACCTTACACAGCCGCCTTCGGTTTTGCCGAGGCCTGGGTCAAACAACAGGGCAAGTCCGGTTACGAACAGGTCCCTGCTTACTTCCGTTCCATGAGCGAAATTAGCGGCGGGGAGATGGTGGTTTTCATCGCGGCTATCTCGGCCGCATCCAATGCGGGCGGCGCGGCCGGGGCGTCGGCGGCAACCGCTGCCGGAGCAGGCGCAGCTGGCGGTGGCGCCAGCGGCGCAGGGTGATGGCTCCCTGCGCCAACCAAAACGAAAAACCCCGGCTGTGGTGGACGAACGCAGCCGGGGTTTGTTTTTGGGCGCTTTGATTGATGTCAGATTAGGACGGTTACGGCTATGGGCTGGTCAGCGAGAAGGAACCGGCCATCATCTCCCCCTCCAGTGTCGTGAATCGAAGTTGATAGACGCGCTCATTGCCGGCGATAAAGATCGTGCAGCCTGGCGCCAGCATTGTAGATTCGCACACCTCCTGCCCGCTCACCGACGCGTTCTGGTATGGCCGGGTTGTCTTGCCGTCCCCAGCAGCTATCACTCCCACACTGCTCATCCAGCTTTCCAGCGATGAGAGTGGGCCGGATTCAAAGACCCTTACTTCCAGATCAGGCGCGTCGTTTCCGGCCAGAGCGCTCTCGGCGATATTCGGGTCCGCGAAGTATACCGAAGCATTGGGGGCGGGGACAAGGGACGTCAACAGGCTGGAGTCCGGTAGACCTATGACGAAATTCGACGGATAAGCAACGCTAAAACCATATGCGCTGTCGAAGTAAGTTGACCAGCCGGACGGCACCGGTTGGGTCTGGACCGTACCCGGATCGGTCTGTCCCGGATCATGTAGATCTGAAACGCCGGCTTCGGTTTGCCCGGGGGGTTGATCGTTCTCGCCTTCAGTCGACACAGTCGTATTTTCTACAATCTCATAGGCGGGCGGATCTGATTGCACGGTCGAAACCGGTGAGACGCTCTCGGCCGCGACCCCTTCGCTTTCGGCCGGAGTGACCTCGGCCAGCGCTGGGGACTCAGCCGAATTGGATTCTTGTTCGACCATCAGGACCGGTTCGGCCCCATCTGGCGAGCAGGCGACCAAAATGAGGATCGCCAACATGCCCACTATAAAGGGAACCACACGTTGCCTCAACATTTCAACTTCTCCTTATTAAGCAGATTTTTAATCATCTCTGCACCAAAGACGCGCGAAGCTTAGAATTGGTTCCCGACTGATAAGATAAAGAGCCTGACTGGTGGCCAGGCTCTTTCTTTTCTATCAGATTAACCGATCACCCACCTTTAACATCCAGCGGCGGTACACAACGGCACGATGTTGTTGCTGTTAAAGCGCGCACCATAGGCATTTTGGGTACCAATAAAGAATCCGGAATAGACACTGCGAACCTGTCCGGATACCGCGGCGAGACTATAGCCGACGACAAAGGGACCTCCGCTGTGGCCTCGGCTCAAGTTACAGCCGGTACCGACCACATTTGTGGCCTGTTGGAAACTTTCAGACTGGCAGGAACGCAGGTATGCACCGGCATTGGTCAACAGGGCATCCGACGTGTTGCGGAACGGGTAGCCCAGGGTGTGGAAATGCTGGACGTATCCCCAATCCCAACCCCGGCCGAACCAACCAACCATGTTACTTAACGACTGCCCGGCCGAATTGTTCCGCATCCGGCAAACGGCCACATCATCATCGGCCCACGTATTGATAGAATACGAGCCGCTCAGACCAACCCATGAGTTCAACACCCAACAGGTCTGGAACGGATATGTTCCATAAGGCGCGTTGCCAGCCCGGTAGGCCGGAGTGAACACTATATTTGTATAAAACTGGTTCCGGGAAGGAGTATCATAGATACAGTGGGCCGCTGTAACAATAATGTTGTTCGGGCTGACCACTGACGCCGAACAATAAGAGGTTCCGGAAGGTGTTGTAAAAGACAACCGGCCGGAGACCCTATGGGGGAAGTTCTTCTGAACTGCCGCCTGTTGATTGATAGTATAAGAGGTAAAGATCTGGCTGGTCCCATCCTCGGCCGCCGGGCTATCAATCGCATATATATCAAGGGTATCTAAGACCGCCCGATCAAACTCGGCCCATTCCTGCGGGTAGGCCGCACGAGCCAGCATGTCGGCATTAGCTATAGGAGCTCCGCCGGCGGAATAGCCGGGAGGACCGCTTACTGCCATCTCAACCGCCGCAGCATCGATTGTCGCGGGACCGGTCTGGGCATAAATATCTAATGGTGTAGCTGCTGCTAAACGGTCCTTTGTCCAGAAGGACAATGCTGCCCCTGCCTGCTCAACAGTAGAAGAAACGCTGACGACACCTTCACCTTTCGTGATCTGGCCCAACGGCACACCATCCCCCTTGGAGGGACCTCGATCCTGGGCCATGGCTGAGAAAGACAAACTGAATATCAGCAACATGACGGCTGAAACAATTACGATTATCGACTTAACTTTTCGCTGCATCTCATTACCTCCGTTTCTGTTCATTACTACTTCCAAAAGACCAATCACCCGACCAACCAGCAAGAAGCCGTCCGGGTTTCCGTGGGATATGGGTATGTTTGGTAATTGTCCTCAAATATTTTTGTACCTCCTTGACTTATTTAGAATTCGGCCTTTTTCGATCGCAGCTCATCAGCGGATTAAGAAAGGCTTACCCGATTATGATTTTTGTTTTCGCTTTTACAGGTGAGTGAATAGTTTCCTGGCATACCAACAATAAAGGCTTGGGCAGGATGATTCGAATTCTATAACCGGCAATTAGCCTGCAGTCCGGATTGAATCAAAATTTCATTGCTATGGGCCTCCCAAAAGAATACAATACCAGCGTCCTGGAAATGTCCTCTTTTTAGCTTGTAGAAAGCAATGATTTACCTATGACTTGAGGACGTGAATAACAAAATAGTTGGGCGATTGGAGGTATTGGAAGTAACAATCCTATAACGGAGAATGAATGAAAAAATTGGTTTTAACGCTATTGGTAATTTTTGTATCCGTAATCAGCGCACAAATGGTTCCTCATCCAAATTTATTAGAAAAA
>JAWOHK010000372.1:0-3709 GCA_046485205.1 Chloroflexota bacterium | reverse complement strand
CCATGCCAAAGCAATCATCGAGCACACGAAACCTGAAACGGTGGAGCACCATAAGTAACATTAGTAAACGCGCGTTCGCGGCCGCAAGCGGGCCGGACTCGATTCACCCGGGATATTGCCCGCATACGACGGGAGACGCATCATGGCACTGGTACGATGGGATCCGTGGAGAGAGATCGAGGACATGTTCGATCGCTATGCGAGGGCGGGCGGCGGCGCTCCATGAAAGCAGCCGTTCGGTTGGAGTGCCACGAGGCAAGAACGAAAGAGAGCGCATGATGAAACTGTTGACGGCGGGAGCAGTCAAGCAAGTCCGGGTTGAACTGACGGCCGAACCGGGAAGCCAGGTATCTATCCGATCCACCTTCGATGGAACGTGGGCAAGAAGCCGAGCTGGTATTCTAAAAATAAACTTTAATGATTTTAATCCCCTAAACATAGGTTGTGGCCAAGAAATGGTCGTTCTGGCGATCAGATTTCTGCAAGTATGGTAATCTAGTGATCAGATGGTCGCTAACCAGGATCACTCTGTTTTTTCGCTTGCCTACTGATTGTGGTCTGCAACTCACAGTTCAATTGAAAAATTATAATCGATCGATATTCTTGCTCCATAGGAATTTGATGCACTCCTTAAACTTCATCTAATCGAGGGCATTGAACCACTTCTAGCAAAGGAGAAAACGGCCACGTCATGGACTGACGGAATGGCTTGGTTCTTGACATACAGGTGCCTGATATTATATACTTTTTTGGGCACAAGTTTTTGACCCCCGCGAAGGATATGGGAACTGACGCGTTCGCTTCGTGAACCTCCTGGTGTGGTTGATCGTGGGCGCGAGCATCTCATCGATTCGGATTGCAAGCCGTTCAGTCTAGCGCCGCCGATTCATTACGCGGATGGATTGGTGCTGGCAGACCCGTCCTTCAGGATCTAAAATGCTAAGCATGAACTCGGCAGCGTTCACCGGGTCTCTCTGAACTAGGGAGTGCGCTGCGGGGTGGTAACAAAATGAGGGCTGCTGACGTAGGCATGACCTTAACTAGAAACGTAGCGACCAAAGGGAAAACACATTGGGCTTGGGTAAGCCGATCGATTTCAGGAACTGGTCTCGCGCTGGCTCTGGGTGCCTTGGCCGGGGACTACATTAGGGGTGCGGAGAACGTCGAGATCGGCATCAAGCAGGCGGGCGTCTGTCTGGTTGGACTAGGGCTCTTTCTGACCGGGATTCTGTTGTCATTGACCATACGGGCCGCCACCAGGTTCACTATTCGCTGGGTGTTCGCGCTGTACCTGGCTGCATGCTCGCTGCTGTTTGCCCTGCTTGGACCGCCCGCGGTGGCGACGTGGGTTTTGTTCGGCTATTCGGGAGCCATCTGCCTGCTAACTCCGCTGCGATTCGGGATCATGACGTTCACTGGCCTACTGGTTCTCCATTCACTGGCGACCGCCATTAGCCGGGTCAAGGTCGATCTCACCGGCATGCCACTGACGATGCTGGACATCAACATCAGCGTGCGCGACCCGGCTGGCCTGTGGGACGCGCTGTCCTTTCCGCACTGGACGCGACACATCGCGGTTGCGGTCGCCGTTGCTATTCTCCTCTGGTGGCTCGTTGTCGGCGTTAGCGCCGCGAGACGATCCGTGGCTGGACTTCTGAAGAGCGGCGCCCGGTTCCATTCACTTGCTCGTCTACTGGCCCTTATTGCGTTCAGCGGCCTGGCCACTGTGTACCTCAATAACCTGTTCGCAGGCATGGCGGCGGACCATCGGACTTGGCATCCAGCCTACGTTGCCAAGATGGCAGATCGGGTCGGCATTCTACCGTTTTTAGCCTATTCCTATCAGATCGAGAGGAGTGCGACCGGCGATATCTATGCGAGTGACATTGGCGCCACGCCGCTCAGTCGCGAAGAAATTCGCCAGGCGGTCTTCCAGTATGTAGACTTGCCCCCGGGTGACGAGAGGGCGCCCGCAAGACAGCTGCCGAACATTGCAGTGCTCCTCGCTGAGTCCACTTTCAATCCTGGTGAGGCGTTCCGGCTTGAAGGCACGTGGAACGATGAGTTGTTTGCACCTGGTGAATACACGGTCGCCAGCGGACCGCTCAGGGTTAATGCTATCGGTGGTGGAACTTGGATCACGGAGTTTGAGACCATCGTCGGGCTGGACTCACGGCTCTTCGGGTATTCGGGGCAGTATACGCATGCATCCATTGCACCGTTCGTCCAACGAAGCATTGCAACACACGTGCGCGAACGTGGCTACGGCACTTGGGCGTTTTTTGCCAATAAGGGCGATTTCTATAATATGCGGCGCGCCTACGAGCGCTACGGCTTCCAGATTGTGCGGGACAGCCGGGATCTCAGACTTGGGGACTGGGTCGAAAACGACCGGCAGATCGTAGAGAGTGTAACGGCTGCCCTCGGCTCAGACCCTCAGACGCCCTTCCTGGCGTACGTTGTGCTCCTCGAAAATCACGCTCCGCATCCTTGTGATGTCGCTGATGAGAACGCCTTCGATGTACGCTTTGCAGGCATGCTCGACTTTGAACCGAACTGCGCCCTGCACGAGTACCTGAAGAGGTTGAGGTCTACCACCGCCGCCGTCCACGCGATGCGCCAGTATCTAGTGGACCTCGAAATGCGCAGTGGTCGGCCCTTTGTGTTGCTGGTCTTCGGCGACCACCAACCTGCAACATTCACGAGCAGCGGCGGGCTGACCTTCGACTATGCCCCCTTGCGTACCGAACTTGATGGATACACGACGTTTTTTCATTTCCAGTCATCCGTACCGGTGCGACTCAAGTACTCTTCGGTACCGTCGCCATCGGCGCTTCTGCCCACGCTGCTCAGCGCGTTCGTAGCACAAGGTCCGGACGACATATATTTGGCAGAAAACCTCTGGTTATTTTCGCGTTGCGGGTCGGACCCAATTCATCGTCAGTTCGGCGACCGCATGATAATGCAGCGGATGCTGGAGAACGGCGATCATACCCAGGACTGCAGGTTCGCCTACGAGAGAGCGCTCGCTTCATATCGTGCATCTGGCGTGATTCGACTCGGCATCAAGACGAAAACTCTAAACTGAGGTCACCGTTTGTCACAGGCTCTGGCGCCAGGCAGAGCAAACGCTGCTATGGCTCTGACTACCCCAAACCCAGGTTCCGAAATCGCCGCATCCAATTCTCAGCTTCTTCACTGCTAAGGCCACCTCCACTGCGATGGGGAATATCAAATCGAAGCATATGACTGATGATTCTTGTTTGATCTGGCGAGCGATTAGTGATGGGGAGAGAAACCAGATCAGCCGAATCAAAAGTCAACCATTCGATACGTCTTCGATCGCCCTGAGAGAAGATTTGCAAGATTTGGGTGGTTCCCCCTTATTCATCTTCAATGGAAGGCTCCAAACAAGCCGACATGGTATTCCAAAGGTGAACTTTAGCGATTGTAATCGTTACAGGTATCGTGGCCCAGAGATGTCCTTCCAAGCGATCAGATTCCGGCCGTGACAAGGCGACCCAGTAATTTGGGTAAGTCATAACTGGCACTCTATCCCCCAGGACAATCGTAATTGCAGTCAGAAGCTGAAGGGTAACCAGGAACAAGCCCCCCACCCAAAGCGACCCGGCCGCCAAAAATTACCGAATACAGCATCGACTTCTCGGCGTCCCAGGGCCCTCATTCCGATAATGGTTTCTATGTGGAC
>JAWOHK010000257.1:0-3853 GCA_046485205.1 Chloroflexota bacterium | reverse complement strand
ACTTGCTAAAGTATATCCCCAGCTGTTTAGTACTATGTTGGTTCCAAAAGCAGAAGAGCTGGTCGCTACTCCATATCGTTTTAATGGTGATAAAGAAAAGGCGCGAGCATTTTTCGAGGACGGATTTGGCAAGGCTTTTTCGATAATGCGACAGAGCCAGAATGCCTCGTATCCTATGCCTGTGTTCTATGCCTTCAAACAGGCCGAGTCTAATAACGACAGTTCAGACAGTGATAATGGGATTTCATCAACGGGATGGGAAACCATGCTTGAGGGCATGATTCGATCTGGATTTCAGACAACAGCAACTTGGCCAATGCGCACCGAACTTGTCACCAATTTGAAAAAGAAGGTAAGTGCTTTAGCTTCATCGATCGTGCTCACCTGCCTTCCGCGTGAAGATGACGCCCCTATGGCTACCCGTAAGGAATTCTTAGCGCAACTGAGGAAGGAAATACCAAAGGCCCTCAGAAGCCTGCAGCAGAGTTACATCGCGCCGGTTGACCTGGCCCAGGCCGTTATCGGCCCCGGTATGGCCGTCTATTCCCGATACTCAAAAGTAATCGAAGCCGATGGCAGTCGTATGAGCGTGCGCATGGCATTGCAAATCATCAACCAGGAGTTGGACCTTTACTTTACCGGGCAGGAAGGGGACCTTGACGCCGACACCCGTTTCTGTCTGACATGGTTTGAGCAACACGCTATGGAAACAGGGCCATCCGGCGAAGCTGAAGTGCTGGCCACTTCTATGCTTATCTCGGTGCCGGGGCTTGTCGAAGCGGGGGTGCTCCATTCTAAGGCAGGCAAAGTGCGGCTAATAAAGCGCGAAGAATACAAAGATGACTGGGACCCGGCCACCGACAAGCGCCTTACGGTGTGGGAATGCACCCAGCATCTGGTCCGCCGTCTGGACAAGGGCGTCTCGCACGCGGCCGAACTGGTCAGGCGGCTCGGTATGGGACGGGCCGAAGAGGCCAGGGCGCTGGCGTACCGGCTGTATTCTATTTGTGAACGGAAGAAATGGGCGCAGGAAGCCCTGGCATATAACAGTCTTGTCGTGGCCTGGCCGGATATACTCCAGAAAGCTAAAGAAATACCGGGTCCGGCGGATGATTTGAGATTGAACCTCTGAAGGATATAATAATATGGCGATAACGAATCACGAACGGGTGGGCAAAGCCCTGGAACTGCTTAATCAGGGGCTTCTGCCATTTCTTGAGCGGGAGATGAAAGCCAAATTCGGGGGCAAGTGGCTGACCGCCGCCAAAGACAGCATGCGCATGGACCACATAAAAGTGAGCGCCGCCGGCGCGGTCAAGTGGGACACCCAGGCCATTCTGGCTGTCATGTGGAACCACTGGAACGATGTTTTCAAGACCCAGCTCAGTCACGCCGAGCGGGCGCTGGTGAGTGAGCTGAAAGAAGTTCGCAACCGCTGGGCGCATCAGGATACGTTCACCACCGACGATGCCTATCGGGCGATTGACTCAGTGCATCGGCTGTTGACCTCTGTCGCCGCGCTCGAGGCGCAAGAGGCCGACCAGATGAAGCAGGCTATCCTGCGCCTTCGTTTCGATGAGCAGGCCCGCACGCAGACCCGCAAAGCGGCCGCTATCGCTGTTCAGGGTACGCCAACGTCAGGTCTGGTTCCGTGGCGCGAGATTGCCACGCCGCATCCCGATGTTGCCTCCGGCCGCTACCAGCAGGCCGAGTTTGCCGCCGACCTGACGCAGGTCCATCGCAAAGAAGGCGCCGACGAGTATATCAACCCCGAGGAGTTCTACCGCCGGACCTTCCCCACGGTAGGCTTGCAGGACCTTCTGGTCGATGCTCTGCGCCGTCTGAATGGCAAGGGGGGCAATCCGGTTATTAAGCTTCAAACCAATTTCGGCGGCGGCAAGACCCACTCGATGATAGCCCTGTATCATCTTTTCAGCGGCACTCCCGCCACCCGGCTGGTCGGTGTGGAGCAGATACTCGAAAGGGCCGAGGTTGATTCCGTACCCAAAGCCAACCGCGCGGTGCTGGTGGGTGTGGCTCTCAGTCCTGCTCAGCCGTCGAAAAAGCCCGACGGCACCACGGTGCGCACCCTTTGGGGCGAAATGGCCTGGCAATTACTGGGCGCCAAGGGATATAAGCTCGTGGCCGAGGCGGACAAGCACGGTGTCAGCCCCGGGTCCGATGTTTTAAGAGAGCTGTTCAAGCAGGCAACTCCCTGTCTTGTTCTTATCGATGAATGGATAGCATATGTTCGCCAGCTTTACGGCAAGGATGATATGCCGGCCGGTTCGTTTGACGCCAACCTGACTTTCGCGCAGGCCCTCACCGAGGCGGCCCGGGCTGTCAGCGGCACGCTCGTGGTGGCCACTATCCCGATATCGCCGCGAGTATCCGGCCAGCAACGCGAGCAGATTGAAATCGGTGGCGAAGCCGGCAGGGCCGCTCTGGAACGATTGGAACAGGTGTTTGCGCGTATGGAGTCGCCGTGGCGCCCGGCCAGCGCCGAAGAAAGTTTTGAAATCGTCCGCCGCCGCTTATTCGAGCCTATCACCGACCACGTCCGCCGTGATACGGTCGTAAAAATGTACGCGGATTTCTACCGCAGCAATGCCGACGAATTCCCCAGCGGCTGTGCCGAGGGTGAATACCGTCGCCGCATGGCAAGCGCTTATCCCATACATCCGGAGCTGTTTGACCGGCTCTACCAGGACTGGGCGTCGCTGGAACGGTTTCAGTTGACCCGCGGTGTTTTGCGTTTGATGGCCGCGGTGATTCATTCTCTCTGGGAGCGCAACGACACCAGCGCCATGATTATGCCGTGTATGGTGCCGCTCGATGACGACAATGTTCGCAAGGAGATCCTTCGTTATCTTCCCGGCCCGTGGGATGCCGTGGTTGACCGCGATGTTGATGGCCCCCACTCGCTCCCCATTACGCTGGACCGGGTCAACACCAATCTGGGACGGTACTCGGCTTGCCGTCGGGCGGCCCGGGCTGTGTTTATCGGTTCCGCGCCGATCCACAACGCCGCTAATCGGGGTATTGAGGACAACCGCATCAAGCTGGCCTGCGCTCAACCGGGAGAAAGTGTTCACACTTTTGGTGACGCCCTGAGAAAGCTGACCGATCAGGCGACGCATCTGTATGTGGACAAGAATCGCTACTGGTATGACATTCAGCAGAACATCAACCGCATGGCTCGTGACCGTGCCCAACAGCAGGACGAGCACCTTGTCTGGGCGGAAATCGAAAAACGCCTCAAGGCCGACCGTGCCCGTGGCGATTTTGCCGCGGTCCATCCCGCGCCGCCGACCGGCGCCGATGTCCCCGATGAGATGGAAGCTCGGTTGGTGATACTCGGTCCCGAGTTCTCGCACTCCAAGGGGATGGCCGACAGCCCCGCCCGCCTTAAGGCCGCCGAGATACTTGAACATCGTGGCAACACTCCCCGGCTTTACAAGAACACGCTTGTGTTCCTCGCGCCGGACAAAAGCCGCCTGGCGGATCTTGAACAGGCCGTGCGGCAGTTTATGGCCTGGGAATCGATTATCAAGGAGAGGGAATCGCTGAATCTTGACGCTTACCAGGGGAACCTTGCCGCGACCAAACGTCGCGAGACCGATGAATCGGTGAACAGTCGCATCCAGGAATCTTTTGTGTGGCTTTTGATTCCGAGCCAGGACCCGCAGGGTCCCATCAAGTGGGAAGAATCGCGCCTTCAGGCCGGAGACAGCATTGCCCTTCGCGCCAGCCGTCGTCTTAAGACCGATGAAGCGCTTATTGTTCTTTTCTCCGCCACTCGCTTGCGGATGGAGTTGGACAAATACCTTTGGAAGGATGTTGACCATGTCAG
>JAWOHK010000357.1:0-6167 GCA_046485205.1 Chloroflexota bacterium | reverse complement strand
GAAGGGTTTTGTGCGGCAAAATCCTTCTCAACAAGCGATCTTTTTACCGAAATTTCCAATCCGAACACGCTGTGGCGCGGCGACCGGATCGAGCATGCAAGATTCCGTCACCGCCTGACAGCGAGCGATGTGACCCGATTACGGGAGATTGCCATGCGCGACGAACGAATCTGTAGACGGTGGGGCGTGTTCTTCGGGCTGACGATCTATGCCAGCGGCGGTTCGGCGCAGGTCACGCTGGACGGCACGCTCGGTCCCGCCGGGCCGCTGGCCGGGCCGGATTATGCCATTACCGCGGATCTGGGCCGGCAGGTCGGTGGGAACCTGTTTCAGGTAGTGCTCCAGACATGGATATTTAACCGATCAAAATTAATACAATCAACGTCTTGTAAAGCTTCATATCCACATCGAGAACACGACCGCGCAAGCGTACTCAATTCCAAGGCCATCCCCATAGGTCGACCGCCAAGCTTCTCAAAGGGATTACACCACAGGTTGTGGCTGCCAAGGCAGCCTAACTCACCTTAAAAAGGGCTGGTTCCAGTGACTAGAACAGCATCTCGACCTCGTAGGTATCACCCGACCGCTGGATGGCTACCTTGGTCGCCGCGCTTTTGGCTAATCGGATCATCTTTGCGTTGGACGTCAGGATTTCCAGGGTAAATCCTCTCAGACCCTTGGTCTTGGCGTATTCAATCAGCCACTGCTGCAAAATTCCCCCTAATCCAAATCCCTGCCAGTCGGGATGAATCATATAGGCTGCCTCGGCCAGATTACTAGTAAGGTTTACGAAATAGCAGGCGCTGCTAATAATCATTTCGTTTTCACGTTCGCCAGTCACGGCCACGCACGCCATTTCGGTTTCGTAATCGACATTACAAAGATGCTCGGCCATGGAAATTGGCAGGAATTTGAGATCCTGGAAAAACCGGGTGTAAATATCATCCTTGGATAAGTGGTGGAAAAAATCCTGAAGGCTTTGAATATCGCTGGCTTTGGAGGGCCGGATAAGAATGTTGACGCCATTTTTGAGTCTGGCTTCCCGTTCCTCATGAACGGGATAAGCTACCTTGCTTCGCAAAGCCTGATCCGGGCGGAGATAGCCGAGGCGTTTGGCTTCTTCGAGCAACCAGGGCCGAAACTCTGGGTGTGCGATTTCGATCAACGCCAGGGCTCTCTCCCGGATGGATTTCCCGAACAGGTAAGCACAGCCGTATTCGGTGATTACGTAATGAACATCGGAACGGGCAATGGTCACACCTTCACCCATTCTGAGCAATGGACGGATTCTGGATTCCTGACCATCATCGGTGGTTGATGCCAGGCAAATAATGGGCTTGCCGCCAGGGGAATTGGCGGCGCCCCGCAGAAAATCGGGCTGTGTCGATACGCCGCTGTAGAATTCGCCCTGAAATTGGTCCGCACACACCTGACCGGTGAGATCCACCGCAAACGCCTGAGTGACGGAAACCAGTTGATGATTGCCGGCGAGCACGGCCGGATTGCAGACATAATCGATGGGATGAAAGGCGAACAGCGGATTGCGATCGATCAGATCGTAAAGACGCCGGGTGCCCATGCAATAGCTGGTGACGATTTGACCGGGGTGGAGTCCTTTGGCCTTGCCGGTGATCACTTCCTTCTCGATCAAATCGACAATGGAATCGGTAATCACGTCGGAGTGAATGCCAAGATTCTGCCGGTCGGTCAGATACTTGATCATCTCGTTGGGAATTCGGCCAAGACCGATCTGCAAGGTGGAATTGTTATCGATGATTCGGGCGGCGTAACGCGCGATCTGCCGAGCCACGGCGTCCGCCGGAGGATGCGTGTATTCGATAATCGGTTCGTCCACGGGGACCAGATAATGAATCTGATTCAGGTGTAGAAAAGAATCCCCCATGGTTCGGGGCATGTGAGGGTTGATCTCAGCGATCACGGTTTTTGCGGTCAGGGCCACGGCGCGGGTGATGTCGACCGATACGCCGAGGCTAACATAACCGTGTTGATCGGGTGGGGAGACTTGAATGAATGCGATATCGGCCGTCAAGCGTCCGTTTTGAATCAGTTTTGGCACTTGGGCGATGGAGATGGGAATGTAGTCCGCCTGTTTCTGCTTGACGGCCGTCCGAACATCCATGCCCACAAAAAAGCAGCGGTGCTGGAAATGAGTTTCGGTGGTTTGTCCCTCATGGAGTAAAGCGCCATCCGTCAGGAAATGGAAAAGAGTGATGTCAGGAAGGTCTTTCTTCTGAATCTCAAGGGCTTGGGTCAGGATGCGTGGCGTGGCGCACGCAGTTCCCACATACACCAGGTCGCCGGGTTTGACGATGGAGACCGCTTCCGCCGGCGTTCTTAATTTCCGCTGAAGATCGACCGAGCCCAAATTGGGCAGGGCGCTGGATAAATTGGATGGCATTAATGTGATCTCCCTGAATCTAGGGCTGAGGCTTTGGTTCGGGATGGCTGGATCGCCCGCGATCATGGTGAGGTCATGGTTGGCGATGGATTCTGTTCATCACGGCTTAATGAGATCAAGAAGGCAGGGCAGTTGTTCTCGAGCGGCACTGCGACCGGCGTCCAGGATCAGATCAGCCAGATGATAGTCCCTCCAGCTCAAGGATGGAAACCGGGGAGTGATGATTAGATCGGCTTCGGCCGCATTCCGAATGCTCGTATCCAGTTGCAGCATGATCAGGGTCTCGATGATGGGATCAAGGGTTCGGGATGATTTTGGATTTGATGGCGGTGGCGGCGGAGCGGTAACAGGCCAGGAATCAAGGGTGTTTCGATGCAACACATTGACCGCAATAACAAGATCCGCACCGGCGTTTCTCAATGCCGCCGTCGGCACTGGAGCGATGGCAATGCCATCGACGAGGCGCTGCGATCCTCGTGCATAAGGCGGAGCCATGCCGGGGACGGTGATTCCAGCGCACAGCGCCTCGGCGAGGGATCCGGTGCTGATCGGAGTGGCCTGCCGCGCGTTCAGGTCAGCCGTCATGATGGTCAGCGGAACATTCAAATTGGTAAATTCCAGATCCCCAATAATACTCACGGTGGCCCGCATGACGTTCTCTAATCCAACCGATTGGCCCTCTTGAGAGAAAACATTCAGTTCGGCTACGGTTTTTGGCGACCAGATGCGTTTTAGTTCGGCTTCGATCCTGGCGGCATTCATACCCATGGCTAGAAAGCTGCCGACCATTGCACCGATGCTGCTTCCAGCAATGTAATCAATGGGAACGCCGGCCTGCTCGAGAATACTGAGTACGCCGATGTGAGCAAAACCTCTGGCTCCTCCCGCGCCTAATGCCAGGCCAATTTTTTTTCGCGTGAGATGCCGCGCCAGCCACGCGGTTTCGCCCGTGGCAGGGGTAGGGGAAATGGAGCGCAGGACGGGTAAATTCCCTATGTTTTCAGGAGCACTCGTCGATGATTGGCCTATGAGGATGCAATGAATACGATTTGCGGTTTGTTCGAATTTACGGTAGATCTGAAGTGCTTCTGGCCATTCGGCGACAACTTCAATTCGATCCATGTTCCTCGCGAGCAAATCAAGGTCAGGCTGGTTGGCATCGACGACCGTAATCACCGTTTGGTAATCAACCAGTAGGCCGTCCAAGTCGCCAAGCACATTGGCGACTCTTTGAAGATCCAAAGGTATTTTGCTAACGGGCAACAAACCGGTGAGATCGAAAATCGCCGCGCCTTTGGGGCTGAGATTCTGGATGGCGGCAATCGCTTCGGTTACCAAGGCATGAGTATTTCGACCTATAACAACCGCGACAGCTTCCCCCCGATTGTGTTGTTGAAACAGAAACGTATGGCTGCGCTTCTGGCGTTGAATCAGGATACGGCTGATATTAAAGAGCACATTGGGATGATGGGCGATGATGGCGGCAAAGGCATCACGATTGAGCTCCAGAACTTCCGTGGGCATCACGGCAATCGCGCTCGCTGTCCGGGGTTCACCCGTGATGAGCGCCATTTCACCGAAGATATCTCCGTGCCGCAACCGGTCCAGCAGAACCAGGGATTCCGGTCGCTGCTTGACAATTTCAACCAAGCCACTCTGAATGATGAACATGCTATCGCCAGCGTCCCCTTGCCGACAGATATGTTCATCGGGCTGATAGCAACGCGATTTCAAATGGCGCCAGATTTCATCCAGTATTTCCTGGGAAATTCCTTGAAAAAGTGGCGAGCTCTTCAGATGCATGTTATCCGCCGTTTGGTGCACTCGGTTGAAGTGGTTGATCCAAAATCCATCGTCACTGAAAGTTATGCAATATGAGTTGCAGGGGGTTCACGCTAAGTTCGCGCTGTAAGCGATCAACGCCTTGGAGATCAACCTACGGTTCTACTGTCCTGGATCAAATTCAATTTTGCCAGGCCAGGTAAAGATTAGCCGCCGTTATCCCGCCGCGATCGACGTATGAAGTCCTGATAAAGCTTTGGATCGATATATTCCAGTTCTATGTAGGCCTCTTGTTGCAAGCGTTCCAGTTGTTTCCGTAGCACGGCTAACTCTCGAGCCAACTGATCGTGTGGTTGGGCCTGTTGCTCGCGATGCCGTTCGACGATGGCGGCGACTTCGCCCTTCAGTTCGAGAAACCGCCGGCGGATCGGGGTGAGGATTTCGTTCGTGGGGGATTGAGGACCCTTTCCGCCCGTGGCCGCCCAGTGTTCCAGGTGGGGGGGTGGCGGCCGATTGTCGTCGCTGGACCTTTGAGCCAGGACGAGAGGCGTTCGCCGGATGAGGGTGACGCTTGGGGCGGCGCCGGGCCGATCCAAGGCGGAAACCGCAGGGTGACTGGCTGAACTGATGGTGGCATGGTTCTTGGGGACAGCTCGCCTGAACCACCATGAAGCGGTGAGAATCACCGCCAACACGACAACGACCGTATTCATGCTTGCCTCCAGTGTTTTTGGAACGTGCCCGCGCCAGCAGATCCTTGCGCGGCAGGCGTCGGTTCCTGACGTGAGGCTATTCATGCATTTTTTTCCGGTCCTTGTGTGTGAGCTGGTTCACAGTCGCCTGAATTTTTCCAGTCTGGACGGCCGCTCGGTCCGGTTGGTGGCGGACGGGGCTCAGGCCGAACCGGCTAGCCGGTTCAGCGCGGCGGGTTGCAGCAGGGTAATGATGCCGTGGTCGATCTTCAGCAGCCCCGCCGCCTGCCAGGTTCGCAGTTGCTTGTTGACGCTTTCGCGGCTGGTCGCGATAAGATTGCCGATCTCCTGTTGCGACAGCTTGCACGCGATACGGATTCCCGCCGGGGTGGTCGCTCCCTGGGTCGCGGCCAGATCGAGCAGCAGGCGGGCCAGGCGGGCCGGCAGGTTCTGGAAGGCCAGCCGTTCGATGAACTCACTGGTGGCGCGCACCCGCGCGCACAGCACGGCGAGCAGGCGAATTGCGACTTGGGGGTGGCGCTCCAGGAACGGGATAAAATCGGAACGGGTCAGCACGAACAACGTGCAGTCCCCGACCGCGATGGCGTCCGCGGTGCGGGCCTGGCCGTCCAGCAGGGCGATCTCGCCGAAGCATTCCCCGGGCGGGATGATGGAAAAGATCAATTCCTTGCCGTCGTCGGACACGATGCTGATTTTGACCTGACCCCGTAGTACCAGCATCATGCTGGCGCCGGCATCACCCCGTTGAAAAATCATTTGACCGTCGCTAAAGCGCCGCTCCGCGCCCAGGGTGAGGAGTTGCTCGCGTTCGGCCCCCTCAAGGGGGCCGAACAATACGTGGTTGGCCAGTGCGGCGCGTTTATCAATGGGTGGCATCGGTTCGAGTCATTAACCCTGTCTTCAGGGTTTCGTGCCCCGGTCATAGGCGGCGGCGGTGCTGAGGCCGACTTGTTCCAGCAAGGCCGCCCGTTGTTCGCGCAAACCACGATCCGTCGGGTTGGCGTCGATCTGCTCCGACAGCGTGGCGATGGCGTCGTACCAGAACCCTTCCTGGGCGTACAGGAACAGTTGTTGTTGCGGGTTGGCGTCTTTGAGTTGGGCAGCGAGCGTGGCGGAGGGCGGCATGTGCTTGATTGTGCCGCTGGCGAGGGTGTCGCCGGCGCGCTGGTTGGGGTCGGCCACGGCGGCGATGGCCCATTGATATTCCACCTCGGGTTTGAGGGCATAGTCGAGTCGCAGAGCGTGAATCCCCG